>DJUV01000031.1 GCA_002440625.1 Rhodobacteraceae bacterium UBA6273 | reverse complement strand
TGCAGGCCGTAATGCAGCGTGGCGTTGTTGAGCGCGATGGTCGAGGTGACCGGCACCGCGCCCGGCATGTTGGCGACACAGTAATGGATCACGCCGTCGATCTCGTAGGTCGGCTCGGAATGGGTCGTCGCATGCGAGGTCTCGAAACAGCCGCCCTGGTCGATGGCGACATCGACAAGCGCCGCACCCGGCTTCAGTTCCTTCAACTGCGCCCTGGAGATCAGCTTCGGCGCGGCAGCACCGGGGATCAGGACGGCGCCGATGATCATGTCGGCTTCGCGGGCGAGGCTGATGGTGTTCCCGGCCGAGGCATAGGCGTTCTTGAAAGTGCCGCCGAACACATCGTCGAGATAGCGCAGCCGGGTGATCGAACGGTCGAGCACGGTCACATCCGCGCCCATACCAGCGGCGATCTTCGCCGCATGGGTGCCGACGACGCCGCCGCCGATGACCAGAACCTTGGCCGGCAGCACGCCCGGCACACCGCCGAGAAGCACGCCGCGACCGCCATTGGCCTTCTGCAGCGTCCAGGCGCCGACCTGCGGCGCAAGCCTCCCGGCAACCTCGGACATCGGCGCCAGAAGTGGCAGGCCGCCGTTGCGGTCGGTCACCGTCTCATAGGCGATGCAGGTGGCGCCGGAGGCGAGCAGGTCCTTGGTCTGTTCGGGATCGGGCGCGAGGTGAAGGTAGGTGAAGAGGATCTGGCCCGGACGCAGCATCTTGCGCTCCACCGCCTGCGGCTCCTTCACCTTGACAATCATGTCGGCGGTGGCGAAGACCTCTTTCGCGGTGCCGAGGATCCTGGCGCCGACGGCGGTATAGTCGGCGTCGCTGAAGCCCGCGCCCATGCCGGCGCCGGTTTCGATAAAGACCTCGTGGCCGTTCGTCACCGCTTCATGGGCGGCGGTCGGGGTCATGCCAACGCGGAATTCCTGCGGCTTGATTTCCCTGGGGCATCCGATTTTCATGTTTTCCTCCCGAAAGAATGCTGCGCGGATTCTGCCCCAGCTTGCAGGAAATTGCTTTGAGAAATGGCTGGCCATATGGATGGGCGGCGCGCTATTTATTCGACAAAACGCGGCATTCTTCGAAGGATCTTGCGCGGCCATGGAACTCGACGCGACAGACAGGCGTATCCTCGCGGCCTTGCAGAAGGAAGGCCGCATCACCAATGCCGAGCTTGCGGAGCGCGCGAACCTCTCGCCTTCCGCCTGCCACCGGCGCGTGCAGCGGCTTGAGGCGGAGGGCTACATCGCCGGTTTCGTGGCGCTCCTGAATGCCCGCAAGCTTGGCCGACCGACGACGGTTTTCGTCGAGATCACGCTATCGGGCCAGGCGGACGAACTTCTTGACGCCTTCGAAAAGGCGGTGCGGCTGGTGCCCGACATCCTCGAATGCCACCTGATGGCGGGGACCGCCGACTACCTTCTGAAGGTCGTTGCCGAGAATACCGAGGATTTCGCCCGTATCCATCGCCAGCACCTCGCCCGCCTGCCCGGCGTGGCGCAGATGCATTCCTCCTTCGCGCTCCGAACCGTTCGGCAAACCACCGCCATTCCGGTCTGACCGCACAACCGGGTGGGGAATTCCAGAGTGCGTTCATCACCAATTTAGTGTATGCTTTCTGCTGCGGGGCATTTCTCCCGTGACAGATGCGTACCAGTCACCGACGGCAGGCGCGTAGCCATCGCGCCTGCCGGTTGATTGTCGCCAGTACCTGATTTCATTCACATTTTCAGCAAGGGAGGACATGATGTCCGACTATCCGACGCCTGCCGCCGAAGGCGGGTTCACCGGGCGGCTTCTCGTGACCGATGTGCGGCGCGACGGTTCGGCCTCGATCAAGGAACTGAAGAAGTCGGCGGGGCTGAACATCGCCAGTTCGCGCGATTTCGCCGATGGCGACCTCAGCATCGAGGCGATGGACGGCGACGGCGTCTATCTCGACGAGATCGGCGTCGCGGTGATCACCCCGCATGATGCCGACCAGGTCGCCGCGATCAGCGAGACCGCGCTCTACCAGGAAACGTCCGAAGCGATGGACGGCAAGGTGATCGAGCCGGAACGCATCGTCCACGCCATCGCCGAGGATCTTGGCGACTATGTCCGGGGCATGCGCGATGCCGCCGACCTCATCGCCCAGCGCATCGGCAGCGGCGGGACACCCGACATGCCCGGCCCGGAAGCGGAGATGGACGAGATTGCCGTCGCCGCGGCCAATGCCACCTGGGGCCTTATCGCGACGCGGGTGGTGCCGCCCTTCCTCTTCCTGCCGCGCGGCACTGGCGCGGGCATCCGCGTTGCGGTCCTCGACACCGGCATGGATACCGGCCATCCCGATTTCGCCGGGCGCACCATCGTCACCCGCTCCTTCATTCCCGGCGAGACGGCGCAGGACGGCAATTCGCACGGCACCCACACCATCGGCACCGCCTGCGGCCCGCGCACACCGCCGACCGGGGTGCAGCGCTACGGCGTTGCCCACAAGTCGGAGATCTACGTCGGCAAGGTCCTGAGCAATGGCGGCAGCGGTGGCGACGGCGGCATCCTTGCCGGGATCAACTGGGCCATCGCCAACAAATGCGCGGTGATCTCGATGTCGCTCGGCGCGCCCGCGCAGGGTTCGGGCTTCTCGGCGGCCTATGAAAATGCCGGCCAGGCGGCCTTCGCGGCCGGAAGCCTCATCATCGCGGCGGCGGGCAACGACGGCAACCAGCCGGTGAACCATCCGGCAAACTGCCCCTCGATCATGGCGGTGGGCGCGCTGACCCAGCAGCTGACCCGCGCCGGCTTCTCCTGCATCGGCACCTTCCCGCCGCATGGCTCGGTCGACATCGCCGCACCCGGCGTCGGCGTCTTCTCCTCCGTGCCGGTGGCCAAGGGCACCCATGGCACGAAGAGCGGCACCTCGATGGCGACGCCGCATGTCGCGGGCATCGCCGCCCTTTACGCCCAGCTCAATCCGGCGCATCGTGGCGCGGCTCTCTGGCAGCGGCTTACCTCGACGGCCAAGGTCCTGCCGGGCCAGCCGGCGGCGCATGTCGGCGCGGGCAACGTTCAGGCCCCGGTCAGGCTCCGGTTCATCCTGAAGCCGTTCCCGAACCTGCCGATCTTCGACCGGCTGCCGGTGCCGCGCCCGCTTGAGATGGCCGATTCCGACGGGTCGGAACCGGCGGGCAAGCGCAAGGGCAAGTGATGACACAAGGGCCGGGCGTCTCAGTGCGTCCGGCCCGCATCAGGAGGTCCGGGAATGCCGGAAAGCAAGGACAAGCCAGTGCGGATGCTCGTCTCCGTCCCCTTCGGCGGTGAAAACGCCTCGCGCGCGGCGGAACGGTTCCGCGCCAGGGGGCTTCAGGTCGCCGAGGTGATGGACCTCATCGGCAGCCTCGTCGTCGTCGGCACTGAACCTGCGGTGCGCGCGGCGGCGGGGGCGATCCCGGATGTGATCGGCTGCGAGCCCGAGCAGGTGGTCAGAACCCAGGGCTAGGCTGGTGGGGTCTTGCCGCACCGCGGGCCGCCTCAGCTTCCGGGTCCGAAGCGGCGCGGCAGGGGCCGGTCCACTTCGGACGCCGTCGGAAAGCCGGCGGTGATGGCACCGAAGACCGCAATCGCCGCTGCGCGTGGTGCCGGAAAGAAAAGCGACGCCAGCGCCGCTGCCTGAAGCAGGCAGATCAGGTTCAACGCGCTGCGGAAAGGCTCCTTCCGGGTCTTGTGCCGCAGCCGGTGCTGCGCAAGCTTCGCCCCGAGGCTGCCGCCAACCAGGGCTGTCGTCAGCAGGGCCGCTTCGGAAATGCGCCATTCCCTGTTTTGCGCCCGCCACTTGTCGATCGCGAAGAGCGCATAGGAAAAGATACTGACCGCGACGAGATAGAGGAGGAACAGCAATGCGCCCAAGGCCGTCGTCACGACCTCAGTCCCGTCTCCTCCAGCAATCCCATGCGCTTGGCCTCGTAGTAGTAGCCCTTGGAATACCACATCACCGCCCGGTCGCGGTTGCCGCGCGCCACCAGCCAGGCGCCGCGCAGGTATTTGACGCCGTAGCGCAGGTTGGTCTCGGCATCGAGCAACCCTTCGGGACCGCCGCGATAGCCCATGGTCCGGGCCGTCTGCGGCACGATCTGCATCAGCCCGTAATAGGGGCCGTTGCGCGCCGCCGGGTTATAGCCGCTTTCGCGCCGCACCACCCGGTGCACCAGATCTTCGGGCACGTCATAGGCGCGGGCATAACGCGAAATCAACCGGTTGACCTCGGCTGAGCCTGCCGGGCCTTCGACGGCGGCGGGCCTGCGGCCACAGGCGGCCAGAAAACCAAGCCCGAGGCCAAGTGCTGCACGGCGCGAAACATCAATCATGACAGACCCTCATCTGAACTCGCGCCGTCATACCCCCTGCCACCGCCTTCGAAAACCCGCTTCGGCTTCTTCGTTGTCCAAATACCCTCGGGGGGTCGTCCATTGGTGCGCCATTGGTTCGAGAACCAATGGACGACGGGGGTGAAACCCCCACCGGGTCGCCCCGGCGCCAGCCGGGGCGAAACCAAAAGAAAACCCCCGGGGGCGGGCCCGCGGGGGTTCGTCGTGATTGCGAGGGCCGAAACCCCCGCCAGCGTAACATGCGCCTTAAAGCGCGCCTTCGCGCTGGGCCTTCTTGCGTGCCAGTTTGCGGGCACGGCGGATGGCCTCGGCCTTCTCGCGCGCTTTCTTGACGGAGGGCTTCTCGAAATGCTGCTTGAGCTTCATCTCGCGGAAAACCCCTTCGCGCTGAAGTTTCTTCTTCAGAGCACGAAGCGCCTGTTCGACATTGTTGTCGCGAACGCTGACCTGCATGTGGTTGTCACCACCTTCCTAAGTTAGAGTTGCATATCCTTGCAGGAAGCGCCCCTATAGCAAAGGCCCCGGTCTTTGTCTACCGGCGGCAGAAGCGGAGAATTGACATGCAGGACCCTTCAGCGGCAGCAGAAACGCCGCGCGAAAAGCTTCTTGAGGCGGTCCTGCCGCATGTGGTCTTCGATGGCTGGAGCGAGGCCGCCTTCCGCGCTGCCGCCGCCGACATCGGGATGGCGCTGCCCCTCGCCCGCGCCCATTGCCCGCGCGGTGCGACCGACCTTGCTGCCGACTACCACCGGCAGGGCGACCGGGCGATGGCCTCGGCGCTGGCTCTGGCGTCAAAGGACGGCCTTCGCTTCCGCGACAAGGTGACGCTCGCCGTCCGGCTCAGGCTCGAAGGCGCGGACCGGGAGATCGTGCGCCGGGGGGCGGCGCATTTCGCCCTGCCGCAGAATGCCGCCATCGGGGCGGCGCTGATCTGGGGCACGGCGGATGCGATCTGGACCGCACTTGGTGATCGTTCGGACGACATCAACTGGTATTCCAAGCGCGCCACGCTTTCGGCGGTCTATTCCTCGACGGTGCTTTACTGGCTCGGCGACGAGAGCGAAGGCCATCAGGCGACCTGGGAGTTTCTTGACCGGCGGATCGAGGGCGTCATGCAGTTCGAGAAGTTCAAGGCCGGAGTGCGTGACAATCCGGCGCTGTCGAAGCTCATCGCCGGACCGCTGCGCCTCTTGGACCGGGTCCGCGCGCCGGGCAGGATGGCCGACATGCCGGGGCAGATGAACGAAGGACACAAGGGATGAACTTGCCGAAGACGATGCGCGCCATCGCCATCACCAAGCCGGGCGGGCCGGATGTGCTGCGTGAAACAGAAGTTCCGGTCCCCACACCCGGCGCCGGGCAGATCCTGATCCGCATCGACTGGGCCGGCGTCAACCGGCCCGACGCGCTGCAACGCGCCGGGGCCTATGCGCCGCCGCCCTCGGCCTCGCCACTGCCGGGGCTTGAGGCCTCGGGCACGGTGGCCGCCGTCGGCCCCGGCGTCGCTGACTGGAAGGTCGGTGACAGGGTCTGCGCCCTTCTCCCCGGCGGCGGCTATGCCGACTACGCGCTGACCGCCGCCGCCCATGCCCTGCCGGTCCCCGAAGGGCTGAGCCTGAAGGAAGCCGCCTGCCTGCCCGAGACCTGCTTCACCGTCTGGTCGAACGTGGTCATGCGCGGCGACCTCAAGGCAGGCGAGCGCTTCCTCGTCCACGGCGGTTCATCGGGTATCGGCACGACGGCGATCCAGATCGCTTCGGCCCTTGGCGCCCGGGTCTTCGCCACCGCCGGGTCGGCGGAGAAATGCGCGGCTTGCGTCGATCTTGGCGCGGAACGGGCGATCAATTACCGGGACGAGGATTTCGTTGCCGTGCTGACGGCAGAAGTCGGGGCGGATCTGATCCTCGACATGGTCGGCGGCGACTATATCGCGCGGAACCTCAAGGCGCTTGCCGAGGACGGGCGGCTGGTGCAGATCGCCTTCCTGCAAGGCCCGAAGGCCGAGATCAACTTCGCGCCGCTGATGACCCGGCGCCTGACCATCACCGGATCGACCCTTCGCCCGCAAAGCGACCTCGCCAAGGCGCGGATCGCCGCAGAGCTTCGTCGGCACGTCTGGCCGATGATTGCCGCTGGAAAGCTCAAGCCCGTGATGGATTCGGAATTTGCGCTAGAAGATGCGTCGAAGGCGCATGAGCGGATCGAAAGTTCCGGCCATATCGGCAAGATCGTGCTTCGCGTGGCGGGCGGCTAGGCGGCGCTGCGGCAATTCGACTGCCATTGCGGTGCCCGGGCCAGACATCTGCCCGTGCAATCCCCGCCCCCTTGCGTTATGCTGCGTTGCAGAAATTTTCAGCGGGGGGTCCCATGGCGGGAAAGGTGATTGCTGTCGTCCAACAAAAGGGCGGTTCCGGCAAGACCACGCTGGCGGTCAACCTCGCCGTCGCCTGCACGAGGCGAGGGCTGACGGTGGCGCTTCTCGATACCGATCCGCAAGGCTCGCTCGGGCGCTGGTTCATGGCGCGGCGGGAAAGGCTCGGCGATCCGGGGATGGAGTTTTCGACTTCCTCCGCCTGGGGCGTGTCCTATGAATGCGAAAAGCTGAAGCGCAGCGCCGATATCGTCATCATCGACACACCGCCAAAGGTCGATGCCGACCTGCGCCCCGCTCTTCGCGAAGCTGATCTCATCCTGGTGCCGGTGGCATCCAGCCATGTCGACCTCTGGGCGACGGACGGGGTTCTTGACCTTGCCGCACGCGAACGCAAGGCAGCTTGGATGGTCCTGAACCGGGTCCGGCAGGGCACGCGGCTGTCGGAGGATGTGGCGCGGGCAGCGGGCGAGCTTTCCGCGGGGCTGGCCGAGGCGCGGCTGGCGAACCGGGTCGCCTATGCCGAGACGCTGGGCCAGGGCCTTGGCGCGGAAGAAGCCGGCACCAAGGCAGTGAAGGACGAGGTTGCCGCCCTGACCGACGAGGTTCTGGCGAAGCTGAACGGCTGACCTCCCCTAACCGCTCCTAGCCTTTGACAGTCGCCCCATCCGGGCGCGATAGTCGGATCAGGCGCGCGGGAGCGGAGGGAGGCACCATGACGACGATCACACCGGACTTCAGCGGCCAGACGGTCCTGACCACCTTCGAGATGACGCCCGGCACCGCGCATGACCTGATGGATGCGCTGACCGACGCCTACGAGAACTTCATCCGCCACCAGCCCGGCTTCATCGCGGCTGGCCTTCACATGAACGACGCCCAGACCCGGATCGCCAACTATTCGCAGTGGCGCGACCGCCAGGATTTTCTGGCGATGCTGAGAACACCTGAAATGCGCGAGCGTAACCGGCGGTTTTCGCAGCTTTGTTCGCGCTTCGAGCCGGTGATGTACGAGGTCATGGCGACGTTCTGAAGCCGCCCTCAGTGGGCGTAATCCGACCCTTCGCTGTCGAGGATCGCCTTCAGTTCTGAAAGATGCGCCGTGGCCGAGTCGGGATAGGCTTCCCATTCCCGCGCGGTCTTTTCGGCGATCTCGTCCGAGAGAACGCGCAACGGCTGTCCGGTTTGCAGCGCACGGATATAGGTCTCCGCCGCGCGTTCGAAGTAGTAAAGCCGGTTGAAGGTATCGGCCACGCTGTCGCCGATGATGAGGACACCGTGGTTGCCCATGATCATGGTCTTGACCTTCGGATTGCGCAGCATCGAGGCGCAGCGCGCGCCCTCTTCCTCAAACGCCATGCCGCCGTAGCTGCCGTCGATCACGTGGCGGCCGTAGAACATCGCCGTGTTCTGGTCGATCGGCGGCAAGCGCGAATCGGCGAGGCTGGCCAGCACCGTCGCGTGGATGGAATGCACATGCATGACGCAGCGCGCGTGGGGACAGGCCCGGTGGACGGCGCCATGCAGCCCCCAGGCGGTCGGATCGGGCGCATCGGGCCGGTCCATCGTCTTTGGATCATTGGCGTCGATCTCAAGGATGTCCGAGGCCCTGATCCGCGCGAAGTGGCGGGCGTTGGGGTTCATCAGGAAGCGCGTGCCATCGTCGTTGACGGCGAGGCTGAAGTGGTTGGCCACCGCCTCGTGCATGTTCAGCCGCGCCGTCCAGCGGAAGGCGGCGGCAAGGTCGATGCGTTCGGCGAGATGGGCGAGATTTCCAAGCGGTCGGTTCATCGGCATTCCCCCCCGGAGTGGTCCTCGAAGCGTCACGCGCCGGCGCCGCCGGCGGCCGCCAGTGCTTTCTGGTCCGCAAGCATCTTCGCCGCATGCCCGGCAGCGACCGATTGCGATTCGTCACCGGCAACCTGCACCGTGGGCGAGGCGAACTCGATCCCGCGGTTCTTGAACTCCTGCTTGAGCATGGCATAGGCCCTGCGGCGGATCATCGTCTGCATCCCGCTTGGCTTGACCATCATCCCGAAGCCGAGGATCAGGCCGTAGTCGCCGATCTGCTCCACACCCTTCATCTTGATCGGCTCGATGATTTCGGGGCCGAACTCGGGATCTTCCTTCAGGGTCAGGCCGACCTGCTTGGCGATCTTCCTCACCTTCTCAAGATCGGTGTCGAAGGGCACGGTGATCATGAACTTGTCCTTGGCCCAGTCGCGGCTCATGTTCTGGACCGCGCCGAGCGTGCCGAAAGGAACGGTATAGATCGAACCGCGATGGTGCCGGAGCCGGATCGAGCGGACAGAGAAGGATTCGACCGTGCCCTTGTAGCTGCCGGTCTGGATGTATTCACCCACCCGGAAGGCATCGTCGAGCATGTAGAAGACGCCCGACACGACATCCTTGACCAGCGTCTGGGAACCAAAGCCCAGCGCCACGCCGAACACACCCGCACCGGCGATCAAGGGCGCGATGGAGACGCCAAGGCTCGACAGGAACATCAGCACCGTGACCGTGGCAAAGACGGCGGCGGCGAAATTCCGCACCATCGGCAGAAGCGTCCGAAGGCGGCCCTGCTGGGCAGCCTCGGCTGGCGTGCCTGTGGCACTCGCCGCCCTGAGTTCGTATCTGAGCAGCAGCGCCTTGATGATCTGCCAGAGGAAGTCGGCGGCGATCAGCACCGCAATGCCCTGACCCAGCCCGTAGAAGATCTGGATGGACCGTTCCGCGCCGAGATTGCGGGCGGCGGCGGCGTGGACGATCTGGACGAACCAGGCAATGGCGATCGCGATCACCACCAGGCGGGCCAGCCGGTCGATCACCACCATCTTGAGGTTCGCGTTGGGGTCGTCCGGCCCGGTCAGCCGGCCGGCGAACACGGCACGGGCAATCTTGGTCACCTGCGGCAGCACGAACGGCATCAGGATCGCGTAGATGCCGATCCAGAGCAGGATGGTCAGATCGGCAACCCACAAACCGCCCAGAAAGAGCAGGAAGACCGTAAGCGCCACGTTCACGAACTTGCGCGCGCTCGCCGAAGCGCCGGCATCCACCGGGCGCGTCCAGACCGCCCCGATGCAGACGAGGATCAGCCCGGCGCTGAAGACATAGGCAACAAGCAGCGTCGGGTTCCGGGTAAAGCCAAGCGCCCCCAGCATGTGCAGAAACGCCCAGCCGACGAAGAATACCAGCGAGAACCGCCTGACGGCCGCGCACCAATGCGCGACCTTGTCCGCCCGTCCGATGTCGCCGGCATGAGCCTCGACAAAGCGCGAGGCGACCTGGATGACGAAATGCGCCATCGTGGCCAGAAGCCAGGGCAGCACCAGAGGGGCGACCCCTTCCGGCCAGGGCAGCACCATGAAGGCGACAAGAAGCGCCAAGGCGAACGAGAGAGGCTGAAACAGCCGCGCGAGGTGGTGGTCCTTGCCGGTTTCCGCATCGTGGGTCTCATTGCCCTCGCGCGCACGGAGCAGTCTGAGCGTCAGCTTGTTGGCCGCGAAACCCGCACCAAGGACGATGAGGATGAAGGCGGCAACGACGGGAAGGCGCTGGCCACCGACACGATCCCAGAGATTTGACCGCGCCACGCTGAAATCCGACCCGAGGTTGGCTGCCGCGACAAGAAGCCCGGTGATATGGCCGCGCACGCCCTGAAGCACATCCGTCACCTCTTGCTCGGCAACGTCAGGGGGGGCAGCCGTGACACCCTTGTCCTTCAGGAGGGCCTGAACCTCGGGGTCGTTCAGAAGGTTGATGAGCTGGTCGAGCTTGTCGGTGGCGGGGGCGGTCGCCGCCACATCCTGCGCGGCAGTTGCCAGTGGGGATATCGCCAGAAGAAAGAGGCTGAGAAGCAGGCAACCGAGGTACGACACGGGACGGAAGGCACGACTGTACGCCAGCATGATCGAAGCACCCGGTTGGAGTTGCGCTGCGCGGCACACTATCCCGCAAAACTCCTTGGCTTCAAGGATTTGCTCTTGCGTCCGGCCCGGACTCTCGGTCGCAGGCGGTGGCGCGGCCCGGCGAGGGGCCGCGCCTTCGGCATTACTTCTGAAGCTCGGTCCAGATCGCCGTATAGATCTTCTGCACTTCGGGCGGGCAGGTCTTGCCCATCCGTCCGGCTGCCTTCAGTTCTTCCGGGATGACGATCTCCGGCGCGTTCTTCATCTCTTCATCCATGAACGCCTCGGAGCCTTTGATGCCGTTGGCATAACGGGCGAAGTTCGACAGCATCGCCGCATTTTCCGGGTCCATGATGAAGTTGAGGAACAGCTTGGCGTTGTCGACGTTGGTGGCGTCGGCGAGGATCGCGGCATTGTCCATCCAGATCGGATAGCCGGTGACCGGATAGCCATAGGCCACATCCTTGTTCTCAAGCCGGGCCCGCATCGAGGCGCCGTTCCAGTTCACCCCGGCGGCGAGGTCGACCTTGGCGTATTTCTCGATGTTGCCGTAGTCCATCGACAGCCAGTACTGCTTGGCCTCGACCAGCTTGTCGCGGACCTTCTTCAGCACTTCCTTGTCGTCGGTGCATTGTTCGCCGCCCATGTAGTAGATGGCGGTGGACATCACGTCGCCCATTTCCGGCACGACGTTGATCTTGCCCTTCAGCTCTTCCGGCGGGTCGAGGTAGATCGCGGCGGTGTTGATGTCGCCCTTGTAGATGCTGGTGTTGACCGTCATGCCGACGGTGCCCCACTGCCACGGCACGGTGTAATTGCGGCCGGGGTCAAACTCGACATCGACCCAGGCCGGGTCCATGTTCTTGAAATTCTCCATCTCGTTCGGCTTCGACTCCATGAGGAGGCCTTCGGAGATGAAGATCGGCACATAGGTGCCCGAGGGCACGACGATGTCGAAGCCGTGGCCGCCGGCCTTGATCTTGGCGAGCGCGGTATCGTTGCTGTCGTAGTCGGTGACCGTGACCTTGACGCCGAATTCCTTTTCGAACTTCGCGATCATCTCGGGGCTGGTGTAGTTGCCCCAGTTGTAGATGTTCAACTCGCCCTCGGCGAAAGCCGGGGATGCCGCGACCAGCGCGGCGAGCGCTACGTGATAGGGTCTGATCTTCATGTCTTATCCTCCTTGTTGGTTGGTTATTTTCTTGTCTTGCTGAGAAAGAAGAAGGCCATGACCATCACGACCGAAATCGCCAGAAGCGCGCTTGAGATGGCGTTGACCTCGGGCGTGACCACCCGGCGCATCTGGCCGAGCATGTAGGTTGGCAGCGTGTCCTGCCCGGCGGATTTCACGAATTCGGTGATGACCACATCGTCGAGCGAAGTGACGAAGGCCAGCATCGCGCCGGCAAGGATGCCGGGCCAGAGCTGCGGCAGGGTGACATGGCGGAAGACCCGCCAGGGCGTGCCGTAAAGATCCGCGCCGGCCTGTTCGAGATTGAGGTTCATCCCCTGCAGCCGCGCCCGGATCGGCATGTAGGCGAAGGGAATGCAGAAGGCGGTATGGGCAAGGATGAGATAGCCGAAACCGGTATAGCCGGTCGCCACCTTGACCGCGGCAAAGACGATGAGAAGCGCCACCGCCGTCACGATCTCGGGCACCATCAGGGGCTGGTTGATGAGGGCGAAGACGAAGGTATAGCCCTTGAACGATCCTTGCCGCGTGGTCGCGAGTGCGGCCGGCACCGCGCAGGCGGTCGAGAAGATCGCCGCAGAGGTAGCGAGGATGAGGGAACGTACCGTCGCCGACTGCACCTGATCGTTCTGCCAGGCGGAGATGTACCAGCGCCAGCTGAAGCCTTCCCAGATCGCGACCGACCTGCCCGCGTTGAAGGAATAGATCACCAGAAGGATGATCGGCAGGTAGAGAAGGACGAAGCAGGCCATCGCGATGGCGTTGAAGCCCGTCTGCCGGCGGATGTCGAAGGGTTTAGCCATGATGCCCCTCCTCCTTTCCCGCGGCGCGGACATAGAAGAGAAGCGCCACCGTGACGATGAAGAGAAGCGTCAGCGACAGGGCCGCGCCGAGGGGCCAGTTCCGGCCCTGCCCGAATTGCAGCTCGATCAGGTTGCCGAGCATCAGCTGCTTGCCGCCACCAAGGACGCGCGGCGTGACATAGGCGCCAAGCGAGGGCACGAAGACGAGGATCGACCCGGCGATCACCCCCGGCTTCACCAGGGGCATGATCACGTTCCTGAGGACGCGCCAGCGGGTTGCGTAAAGATCGTAGCCGGCCTCGACAAGGCTGAAATCCATCCGCTCCATCGAGGCATAGATCGGCAGCACCATCAGCGGCAGGAAGACATAGGCCATGCCGACAAGGACGGCGAAATCGGTGAAGAGCATCTGGATCGGCTGGTCGATGATGCCAAGCGCGATCAGCATGCTGTTCACCGTTCCTTCGTTGCGGATCAGTTCCATCACCGCGAAGGTGCGGATCAGAAGGTTGGTCCAGAACGGGATGATGATGAGCAGCATCCAGATGTCGCGCCGGTTCGCCGGGCGTGTGGCGATGAAATAGGCGGTCGGAAAGCCGATCACGAAGGTGATGATGGTTGTCATCAGCGACAGCCAGATCGAGCGCCAGAAGATCGACAGATGCGCGTCGGCGAAGGTCAGTTCGTCGGTGAAGAAGTCGCGTTGCAGGATCACGCTGAACCAGCCGTCGGTCGAAGGCTTCCAGACCACGCCGCCATAGTCGCCGGGGGTCAGGAAGGAATAGATCAGCACCACGAGCAGGGGCCCGCTGGCCGCCAGCGTCAGGACGACAAGCGCCGGGGTCAGCAGGAACCAGCGGTTGCGGCTGGTGCGGCGGGCGACGGAATCGGAAGCGTCGCTCATCGCATCAATCCCTCAGGACCTGGCCGACACCGGCGGGGAAGCTGATCCCCACCCGGTCGGCGACAGAGCGGCCCGATTTCTGGTCCGGCTGGTTCTGCTGGCGAAGGACAAAGGTGCCGCCGCCGTCAAGGTCCACATGGAAATGCGTGTCGGTGCCGAAATAGATGATGTTGGCAAGCTTCCCCGTCAGAAGCGCACCATCGGCGCCGGTAAGCGTCGCATGTTCAGGCCGGACCGCCAGCGTGACCGGACCGGTTTTCGCGCCTTCGGCGGGCGCGCGCACCGTGGTCTCGGCGCCCGAGGCGAGCTTGACCCGCGCCGCAGTGCCGTCGACCGACAGAAGCGTCGCGTTGAGGAAATTGGTGTCGCCGATGAAATCGGCCACGAAGCGTTCAGCCGGATGATCGTAGATGTCGCGCGGCCCGCCGATCTGGCGGATAGAACCGGACCGCATCACCGCGATCCGGTCCGACATGGTCAGCGCCTCTTCCTGATCGTGG
>DJUV01000138.1 GCA_002440625.1 Rhodobacteraceae bacterium UBA6273 | reverse complement strand
TTCGCGATCGAGGATTTCTCGGCCCTGCGCTATGTCCATGACCAGCTGAAGACCCACCCCTACAGCGAGCCTCTGGACATGATCGCCGACCCCGACGATCCGCGCGACCTTTACGGGATGCTCCTCAGGGCCAAGGCGAAGGGCTGATCAGCCCTCCCCGACATATCCCTTTGACTCCGCCCCTTGGCGGCGATAGGGCAGCGGATCGGCTGTTCTGGGCCAGCGCGGGTTAGGGCCGCGTTAGGGCGGGACCGGGCCGTCAACCCGGGCCTCGGGCCCCATTCCAGGCAGAAGACATGATCAACGAGAACATTGCCGCGCCCTTGGCGTCGGCGCTTGACGGGCGGGGCTATGCGACCCTGACCTCCGTGCAACAGGCCGTTCTGGCCCCCGAGGCACAGGGCCGCGACCTTCTGGTCTCCGCCCAGACCGGATCGGGCAAGACCGTCGCCTTCGGAATCGCCGCCGCGCCCGATCTTCTGGATGGCGGCGCCCTGCCCCATGCCACGACGCCCCTCGCCCTTGCCATCGCGCCGACACGGGAACTGGCGCTTCAGGTGGCGGCCGAACTGACCTGGCTTTATGCCGCGACCGGAGCGCGCATCGCCACCTGCGTCGGCGGCATGGACTACCGCACCGAACGCCGGGCGCTGGAACGTGGCGCGCATATCGTCGTCGGCACGCCGGGGCGCCTTCGCGACCATATCGAACGCGGCGGGCTTGATCTTTCGGCCTTGCGCGTTGCGGTGCTGGATGAGGCGGACGAGATGCTCGACCTCGGCTTCCGCGAGGATCTGGAGTTCATCCTTCAGGCCGCCCCCGCAAGCCGCCGGACGCTGATGTTCTCGGCCACCGTGCCGCCGCCGATCGAAAAGCTGGCGCAGGATTTCCAGAAGGGTGCATTGCGCGTCGCTGCGATGGGCGAGGCGCGCCAGCACGGCGACATCACCTACCGCGCCTTGTCGGTCGCCATGCGCGACCGTGAAAACGCGATCTTCAACCTCCTGCGCTTCTATGAGTCGCGGACGGCGATCATCTTCTGCAAGACCCGCGCCAATGTGAACCACCTTCTGGCGCGGATGGGCAACCGCGGTTTCCGCGTCGTCGCGCTGTCGGGGGAGCTGTCGCAGCAGGAACGCACCCATGCGCTGCAAGCGCTGCGCGACGGCCGGGCGCGGGTCTGCATCGCCACCGATGTGGCGGCGCGGGGCATCGACCTGCCCGGGCTGGAGCTGGTGATCCATGCCGACCTGCCGACCAATTCGGAAACCCTCCTCCACCGCTCGGGCCGCACGGGGCGCGCCGGGGCCAAGGGCGTGTCGGCGCTGATCGTGACGCCGCCGGAATACAAGAAGGCGCAGCGCCTGTTGCAGGGCGCCAAGGTCGTGGCCGAATGGGGCAAGGCGCCCTCGGCCGAAGAGGTCAGCGCACGCGACGACATGCGGATGGCGGAGCATCCCGCCCTCTCCAGCCTCCTTGAGGACATGTCCATCGCCGATGACCTTCTGGCGCATTTCGGCGCCAAGCAGATTGCCGCCGCCTTCGTCCAGCTCTGGCGCGACGGCCGCCCGCCGCCCGAGGAACTGACCGACAGCCCCGCACCCTCCGCCGCCGCCCCGCGCGCGCCACGCGAGTTCGGGGATTCGGTCTGGTTCTCGCTCTCGGTCGGCCACACCGGGCGTGCCGAGGCGCGCTGGCTTTTGCCGAAGATCTGCGATGCCGGCGGCATCACCCGCGATGCCATCGGCGCGATCCGGGTGCGCGAGGATGAAAGCTATGTCCAGATCGCCACGACCGAGGCGCCCCGCTTCGGCGATGTCCTCGAGATCGAGCCGGGCCTGACGCTCCGCCGGATGAAAGGCGAACCCGTGCTTGACCGCAATCCGGAACGTCGCGCGCATCCGGGGGCGTCAAAGCCGGTCCGAAAGCATGAGACTGCCGCCCGGCCAAGGGCCGAAGCCCCGATGGCCAGGCTCATCGAACCGGCCCGTCCGCCGAAACCGCCTGCCCCCGTTGCTGCTGAACCGGCGGAGGCCAAGACGTCCCGCGTGAAGACCCGCTGGACGACGGCGCAGAAGACCGAAAAGGGCAAAGCTGCCGGCAAGCCCGCCAGATTCAAGGCCGCGTCGGATGATCGGCCAGCAGGCAAGTTCAAGGGCAAGCGCCCCGCCCCGCCCCGTACCGGCGGCAATGCGCCGCCGCGCCGTCCGAAGGGGCGCGGCTAGTCCACGACACTTCGGGGGCGACCGCACAAGACCGCCCCCGAACACCCTTGCGGAATACGGGCCAAAATCCTATTCCCCGGCCATGACACATCCGCATCAGCGCCTTCTCATCATCGACTTCGGCAGCCAGGTCACGCAGCTTATCGCGCGCCGCCTGAGGGAGCTGAATGTCTATTGTGAAATCCACCCTTTCAACCGCGTGGACGATGCCTTCCTCAAGGCCTTCGCGCCGAAGGCAGTGATCTTTTCGGGCGGTCCGGCTTCGGTCTTTGCCGAAGGGGCGCCGATGCCGCCCGCCACCGTCTTTGGGCTGGGCGTGCCGATCCTCGGCATCTGCTACGGCCAGCAGGTTATGATGCACCTTCTCGGCGGCAAGGTCGAACGCGGCCACGGCACCGCCGAGTTTGGCCGCGCCTTCGTGACGCCGGAGTTTGCGCAGACGCCGCTTCTGGAAGGCTGGTTTGCCGACACCGCGAATGCCGGGCGCGAGCAGGTCTGGATGAGCCACGGCGACCATGTGTCCGAGATCGCCCCCGGCTTCCGGGTCTACGGCACCTCGCCCAATGCGCCTTTCGCCATCACGGCGGACCCTTCGCGCAATTTCTACGCCGTGCAGTTCCACCCGGAAGTGCATCACACCCCGAAGGGCGCCAAGCTTTACGAGAACTTCGTCAAGCTGGCGGGTTTCACCGGCGACTGGACGATGGGCGCCTACCGCGAGGATGCCATCGCCAAGATCCGCGCGCAGGTCGGTGACCAGAAGGTGATCTGCGGCCTTTCGGGCGGCGTCGATTCCTCGGTCGCGGCGGTCCTTATCCATGAGGCCATCGGCGACCAGCTCACCTGCGTCTTCGTCGATCACGGGCTGCTCAGGCTGAACGAAGCCGAAGAAGTCGTGGCGATGTTCCGCGACAACTACAACATTCCCCTGATCCATGCCGAGGAAAGTGCCCTGTTCCTCGGCGCGCTCGAAGGCGTCTCCGACCCCGAGGTGAAGCGCAAGACCATCGGCAAGCTCTTCATCGACGTTTTCCAGCGCGAGGCCGCGAGGGTCGGCGGCGCGAAGTTTCTGGCGCAGGGCACGCTCTACCCCGACGTGATCGA
>DJUV01000135.1 GCA_002440625.1 Rhodobacteraceae bacterium UBA6273 | reverse complement strand
GGCTTGATGATGGCTTCGATCTTCTTCATGGGGCCGTCTCTCCCTGCCGCTTTTTCGCTGGTCGGCCCCTGTCACCACTTTCGCCGGGCAGGGGCAATTGGCTAGGGTCCGGGGGGCGGGGCGCGGGCCGGGGAATCCTGCGGTGTCGCCTAAATTTTGGGCAAATTGATCGCCGGGCGGGCAGTTTGAAAACTTCGCGGGGAAAACCATGACCGAGCTTCTGACCGCCGCCCAGATGCGCGCCATTGAGGCGGCCGCGATCGCCTCCGGCGAGGTGACGGGACTTGAACTGATGGAACGCGCCGGGCGCGGCGTGGTCGAGGCGATATGGGAGGAGTGGCCGGAGCTGAAGGCGGGGTCGTTCCGGGCGGTCGTGCTCTGCGGGCCGGGGAACAACGGCGGCGACGGGTTCGTCGTGGCGCGGCTGCTGAAAGAGTGGGGCTGGGAGGTGGAGGTGTTCCTTTACGGGGAACCGGGGAGGATGCCGCCGGATGCGAAGGCGAATTATGAGCGGTGGTTGGGGATGGGGGAGGTGGGGGCGCTTGCCGCACTCAACGACCTGTCTGAGGAGCGCCCTTGTCAATGGTTCGACGTCGTTGTTGATGCCTTCTTCGGTACTGGCCTGCGTCGCTCCCTGCCGGACGAAGTGGCGCGAACGTTGGTGAACCTTTTCAGGAGCTATATGGCGGGCCGCGTCGTTTCTGTCGACGTACCGTCGGGGCTTTGCTCGGATAGCGGACGCCCGCTCGTCCCGGTACAATACGGTTCAAAGAGTTGGCCCGCGCTTGACGGGCTGATCGTGGAAGCGAGCCTGACAGTGACTTTCCATCGGCGAAAGTCAGGACACGCCCTCGGCGTTGGTCCACGCTATTGCGGGCGGGTGATACTCAAGGCCATCGGGCTTACCGGCGCCAGATTTGACCCAGCCGCCGGATTTCCGGCAGGGGACATGGAGCCGCCGGCGACGGGGCGGCTGTCGAAAGGCGCAGGGCACAAATACAGCCACGGCCATGCCCTGATCCTCTCCGGAACTACCGGCAAGGGCGGGGCTGCCCGCCTCGCCGCGCGGGGTGCGCTTCGGATCGGGGCGGGGCTGGTGACGGTGGGGTGTCCGCCGGAGGCTGTCACCGAGAACGCCGCTCGGCTCGATGCGGTGATGCTGAGGGCGGTGGCGGATGCGGAGGCTCTGGCCGGGGAGCTGGAGGATTCCCGGATCAATGCGCTCTGCCTTGGGCCGGGGCTCGGGCTCGATGAGCGGGCGCGGGGGCTTCTTGTAGTGGCGCTGGAGAGTCGGAGCAAGCCCCGACCTACCGGCCCCGTAGGTCGGGGCTTGCCCCGACTCGTCCTCGACGCCGACGCCCTCACCCTCCTGTCGCAAAACCCCGACCTCTTCGCCGCCCTCCACCAAGACTGCGTTCTCACCCCCCATGCCGGGGAATTCGCCCGGCTCTTCCCCGACATCGCCGAAAAGCTGGCCGCCCCGGCGACTAAGGGTCCGGCCTATTCCAAGGTCGATGCCACCCGCGAGGCGGCGAAACGGGCGGGATGCGTGGTCCTCTACAAAGGGCCGGACACCGTCATCGCCGACCCCTCGGGTCGCTGCGCGATCAACTCCGCCCATTACGACCGCGCCGCCCCCTGGCTCGCCACCGCCGGCTCGGGCGACGTGCTTGCGGGCTTCATCACCGGCCTGCTCGCCCGCAACTTCGCACCGATGCAGGCTGCCGAAACCGCGGCCTGGCTTCATGTCGAATGCGCCCGGAAGTTCGGCCCCGGTCTCATCGCCGAGGACCTGCCGGAACAACTGCCGGCGGTGTTCAGGGATCTCGGGCTGTAGGATGGGCAATATTGCCCATCCTACTCCGCCGCCACCCGAACGGCCGTTTCGGCGGCGGCGCAGGCGATCTCAAGCCCCTCGGCATAGACGATCTCGGGGTGATCGAAGCGCAGGTCGAAAAGCCGCATGCTCACGGCCTCGGTCGGGACGATGAATTCCCCGTCGACGAGGCGGTCGACCTCCATCACCACGCTCTTGCAGCCGAAAAGCGCAGCCGCCCGCCAGTCGCGGACGAGGACGGGTGCATGCGCGGGCAGGACCAGCGCCTGCTCTGGCCGGCCATTGCCGAGTGCGCCTTCGCGGATGCGGACGGCAGGCCCGGAATAGCGGCGGAGGTGAATTTCGCGCAGGGCGCGCATGCCTGACCGGGTAACGATCCGGTCGCCGGGTTCGAGGAAATCGACCGGCAACGCCCCGTCGGCGGTCATCACCACGGTTCCAGCCGCCAATCCGGTTCCATCCGCTTGGCGCCCCGGCACCAGCCTCGGGCCAGACCTGCCCCCCGTCGCACCTGCCGACATGACCACCCCCTCATTCCCGATGGTCATTTTTCAACGAGACTATGGCAAGATTAGGGTAGGCGCGCGTGAATTCTCCTTCGTATTTTACCCTCGCATCGCATCCGGCTTCTTGCTAGAAGGGCGCGGATTTGGGGGGAGGCGCCAGCCAGGGCGCCCCTCTCGGGCTTTGCGGGTGTGGCGAAATTGGCAGACGCACCAGATTTAGGTTCTGGCGCCGCAAGGCGTGGGGGTTC
>DJUV01000032.1 GCA_002440625.1 Rhodobacteraceae bacterium UBA6273 | reverse complement strand
CACCGCATCGGCCGCACCGCGCGGGCCGGGGCCGAGGGCCGGGCTGTGGCGCTTTGTGCCGCCGACGAGATGGGCGATCTGAAGGCCATCGAAAAGCTTCTGGGCACAAAGGTTCCGGTTGCCGGCGGCGTCGCCTGGGCCGGGCGCAGCCCCGCCGGGAATGCGCCGAAGAAGCCGTCGGGCGCGTCGCGTCCCCGCCGTCCGGGTGGCCGCCGTCCTGCCCCGAAGCGGGCGGCCTGAGGCGGCCTTCCGGCCGCATCGGACCTTGCAATTCAAGGCCGCGCCTGACCTGAGGGTCGGGCGCGGCCTTTTCGTTCTTTCCCGTCCGGTTCGGCCTACTCCGCCGCCATCTGCGCCGTGGGGGTGGAGCGGGACAGTTGTGCTTCCTCCTCGGTCATGCCTTCCACGATGCCCTCGAAGAGCGGGGTGGAGAGGTAGCGTTCGCCGGTGTCCGGCAGGACCGCGAGGATCACCGAGCCTTTCGGTGCCTTTTCCGCGATCCGCATCGCCACCGCGAAGGTTGCGCCGCCGGAGATGCCGGTGAAGATGCCTTCCTCGGCGGCAAGGCGTTTCGACCAGGCGATGCCTTCGGGGCCGGGGACCGGGATCAGGTCGTCATAGAACTTCTTGTCGATCGCCTCTTGCAGCACCAGGGGGATGAAATCCGGGGTCCAGCCCTGGATCGGGTGCGGCTCGAAGGCCGGGTGGCTGCCGGTGGGGCTGCCGCCCGTCGTGCGGTCCTGTGGTTTTCCGGAGGAGATGAGGGCGGCATTGGCGGGTTCGGAGAGGATGATCTTCGTCTCGGGGCGCTCTTTCCGGAGGACGCGGCCAACGCCCGCCACGGTGCCGCCAGTGCCGTAGCCGGACACGAAGTAATCCAAGCGCTGACCCTTGAAATCATTTATGATTTCGCGCGCTGTCGTGGTCTCGTGGATGTCGGCGTTGGCCTTGGTCTCAAACTGGCTGGCGAGGAACCAGCCATTCGCCTCGGCAAGCTCCTGCGCCTTCGAATACATGCCGAAGCCTTTGAGCGCGCGGGGCGTCAGGACGACCTTGGCACCAAGGAAGCGCATCAGCCGTCGCCGTTCGACCGAAAAGCTGTCGGCCATCGTCACGACCAGCGGATAGCCCTTGGCCGCGCAGACCATGGCAAGGCCGATGCCGGTATTGCCCGATGTCGCCTCCACCACCGTCTGGCCGGGCTTCAGCTTGCCCTCACGCTCCGCCGCCTCGATGATGTTGAGCGCAAGCCGGTCCTTGACGGAAGCGGCGGGGTTGAAGGCCTCGGCCTTCACATAAACCGTGACACCCTTCGGGGCGATCCGGTTGATGCGGATGACCGGGGTGTCGCCTACGGTGTCGAGGATTGACTCGTAAAGACGGCCACGGCCTTCGGTTCTGCGGATGCCCATTCATTCCCCCTGCTTTCATGGCGGAGGACCGGAGGTTCCGGCCCCGCCGGGTTCAGTCTAGCACGCTCATTCCGCCGGAGTCGCGCTCCGCCGCCACAGGCGCGACAGCCAGCCGCCTGACCGCCGCCGCTCTGCCGCAGGCGTGTCGCGCGAGGTCAGCATCAGGAGCGAGGGCGTCACCACAAGCGTCAGCACCGTCGCGAAGGCAAGGCCGAAGACGATGGCCGAGGAGAGCGAGATCCACCATTGGGTGGAGGGCGCGCCGATGGTCGTCTCGTGGTTCAGAAGCTCAAGGTTCAGACCGAAGGCGATGGGCAGCACGCCGAGGATCGCGGTCAGCGCGGTCAGCACCACGGGGCGGGCGCGTTCGTGGCAGGTCTCAAGGATCGCCTCGACCTTGGGCATCCCCTCGCGGCGAAGGGTGTCGTAGGTGTCGATCAGCACGATGTTGTTGTTCACCACGACCCCGGCAAGGGCGATGATGCCGATGCCGGTCATCACGATGCCGAAGGGCTGGCCCATGATCATGAGGCCAAGGAAGACGCCGATGGTCGACATGATGACGGCCGAGAAGATCAACCCGACCGAGACGAAGTTGTTGAACTGCGCCAAAAGCACCAGGAAGATCAGGAAGAGGGCCGCCCCGAAGGCCTTGCCGAGGAAGGCGCCGGCGGCGGCCTGTTCCTCATCCTCGCCGGCGAGCCGCCAGCGGATGCCCTTGGCGCCAAGATCGGCTTTCTCAAGCTCCGCGGTGATGGCCTGGCGGATCGGGTCGGCCTGCACGCCTTCGCGGATGTTCGCCTGCACCGTCACGGTGCGGCTGGCGTCGATCCGGTTCAGGGTGCCGGTGGTCTGCGCGGCCTCGCGGGTGATGAAGTTCGACAGGGGCACCGGGCCTTGCGCGGTTTCGATGCGCATCTGGTCGAGCGAGGAGATGGTGCGGTTTTCCGGCGGCAGCCGCAGGACGATATCCACGGCGTCATCCGACCCCGCCGGGCGGTAGTCGGAGAGCTTCAGCCCCTCGGTGACGAGAAGCACCGCCGCGCCCACGGCCCCCGGCGAGACGCCGAAGCGCGCGGCGGCGGCCCGGTCGACCTTCAGTTCCCAGTCGACACCGGGCGGCGGCAGGCCGTTGTCGATGTCGATCACGTCGGGGATCTTGGCAAGCTCTGCCGCGACGGTCTTGGCGACATCGTTCAGGCCCGAGGGATCGTCGGCGGAAAGCCGGATCTGGATGGCCTTGCCGGTGGGCGGGCCGCTTTCGGGCACCGAAACTTCGATATCGGCGCCGGGAATGCCGGTCATTGCCTCGCGGAGGCCGGCGAGGATGTCGTTGGCCTGTTGCCGTTCGCGCCAGTCGACGAATTCGTACTGGATGACGCCGACCACATCCGCCGCAACCTCATTGCCGCCGCCGCCGGCCTTGCCGGAGCGGGTGTAGACGGTCTTGATGCCGGGCCAGCCGAGAATGCGCTCTTCGGCCTGCCGCACCAGCGCGTCCTTCTCGTCGATGGAGAGGTTGCCGCGGGCATGGACGTAGAGCAGGCCGTAGTCGGGTTCGACATTCGGGAAGAACTCGACGCCCTTGCCGTATTTGCTGTAACCGAAGGGCACCGCGACCAGAAGGGCGATGGCGGTCAGGGTGACGAGCCACGGGTGGCGGATGGCGCGGCCGACGAAGCGCATGTAGAGGCTGTCGTGCGAGCGGTCCTCCTCATGCACCGGCTTGGCGATGATGGCGCCGATGGTGGGGGCGAAGATCAGCGCATAGACCAGCGAGGCCGAAAGCGTCGCAATGAGCGTGATCGGCATGTATTTCATGAACTCGCCGACGATGCCGGGCCAGAAGAGCAAGGGCGAGAAGGCGGCAACGCGGGTCGCCGTCGCGGCGATCACCGGGCCGGTCATCTTGTGCGAGGCCATGGCGAAGGCCTCGCGCTTGTCCATGCCCTCGGCCATGCGGCGTTCGGCATATTCGGTGACGATGATGGCGTCGTCGACGAGCATCCCGACCGCCAGGATCAGGCTGAAGAGGACGACGATGTTCACCGTCAGCCCGGCCAGTTGCAGCCCGAGAATGCCGATGAGGAACGAGGCCGGGATCGCGAGACCGATCAGGATCGACGCACGGCCAGAAAGCGCGAAGAGGATGACGATGAAGACGAGGATGACGGCGGTCAGGACCGAGTTCTGAAGGTCGCTCAGAAGCTGGCGGATCGTCGTCGACTTGTCCTGGCTGAAGGCGACGACAGAGCCTTCGGGCATGGTCTTCTGGAACGCCTCGGTCACGGCCTTCACCGCATCGACCGTTTCGACAAGGTTGGCGCCGGTGCGCTTCGACACCTCGATGGCGATGGCGGGCTTGCCGTCAAGCCGGGTGATCGTCTCGGGGTCTTTCGAGGTGTTGCGGATCGAGGCGAGGTCGCGGGCGCGGACGACCGCCGTGCCGTTCGAGATGACCGGAAGGTTGGCGATGTCTTCGTAAGTCTCGATCAGCGCCGGAACCTTGATGGCGTAGCGGCCCTTGCTGCCTTCCAAGGCGCCTGCGGCGATAAGCTGGTTGTTGGCGGTGACGCCCTGGATCAGCGTGTCAAGCCGGATGCCGTAGGTGTTTATCTTCGAGGGGTCGATGATGACCTCGACGAGATCGTCGTGGACGCCCTGCAGGGCGGCGTCGAGCACGCCCGGAACCTCTTCGATCCGGTCGCGAAGCTCGCGTCCGGCCTTGAACAGGACGCGTGAAGGCACGTCGCCCGAAAGCGTCACGACGAGGACCGGGAATTCCGAGATGTTGACCTCGTTCACCGTTGGCTCATCGGTGCCGTCGGGCAGGTCGCGCTTGGCCTGCGACACCTTGGAACGCACGTCTTCGAGCGCCTTGGGAAGATCAGCCCCGGCCTGAAACTCGATGATGACGTTGCCGCCGCCCTGATAGGCGGTGGAGCGCATCTCCTTGATGCCGCTGATCGTCTTCAGCGAGGTTTCCATCGGTCTGAGGAGCAGGCGTTCGCTGTCCTCGGGCGAGATGCCCTGGTAGGACATGCTGACATAGATGATCGGGATCGGGATGTCGGGTTCGGCTTCCTTCGGAATCGCGATATAGGCCATGGCTCCCGCGATCATCAGGAACAGGAGGACCGAGATCGTCAGCCGCGCATTGCGGATGGCCGTTTCGACGAACATCATTGCCGAATCCCGGCTTCCATTGCGGCCTTGGCCTCGGCCGTCACATCGGTCGGCTGCACCTTCTCTCCCTCGGAGACGAGGTCCTGGCCCGAGACGATGATGCGCACGCCCTCCGGGATGCCGGCAAGGACCAGTCCTTCGGGCGTGTCGTCGATCATCTCGACCGAGGCGAAACGGGCGATGTCGTCCTTGTCGATGACACGGAGGCCAAGTTCGCCTTCCTCGGAAAGCGTGATGATCGAACGCGGTACCGTCACCGCCTTGACCGGCGCGGTGTAGAGGCGGACCTCGGTGGTCATGCCGACAGGAATCTTGCGGTCGGGGTTCGGCAGGGTAATCTCGACCGGATAGGTGCGGGTGGCCACGGAGGCCTCGCGCCAGAGGCGGCGCACCGTACCGGTCATCTCGGCACCGTTCACCAGACGAAGGGCGGCGGTGTCGCCAAGCTTCACGCTGCCCACGTCAAGCTCGCTCACCTCGGCGCGGACCACGATCGGGTCGAGCGCAAGGAGCGTGGCGACGGGGGTGCCGGTCTGGACCCACTCGCCCAGTTCGACATCGACGCTGTCGAGAACGCCGGCAAAGGGCGCGCGGACGGCAAGCTGGTCTGCCCGTGCCTTGGCCTGGCTGAGCTGGGCCTGCGCCGCCGCAAGGGCCGCGCGCTGGCCGATGAGCTGAAGCTCGGCAGTGTTGCCGCTCTTGTAGAGCTTCTCCGCGACGTCGACTTCCTGCTGGCGCTGGGTCAGCGCGGCCTCGGCCATGGCGACCGCGGCAACGATCTCCGGTCCCTCGATCTCGATCACGGCGGAGTTCGCCTCGACCGAGTCGCCCTGCTGGACGGGCAGCGAGCGGATCACGCCGTCGGTGCGCGCGGCAAGGACCGAGCGCTTGTCGGCATCCGTAACGCCGGAAATGCGGATCTCGCGCGCATGGTCGGCGAAGTTCGGGGTGACGACGGCGACGGCCCGCAGCGGCCTCGCCTCGGTCGCCGGGGCTTCCGCCACGCCGTCCGTTTCCGATCCGGCGGGCTGCGCGGCTTGCGCCTCCTCGCTGCCGACGGAGGCAAAACGACCGGTGCCGATCCAGAGCCCCGCTGCAATCAGCACGACAATGGCGGCAAAACGGTGAACCCTGAACCGAGAAGACATCTAATTCGCCCCGATGTTGCGCCGGCGGTGCGACTCGCGCAGTCGGTCCGGCAGCGTATCCTGAAATCCTGCGACGTTCCTATACAACCAAGCAATTGAACGCGAAAGTTCAATATGCCAGTCAGGTTTTTCTGACCTTGAAGCTTGTGTCCCGGCCCCGCTTCCGGTGAACTGCTGCTGTCAGGTCAATTTATAGGCAAAGTCACGCCGATGGAACAGGCAGGGTCGATGGCTCCGCGCATCCTCAGGATGGGGCTTGCAGGGATTCTCGTGCAGTTCTCGGACCGGCTGGACGATGCGGCCAACCGGCGAGCGCTGGCCTTTGGCGCACGGCTTGCCGCAGCCCTGCCGGAGGGGGTGGAGGAGGTGGTGCCCTCGCTCGGCGGCGTCTATCTGAGGCTTGATCCCTTGCGGGCCGATCACGCGGCCATCGAGGCGCGGCTGAGGCTGCTTCTAGATGACAAGGCGTCCGCGGCTGTGGCGCCAGCGCGGCGCTGGACGGTGCCGGCGGTCTTTGGCGGCGCGAGCGGCCCGGACCTCGACGCGGTGGCGTCGGCGGTGGGCCTCGGCGCGGACGAGGCTATGGCCGATCTGGTGGCGCGGCCGCTCAGGGTCATGGCGATCGGCTTCGCGCCGGGTCTGCCCTACATGGGCATCCTGCCGGACCGCTGGAACATTCCGCGCAAGGCCGGGCTGACGCCAAAGGTTCCGGCCGGGGGCGTTGTGGTCGCGGTGCGGCAGGCGATCATCTTTCCGACCGATACGCCGACCGGCTGGTGGCATGTCGGCCAGACCGGCTTTCGCGGCTTCCGCCCCGGTGCGGAGGAGCCGTTCCTGCTTCGTCCTGGCGACGAGGTGCAGCTTAGGCCGGTGGGGCAGGAGGAGTTTCGGGCGCTTGGTGCCGAAGACCCGGACGGCGGCGGCGCTTCGGTCGAGGTGGTGTCGAAATGAACAGGATGCTGGAGATTCTGAGTGCCGGCCCGGCGGTGACCGTACAGGACGAGGGGCGACCGGGATACCTTGCCTTCGGTCTGTCGCGGGGCGGGGCTGCCGACTGGCTGGCGCTTGCCGA
Organism: Rhodobacteraceae bacterium UBA6273; assembly: GCA_002440625.1. Classification (GTDB taxonomy): domain Bacteria; phylum Pseudomonadota; class Alphaproteobacteria; order Rhodobacterales; family Rhodobacteraceae; genus Albidovulum. The sequence continues at coordinate 2,089 of DJUV01000032.1, read as the reverse complement.
AGGGGTGGCGCTTCTGGGGCAGGGGCCGGGGCTGGCGGCGCTGGAGATGGCAGGGTTCGGCGGCACCTTCGCGGTGACAGAGCCGATCCGCATCGCCCTGACCGGGGCGCCAATGCGGGCGGCGTTGGATGGCGTCTCGCTGGTCTGGAACGCCAGCCATCTGGTCCTGCCCGGCCAGCGGTTGAGCATCGGTGCGGTCGAGGCCGGGGTCTACGGCTACCTCAGCCTCGGCGGCGGCATCGCCACGGGTCCGGTGCTCGGCAGCCGCGCGGCGCATCTGACGGCCGGGCTTGGGCGGTGTATCGCGGCGGGCGACCGGCTGCCCATCGGGCCTGACGGCGGCGCGGGCGTGGGGTTGAGGCTTGAGGCCGGGGGCCATGCCGGGGGTGGCAAGGTTCGCATCCTGCCCACGGCGCAGACGGCGATGTTTTCGCCCGAGGATCGCGCCCGGTTCGAGGCGACCGTCTTCCGGCGCGATGCGGCGGGGAACCGGCAGGGGGTGCGGCTGGCTGGGGCTGAGCCTTTCGCCACGGCGGGCCAGCGCAGCCTACTGTCCGAGATCGTGGAGCCGGGTGACATCCAGATGACCGGCGAGGGCGTGCCCTATGTCCTCTTGGCCGAGTGCCAGACCATGGGCGGCTATCCCCGCATCGCCAGCGTGGTGCCGGACGATCTGCCCTTCGTGGCGCAGGCCGCACCGGGGGACTCCTTGCGCTTCCGCTTCGTGACGCTGGAGGAGGCGCTGGCCGATCATCGGGCGCGGCGTCCGGGCGGGAAGCCGAGGGTCGCCACCCGGCGGCTCTTGCGCGATCCGCGCGAGATGGCCGATCTTCTGTCGTATCAGTTGATCAGCGGCGTGACCGACGGCGGCAGGGAGGGCGAGGCATGAGACGGGTGGACCTGAATGCCGACATGGGCGAGGGCATGGGCGACGATGCGGCGATGCTGGGCATTGTCACCTCGGCCAATGTCGCCTGCGGCTTTCATGCCGGAGACCCGGACACCATGCTCAGGACCATGCGGATGGCGGTCGAAAACGGTGTCGGCATCGGCGCGCATCCGGGCTTTGCCGACAAGGAAGGTTTCGGGCGGAGGCGGATGGTCCTGCCGGAGGAAAGCCTCGCCAACCTGATCCGCTATCAGGTCGGTGCTGCGGCGGCGATGGCGAAGGCGGCGGGGGGACGGCTTCGGCATGTCAAGCTCCACGGGGCGATGTCGAACATGGCCGCGACCGACCGGGCGATGGCGCTGACGTGCTATAAGGCGGCGCTTGAAGTGCAGGGCGACCTCATCCTGATGGTGCAGGCCGCGACCGAGATGGAGCATGCGGCGGTCGAGATGGGGGCACTCTATGCGGCGGAGATTTTCGCCGACCGCGCCTATGAGGAGGACGGCACTTTGCTCGACCGCTCCAAGCCCGGCGCGGTGCTCCATGACGGGGCCGAGGCCGCCCGGCGCATCGCGGCGATGATCGCGGAGGGGGCGATCATCACAGCCTCCGGCAAGCGCATCCCTTCGCGCATCGACACAATCTGTGTCCACGGCGACACGCCCGGCGCGGTGGCGATGGCAGGGGAGTTGCGGGGCGTGCTGGAGCGGGAAGGGGTGCGGGTAGCGGGGATTTGATGCGGTCGGTTGTGCTTCGGCGCGACAAGGTGGCTTGCCAGTGGCAAGACACCCGCGCCGTTGCCCGGAGCCGCAAGGCGCAGGGCAAGGGGTTACCCGCATCCTCAACGGTGCCAAATTCTGGTGGGACCGCCCTGGTGGGCACGAATGTGCCCGCCGCGGGAGGGCGGGCACATCAGAATTTCGTCATATCGCCGAAATTCTGAACCCGGTCGTTGCGCCCCAGAGGCTACTCCGCTTCTGACAGATCCGGATCATCCGCGATCCGCGCCAGATACCTGCCGTACTGTGTCTTGAGATAGGGCCGCGCCAGTTCCCTTAGCTGGTCTGCGTCGATCCAGCCGTTGAGGAAGGCGATCTCTTCCGGGCAGCCGACTTTCAGGTTCTGCCGGTCCTCGATGGTGCGGATGAAGTCGGCGGCTTCCAAGAGGCTCTCATGCGTGCCGGTGTCGAGCCAGGCGAA
>DJUV01000277.1 GCA_002440625.1 Rhodobacteraceae bacterium UBA6273 | reverse complement strand
GGCGGCGGCAAGGGCATGCGCATCGCCTGGAACGACGAAGAGGCGCGCGACGGCTTCCAGTCCTCGAAGAACGAGGCGGCGGCGAGCTTTGGCGACGACCGCATCTTCATCGAGAAGTTCGTCACCCAGCCGCGCCACATCGAGATTCAGGTGCTGGCCGACAAGCACGGCAACTGCCTCTACCTCAACGAACGCGAATGCTCGATCCAGCGGCGGAACCAGAAGGTCATCGAGGAAGCGCCGTCGCCCTTCCTTGACGCCGCCACCCGCAAGGCCATGGGCGAACAGGCCTGTGCGCTTGCCAAGGCCGTCGGCTACACCAGCGCCGGCACGGTGGAGTTCATCGTCGATGGCAACCGCAACTTCTACTTCCTTGAAATGAATACCCGTTTGCAGGTGGAGCATCCGGTGACGGAACTCATCACCGGCATCGACCTTGTCGAACAGATGATCCGGGTCGCCGGCGGCGAAAAGCTGCCCTTCGCGCAGAAGGACGTCGGCATCAACGGCTGGGCCATGGAAAGCCGGCTTTACGCCGAGGATCCTTACCGCAACTTCCTGCCCTCCATCGGCCGGCTGACCCGTTACCGCCCGCCGGTAGAGGCGGCAACGGCGGCCTCGGTCGTCCGCAACGATACCGGCGTCTGCGAGGGCGGCGAGATTTCGATGTACTACGACCCGATGATCGCCAAGCTTTGCACCTGGGCGCCGACAAGGGCCGCGGCGATCGAGGTCATGCGGCAGGCGCTCGACACCTTTGAGGTTGAAGGGATCGGCCACAACCTGCCGTTCTGCTCGGCGGTGATGGACCATCCGCGCTTCGTCAAGGGCGACATCACCACGGCCTTCATCGCCGAGGAATATCCCGAGGGCTTTCAGGGCGTGAAGCTGCCGGAAGCAGCCTTGCGCAAGGTGGCCGCCGCGTCTGCCGCGATGAACCGCGTCGCGGAGATCAGGCGGACCCGCATCACCGGCCGTCTTGGCAACCATGAGCGCAAGGTTGGCGACGATTGGGTGGTGAGCCTTCAGGGCGCCGATTTCGCGGTCAAGGTCGCCGCGGACCGTGACGGCGCCACGGTGACGTTCGGGGATGGTCACCGGATGCGCGTCACCTCCGACTGGACGCCGGGCCAGCCCCTTGCGCGGCTCGATGTCGATGGTGAGGCGGTGGTCCTGAAGGTCGGCAAGATCCCCTCCGGTTTCCGCATCCGCACCCGGGGTGCGGACATGAAGGTGCATGTCCGCACCCCGCGTCAGGCCGAACTGGCGAAGCTCATGCCTGAAAAGCTGCCGCCCGACACGTCGAAGTTCCTTCTGTGTCCGATGCCGGGCGTCATCGTGAAGATCTCGGTCGAGGAAGGCCAGGAGGTTCAGGAAGGCCAGTCGCTCGCCACGGTCGAGGCGATGAAGATGGAGAACATCCTGCGCGCCGAACGCAAGGGCGTGGTGAAGAAGATCAGCGTGGCGGCGGGGCAAAGCCTCAAGGTCGACGAAGTGATCATGGAGTTCGAATAAGGTGACGCTTTCGAGGGCGACGAACCTGCCAATGCTGGGTATGCTTGCGGCCCTGGCGGGGCTTTTTGCCCTTGAGGTCGTCGCATACCTCCATGCCGGCGTGTTCGAATATCCCTTGGACGATGTCTACATCCACCTCGCCATGGCGTCGAACATCGCCCACGGTACCTATGGCGTGAACGCAGGCGAACCGGCTTCGGCGGCCTCCTCGATCCTCTATCCGCTGCTTCTCACCCCGTTTCCGGACACCGAGGTTCAGCGGCTTCTGCCGCTTCTTTGGAACATTCTCGCCGTCGCGGGCTGCGGCTGGGTCTGGGGGCGGATCGCAGCGGAGGCGGGCCTTCGCGGGATCGCGGCCCTTGCTGTCGTGCTGGTGGCGCCGGTGGCGCTCAATATCTCCGGCGTGGGCTTCGTCGGGATGGAGGCGGCGCCGCACATGGCGGTGAGCCTCATCATCGTGCTCGGTCTGTGGCGGGCGCTCACCGGGCGCGGTGTTGCCCTCTGGCTGATCGCCGCCGCTGTCGCGGCTCCGCTTTTCCGCTATGAGGGGCTGGCGTTGTCGCTCTTGTCGGCCGCAACGCTTTTTCTGACCGGGCACCGCCGCGCAGCGGGCCTGATCGCGGTGGTGTCGGTGGGCGCCGTTCTCGGCTTCAGCCTGTTTCTCACGTCGCTCGGCCTCGACCCATTGCCGGGCTCGGTGGCGGCGAAATCGGCAGAACTCGGATCCCCGAGTGGCCTGCCCGAGCGGCTTCTGGTCGGGGCGCTTTTCAACATGGGCAAGCCTGCGGGGGTCATCCTTGCCGCGCTGATCGGTGCGACGGTGGCCCTGATCGCGGCCTTTCCGCGCCTGCGGCAGGGGCCTGCGCTCTGGCTTCTGTCAACCGTCGGGCTGGCGGCGCTGGCGCATCTCACGCTCGGCCAGATCGGCTGGATGCACCGCTATGAGCCCTACATCATCGTGAGCCTTCTGGGCGCGATCCTCCTCGCCTCGACCGGGCTGGAGGGACGGGCGAAGCTGGTGGCCGAGGGCACCGTGATGGCGGCGGTTCTGGCGGCGGGCATCGCCTACATGCCGAAGCTCTGGGGCACCTATGTCTGGAACCCGAGGGCCATCCATCTGCAACAGGCGCAGCTGGCGCGATTCGCACGGGACTTCGTCAGAGGCCCGGTGGCGGTGAATGATCTCGGGCGCATTGCCTGGGGCAATCCCAACTATGTCCTTGATCTCTGGGGGCTCGGCTCTGCCGAAGCGCGCGACATCCGCTTTGGCGGCCCGCCGCCGGCAGATGGCTGGGCCGGGCCGCTTGCCGAAAGGCACGGCGTCCGGGTGGCGATGATCTACGACAAATGGTTCAGGACCGCTGCCGGGCCCGGCTGGGTGCGGGTCGGTGAAATGACGCAAGACCCCAGGAACGGTGCCATCGGCGACTGGACGGTGAGTTTCTATGCCACCGATCCGGCCTTCGCGGCGGAACTGCGGGCGCAGATCGAAAGCTTTGCCGCGACGCTGCCGGAAGGCGCGACCCTGACACTTGTTGGGGCGGGCGCATGAGGCTGCGTCAGTTCCCCAGCCGCCGGACGCGCAATTCTTCGCGCCGGATCGGCATCTTGTCGATGGCGCGGGAAATCTCGCGCACGTCCCAGGGGAAGGGCTTCCTTTGCGCCACCGTGCCGTCCTTGTCCATGAGGACGAACATGAGCCCCCGCGGGCGAAGCCGGGTGCGGGTATCGCTTCCCGCCGAAGGGTCGGTGTCGGTGATGACCACCACGTCGCGCTCGGCCAGTTCGGGCCAGCGGTCCTCCAGAAGCCGCATCTGTTCGGTAAAGGCCGGATCGGCGGGGGTGTCGGCAAAGACAACAACGGGCCGCTTCTGCCAGAGGAACTCCGACAGTGTCACATCCGTAGCAGATTCCGGCGCGAAACCGGGTTCCTCGGCGGCGCCGGCGCCGAAGGCGAAAAGGATGAGTGAAAGCGCGGCTAGGATCGGTTTCATCTGGTCTCCCTCGCCTAGGATATAGGCGGACGGGCGAACAAGCCAATGAGTCACGCAGCGCAATCGCGCGGAACGGGATGGAAAGGACACGGCAATGATGGACAGGAAGGCAATCCTTGCGGCATCGGCAATGCCGGCCGCCACTCTGCGCCGGTCGGGCAGGGCAGTGGTTTGAAGACCGGGCGTGATCCTTTGGAGATCGTGCTCCATATCGGGGTGCACAGGACGGGGACCACCGCTCTGCAACGCTCGCTTGGCCGTCAGGCAAAGCGGCTGGCGGCGGCGGGCGTCGTTTTCTGGGGGCCGAAGGTCCTGCGCGAGGCGAAGATCGCCGGCATCCTTGCCGCCGGGGAACAGGCCGTGCAGGCCGGGCAGGGCGATCCCGGCAGCCGCGCGTCCGACGGCTTCCTGACGGCTCTGCCGCAGGCGGGGCGGCTGATCCTGAGCGATGAGAACATGGCCGGGACGATGCACCGGAACTGGACGCAAGGCACGCTTTACCCCGAGGTTTCGCCGCAGCTTCGCGCTGTTCTCAGCTTGCTGCCTGCCCGACCGGTGGCTATCTATCTGACCGTGCGGGACTTTGCCGGCTACTGGCAATCGGCCTTCTCCCATCTTCATCGGGTCCGGGGCGTATCCCTGTTCGACGCGACGCGGCTTTCGGCTTCGCCCGGCAACAGCTGGTTGCCGGCGCTGAGGGCGGTCCGCGCCGCCTGTCCCGAGGCCCCGCTGCATGTGGCGCGCTATGACCGGACCGCCGCGCATCGCGTCATGGCGGCCCTTGTCGGAGCCGAAACCGCAAGGACACTGAGCCCGCCGCTGCAGGGCGTGAACGCCTCGCGTCCCGCAGGTGGTGACGGGATTGGCGCCCTCTTCTCACCCGATGAAACGGAACGGCTCGACCGGGCCTTTGAGGCCGACTGGGCCGAGATTCTGCGCGGCGTCGTGCCCGGGGTCGTCGTCGTGGCGGACGAAGCGCCCAAGGCAGAACTCCCCTCAGCCCGGCCCCGGCGCGGTGCGGGGCGCAGAAGATCAGGCCGGGCGGATGCGACCCGGCGCGGAACGGAAAGGACGATGCAATGACGGACAAGCTTGCAGCCTGGCAGGCGCTCGCGGCCAGGGAAATGAAGGGCGGCTCGCCCGGGGACCTGACTTGGGCCACGTTGGAAGGCATCGCGGTGAAGCCGCTTTACACCGAGGCGGATACGGCCTCGCTGCCGCACATGGGTTCGGTCCCCGGCCTTGCGCCCTTCACGCGCGGGGTGAAGGCGACGATGTATGCCGGCCGGCCCTGGACGATCCGCCAGTACGCGGGGTTTTCGACCGCCGAGGAATCGAACAACTTTTACCGCAAGAACCTCGCCGCCGGGCAGCAGGGTGTGTCTGTCGCCTTCGACCTTGCCACCCACCGAGGCTATGACAGCGATCACCCGCGCGTCGTCGGCGATGTCGGCAAAGCCGGCGTCGCCATCGACAGCGTCGAGGACATGAAGATCCTCTTCGACGGCATTCCCCTGGAAAAGATCAGCGTTTCCATGACGATGAACGGCGCGGT
>DJUV01000028.1 GCA_002440625.1 Rhodobacteraceae bacterium UBA6273 | reverse complement strand
AAGTTCTACATCCTCGACCTGAAGCCTGCGAACAGCCTCATCAAATATGTGCTCGATCAGGGCTATACGCTCTTCATCGTGAGCTGGAAGAATCCCGACCGCAGCTATGCCGATGTCGGGCTGGAGACCTATGTCGAGGAAGGTGTTCTTGCCGCCATTGGCGCCGTGAAGAAGATCACCGGCGAAAAGAAGGTGAATGCGGTCGGCTACTGCATCGCCGGCACCGCGCTGACCATGGCGCTGGGCGTGATGGCCAAGCGCAAGGACGACAGCGTCAAGTCCGCGACCTTCTTCACGACGCTCACCGACTTTTCCGATCCGGGCGAGGTCTCGGTCTTTCTCGATGACGATTTCGTCGACGGAATCGAAAAGCAGGTCGAACGCGACGGCTATCTCGACAAGTACTTCATGGCGAAGACCTTCTCCTTCCTCAGGTCGAACGATCTGGTCTATGGCCCCGCCATCCGCAGCTACATGCTGGGCGAGGCGCCGCCCGCCTTCGATCTTCTCTACTGGAACGGCGACGGGACCAACCTGCCGGCGCGGATGGCGGTCGAGTATCTGCGCTGGATCTGCCAGGACAACCAGCTTGCGCGCGGGCGCATCGCGATCATGAACGAAACCCTGTCACTTGCCGACGTGACCGCCCCGCTTTTTGCTGTTGCCTGTGAGACGGACCATATCGCCCCCTGGAAAGGCAGTTTCAGCGGCATCCGGCAGTTCGGATCAAAGGACAAGACCTTCGTCGTCTCCGAATCCGGGCATATCGCCGGGATCGTCAATCCGCCGACCAAGGTGAAATACGGCCATTACACCAACGACGGCCCGATGGGCCAGTCGGATGCATGGCTTGCCGGGGCGGAGTACCACAAGGGCAGCTGGTGGCCGCGCTGGGTCGACTGGCTGTCGAAGCGGTCGGGCAAGAAGGTGCCCGCGCGCGAGATCGGCGGCAACGGTTTCAAGGCGCTTGATCCGGCGCCGGGTCTCTACGTCAAGGAACAGCCGACGGTCTGAGACGGGGCGGGGGCGGCAATCCGCCGAGAGGCGAGAATATTTTGCTGCGATGCGGCGACGGGACTTGAATTGCTGCGGTGCAGCATGTATGTTCACTCCAGACGATCACAGACCCCGCCTTAGTCAGGAGATATTGAAATGCAGAAGACCCAGGACTTCACCAAAGTCATGCAGGACATGGCCGCTTCCTTCCCGTTCGACGCGAAAGCGCTGCAGGACACCTTCAAGACCTCTGCCGTTCTCGGCGAGCGCGTGACGAAGGTCGCCCTCGAAGCCGCTGAAAAGTCGAGCGAGATCTCGTCCAAGTGGACGAAAGAGACCATCTCGAAAGTCGGCTCGCTGGCCAAAGTCCGCGAAGAGCCCGCTGAATACTCGAAAGCGCTGAGCGACTTCGCTTCGGCCGCTGCCGAAATGGCCGCACAGAACCTCGCTGCCTTCGCCGAAATCGCGAAGAAAGCCCAGATGGAAACCGTTGAGCTGATGCTCGCCGCTGGCAAGGACTTCTCCGAAGACGCGACCGCTGCGGTCAAGAAAGCTTCGGTCGACGTTACCGCCGCTGCGAAAAAAGCCGCCGCTTCGGTGAAGTAAGACCTTTACGGGTTAGACCTCCGCAATCCTCCCTGTCGGACGGTCATACTGGCGGGTGCCCCTAGGGCGCCCGCCTTTTTCTTTGCCACGTGCAGCCCTGAACCCATCGCTTTCCTCTGAGTTGACGGCATTCCCCGCTTCTTTCTGTTGAGTTTTTTGCGGCGCGGCCTAATCTTGCTGCAATGCCAAACAAATAGGACCGGGGAGAACGGACATGGCGGACGACGCCAAGCCGCTGCTGATCAAACGCTACGCCAGCCGGCGTCTCTATAATACCGAGACGAGCGACTATGTGACGCTTGAGGATATTGCCGCCTTCATCCGCGAAGGGCGAGAGGTCAGCATCGTCGACCTCAAGTCCGGCGACGACCTGACGCGGCAGTATCTGCTCCAGATCATCGCGGAACATGAAAGCCGGGGCGAAAGCGTGCTTCCGGTCGATGTGCTGACCGATCTGGTGCGGAGCTACACGACGCAGGCACAAAGCGTGGTGCCGCAGTTCCTTGCCGCGAGCTTCGAGATGCTGCGCGAAGGCCAGTCCAAGCTGATGGAAAACATGACCACTTTCCCGAATCCGATGGCCTCCATGCCCGGTTTCGAAGCACTTCAGCGCCAGCAGCAGGCCTTCCTCAAATCCATGATGGGCGGGTTCGGAAAATCCTCCGGCCCCGAGATCGACGACGACGCTGGGGCCGAGGCGAAACCGAAGGCCAAGGGCAAGGCGCAGGACGGCGACGATCTGGCACAGATCAAGAAGCAGCTGGCCGAATTGCAGACCAAGCTGTCGAAGCTCTGAACTCCGGCGTCAGCCGCGCTGTACCTCGGCTGCCGCCGCGATCAGCCCTTCGGCGATATGGTCAAGGTCAGCTTCGCTGAGGCGCGTGGGCAGGCGCAGGTCGCAGGCCCGCATCAGCATCGCGCGCGTCACCGGCAGGTCGGGCAGGTCGCCGAGGAACTGCCAGTTCCAGAAGGCGCGGGCGTTGTCGGGCGAAAGGCCGAAGATCTGCACGGCGACGCCGTGCCGTGCAGCGGCGGCAAGGAAGGCGCGGGCGTCGTCGTCGCTGTCAAAACCGCGCAGCAGGAATTGCAGCGAATCCGGTGCGCGTTCCTCTTGCGGCAGGGCGGGAGGCACTTCGAACCACGGATGCTGGCTCAGCTTCGCAGCAACCCGGTCGTGCCCGCGACGTCCAGCCTCAACCCGCCTTGCGATCTCAGGGAGCTGTGGGCGGATGACGGCGGCGGAGAGATTCTGCATCCGCATGTTGTAGAGCGGCAGCTTGTTCTGCCAGTGGTGGAAGCTGTTCTGCAGGCCGGGGTGCTTCTTCCAGTTATACTCATAAGCCCCCGACATGATGATCGCGCGGGCCGCAAGCTCCGGATCGTCGGTGACGAACATCCCGCCTTCGCCGGCATTCACCATCTTGTAGGACTGGAACGAAAAGCAGCCGATCTTGCCGAGCGTGCCGATCTTGCGGCCAGACCAGAGCGTGCCGAGCGAATGGGCGGCATCCTCGA
>DJUV01000137.1 GCA_002440625.1 Rhodobacteraceae bacterium UBA6273 | reverse complement strand
CACAACTGGACCGGCAACCGCATCACCTGCCGCGACTGGTTCCAGCTTTGCCTGAAAGAGGGGCTGACGGTCTTCCGCGACCAGTCCTTCACCTCCGACATGCGCTCTGCGCCCGTGAAGCGCATCGACGATGTGCTGACCCTTCGGGCGCGCCAGTTCCGCGAGGATATGGGCCCCCTCGCCCATCCGGTCCGCCCCGAAAGCTATATCGAGATCAACAACTTCTACACCGCCACGGTCTACGAAAAGGGCGCCGAGGTTATCGGGATGCTGAAGCGCCTTGTCGGCGATGAAGGCTACAGAAAGGCGCTCGACCTCTATTTCGACCGCCATGACGGCGATGCCGCGACGATCGAGGACTGGCTCAAGGTCTTCGAGGATGCGACGGGCCGCGACCTTGCCCAGTTCAAGCGCTGGTATACCGATGCTGGCACCCCGCGTGTCCATGTGTCCGAGGCATGGTCCGACGGCACCTATACGCTGACCTTCCACCAGAAGACGCCGCCGACGCCGGGTCAGGACAAGAAGCCGCCGCGGGTGATCCCGATTGCCGTCGGCCTTCTCAACCCCAATGGCGACGAGGTGGTGCCGACCACGGTTCTGGAACTGACGGAGCCCTCGCAGAGCTTCCGCTTCGACGGGCTGGCGTCCCGGCCCGTCCCCTCGATCCTGCGCGGCTTTTCCGCGCCGGTGGTGCTGGAACGCGCGACGGATCAGGCGGAGCGCGCCTTCCTTCTGGCCCATGATACCGACCCTTTCAACAAGTGGGAAGCCGGGCGTGCCCTGTCGAAGGACGTGCTGACCGGGATGATCGCCGAGGGGCGCGAACCCTCGCGGCGGCTCATCGAGGCGCTCGGGGCGGTCCTGCGCGACGAAAGCCTCGATCCGGCGTTCCGGGCGCTCTGCCTCAGGCTTCCGGGCGAGGAGGATCTGGCGCAGGCGCTCGCCGATGCCGGCCGCGTCCCCGATCCGGCGGCGATCCATGCCGGGCGCGAGGCCCTGGCCCGGGCCATCGGCACGGGCCTGTCGGGCGATCTATCCGCCACCTACGCGGCGCTTGAAAGCCGCGCCCCATTCTCGCCCGATGCGGCGCAGGCCGGGGGCCGCGCCCTCAGGCTCGCCTGCCTTGCCTTCCTGAACCGCGTTGACGGCGGCGACCGCGCCAAGGCGCTTTTCGACAGCGCGAACAACATGACCGAAAGCGCCGGCGCGCTCGGCGCCCTCATCGACGCCGAGCGCGGCGGTGCCGCGGTCGCGGCCTTCCACGCGCGCTGGAAGGACGTGCGGCTGGTCATCGACAAATGGTTCACGCTCCAGCTGGTCCACGGCAACCCTGCCGGGGCTGCCGCCACCGCCCGCCGCCTTGCCGACCACCCCGATTTCGACTGGAAGAACCCCAACCGCTTCCGCGCGCTGATGGGCGCGCTCGCCGCCAATCACGCCGGCTTTCACGATGCCAGTGGCGATGCCTACCGCTTCTATGCCGACTGGCTGATCCGGCTTGATCCGGTCAATCCGCAGACGACCGCGCGGATGACCACGGCGTTCGAGACCTGGACCCGCTACGATGCCGACCGCCAGGCCCTGATCCGGGATGAGCTTCAGCGCATCGCCGCGGCACAGGGCCTGTCGCGCAATACCGGCGAAATGGTCGGGCGGATGCTGGCGGCCAAACCGGCCTGAGCGACCGCGATTCTGCTGCGCGGGTCGGGCGGATTGTACGACCGGGCGCGCATTTATCCGGCGCTGACCACCAGTTCCCCAGGATCACACGGATCGTTTCCCTCGCGCGCCGAAGAGGCCATGACCGGCCGCAGGCATTCGACCCGCCGCCCCTGCCGGTCTATTCTGGTGACGGGTGTACTTGGGTTGTTGGAAATGTTCACGGACAGCTATGGCTACCGCAGCCAGGCCCGCCGGCCGGTGACGTATCTCGCGCTCGGCGTGGCGATGATGGTGGTTTACCTCTGCATCACGCTCGACATGGGCCAGCTTCTCATCGCGCTGGCGCTGGTCTATCTGGCGCTGGTGCTCAGGCGGCTCTGGCTCAACCCGATCAAGGGCTTCCGCCTTGGCCGCGGCTGGGTCGAGATCTATCGCCCGCGCGGCGTGGAATGCATCAACTTCACCGATGTGGCGAGCGTCACGGTCTGCCGCACGAACAAGGGCCAGACCGCCTGCTTCCTGAACATGGAAACCGGCGACGTGTTGCCGCTGCCCGGCGCAGAGAAGCTGGAGTTTGAAAAGCTGATCGGTGAGTTCGGCCTCAGGGGCGTTCGCGTTCTCGTCTGAGACGCGGAACGATCAGTTGCAGTAGCTCTGCGCCCGGGTCCAGCCCGCCACGTCCGCACGTTTTTCCGCACTCCGCATCGGCGCCCAGTCGCGCGCGACGCCGCGCCAGCCGCCCGATCCGTCTGTCACGATGGCGCCGTCGCGGCCGACCTGTTTCGCGGCGATCTTGACGGCACAGGCGAGATTCGCCGACCCGTCGGTCAGGCTCTTGCCCGAAGACGCCTCGCAGCCATTGGCCTTGGCGGTCTGCGGCGCGATCTGCATCAGGCCGATCCACTTGCCGCCGCCGCCCTTGGCCTGCGGGTTCCAGGTGCTTTCATGCTTGGCGAGCGCCGAGAGGAAGCCCGCCCAGAAGGCGCGGCGGTCGGCGGGCGGCGCCTTGGCATAGGCCGGGCAGAAGGCCGCGATGTCGGACGGCACGGTGGTTTCCAGCACCGCCCCCTCGCGCCGAAGTGCTGTGAGCGTCGCCGCCGTCCACTGGTTCGCTTCCGGCCGGTGATCCCAGCGCATCGCCGGCAGGAACGAGGCCGAAGCCGTTTCCGGCTGGTCGGCGGTCTGCACGCAGGCAGCGAGCGTGGAGAGTCCGAAAACGGCGAGGAAGCGGATGATCGTGTGGCGCATCGTCGATGAATTTCTCGGCACCGACATTGCGCGCCGGCGGCGGGGTTGTCGCCCGGCGCGAGGCATCGGGCAATCCCGCAAAAAGGTCATAAGCAAGACTTCGCCACCCAACGCCGTCAGATATCGGCAGAAATTCGCCGTCCGCCCTAGTAGATGTAGCGGATCTGGTCGCCCCAGAAGCGTTCCAGCCGCTTCAGCGCGAGGTTCACCTGTTCGTCGGGTGCTGCAACCGCTGCCGCTTTTGTGTGCAGAGTGTCGGCATGGCGGGCAAAGAGCGCGACGACCACGCCCCGCACCGCGATGCCCTTGTCAGTCAGCCGCACCCGCACGGAGCGGCGGTCAACGGCGCTGCGTTCGTGGTGCATGTAACCCAGCTCCACCAGTTTCTTGAGGTTGTAGCTGACGTTTGAGCCCTGATAGTAGCCGCGCGATTTCAACTCGCCCGCCGTCAACTCATTCTCGCCGATGTTGAAGAGGAGGAGCGCCTGAACTGCGTTGATCTCCAGTTGCCCGACGCGCTCGAACTCATCCTTGATGACGTCAAGGAGCAGCCGATGCAGCCGTTCGATCAGGCCGAGCGTCTCAAGATAGGTCCGGTGCAGCCCGCGTTCGGGCTTGCCCGCCATCTGTGCATGAATCGACATTTCGCCCTCCGACACCGCCAATGACTGGGACGAAACATGAACACCAAAGCCGAAGGTTTGGTTAAGGGCAGAAAAATGCTGCGTCCGCCGTCAGGTGTGGTGGCGGCTCCGGGCAAAAGCGGCAATTTCCGCGATCAGGGCGCGGAACCGCTCGGGCACCGGCGCCGCGCCGGCGATCCAGGGGTAGATATCCTGATCGTTCTCAAGAAGAAGCGCGTCGTAAAGCTCCAGCACCTCGCCGTTGAGACCAACCAACTCGGCATCCGCATAGGGGCCGAGGATCAGGTCCATCTCCTTGGTGCCCCGCCGCCAGCTGCGCATCGCCATGCGCTTCAGCCGGCTTTCCCGCGTCTCGCTCATGCCGCCTCACGCGACAAGGCCTGCCGCAGCCGGGCTTCGACCCGCCCCATCTGTTCGGTCAGCGCGCCAACCGTCTTGCGCATCTCCCTAAGGTCGCCCATCAGCGCCTCCGCCTCGCCGGATTGCGCCGGGCGATCCTCGGGCGAAGGCAGCCCCAGCCCCTCGCCGGTCAAAAGCCACATGAGCGAGACGTTGAGCATTCCGGCCAGCATCTGAAGCCGGTTCGCGCGCGGCTCCTTCGCGTCTTCCTCCCATTGCCTGACCGTTCTGGCCCGGACACCAAGGCGTTCGGCAAGTTCCTTCTGGCTCATTCCCGTGGCGATGCGGGCATCGGTCAGGCGGTCGCCAAGGGTCGCGACCTCATCGCTGTACCAGTGGCCGTGCTTTTCCGCGTCGGGCGAATGATTGTTCTTCGTCATCGTGAGGTTGTCCTTTCCGAAGTCGCTTGAACGGGTCCGGGCCGCAAACTATGAGATGGCTCCGGAAAATACAAACCGGAGTCCCGTCATGGCGTTCATTTCCGACACGCTCGCCCGCGTCAAACCGTCGCCCACCATCGCCGTGACCAACAAGGCGCGGGAACTCAAGGCGCAGGGCAAGGACATCATCGGCCTTGGCGCCGGAGAGCCGGATTTCGACACGCCCGACAACATCAAGGCCGCCGGCAAGCGCGCCATTGATGAGGGCAAGACGAAATACACCGCCGTCGACGGCATCCCGGAGCTGAAGGAGGCGATCTCAGCCAAATTCGCGCGGGAAAACGGCCTGACCTACAAGCCGAACCAGATCACCGTCGGCACCGGCGGCAAGCAGACGCTTTACAACGCGCTGATGGCGACGCTGAACCCCGGCGATGAGGTCATCATCCCCGCGCCCTATTGGGTCAGCTATCCCGACATGGTGCTTCTGGCCGGCGGCACGCCGGTCCCGGTCGAATGCGGGCTTGCATCCAACTTCAAGCTGACGCCCGCGCAGCTTGAGGCGGCGATCACGCCGAAGACCAAGTGGTTCATCTTCAACTCGCCCTCGAACCC
>DJUV01000050.1 GCA_002440625.1 Rhodobacteraceae bacterium UBA6273 | reverse complement strand
AGCCGCCGAAGGTGTGATAGGCGAGCGGAACCGGGATCGGCACGTTGATCCCGACCATGCCGATGTTGATCCGGCTGGCGAAGTCGCGGGCGGTGTCACCGTCGCGGGTATAAATCGCGGTGCCGTTGCCGTATTCGTGGTCCATCGCGTAGGAGAGCGCTTCTTCGTAGGACTTGGCGCGGACGGTCGTCAGCACCGGCCCGAAAATCTCCTGCTTGTAGATGTCCATGTCGCGGGTGACGTGGTCGAAAAGTGTCGGGCCGACAAAGAAGCCGTTCTCGTAACCCTGCAACCTGAAGTCGCGCCCGTCGCAAACAAGGGTCGCGCCCTGCGCCACGCCGCTGCCGATCAGGCCCTTGACGCGCTCCATCGCCGCTGCGGTGACGAGCGGGCCGTAGTCCACGTCGTTGCCGGCGGTATAGGGGCCGACCTTCAGTTTTTCGATCCGGGGGACGAGGCGTTCGATCAGCGCATCGGCAGTCTTGTCGCCGACCGGCACCGCGACCGAGATCGCCATGCAGCGTTCGCCCGCCGCACCGTAGCCCGCCCCGATCAGCGCGTCGGCGGCCTGATCCATGTCGGCATCCGGCATGATGATCATGTGGTTCTTGGCGCCGCCGAAGCACTGCACGCGCTTGCCGTTGGAACAGCCGCGCCCGTAGATGTATTCGGCGATCGGGGTCGATCCGACGAAGCCGATGGCCTGGATCACCGGGTTGTCGATGATGGCATCGACCGATTCCTTGTCGCCGTTGATGACCTGAAGGACACCGTCCGGCAGCCCCGCTTCCTGCATAAGCTCGGCCAGCATCAAGGGCACCGAGGGGTCACGCTCGGAGGGCTTCAGGATGAAGGCGTTGCCGCAGGACAGCGCCGGACCCATCTTCCACATCGGGATCATGGCCGGGAAGTTGAAGGGCGTGATGCCGGCGACGACGCCCAGGGGCTGGCGCATCGAATACATGTCGATGCCGGGGCCGGCAGCGTCGGTGAACTCACCCTTCAGAAGATGCGGCGCGCCGGTGCAGAACTCGATCACCTCAAGCCCGCGCTGCACGTCGCCCTTGGCGTCGGGGACGGTCTTGCCGTGTTCGGAGGACAGCGTCTCGGCCAGCTTCTGCATGTCGCGGTTGAGAAGGCGGACGAATTCCATCATCACGCGGGCGCGGCGCTGCGGGTTGGTGGCACCCCATTTGATCTGGGCCTTGGCGGCATCGGCGACGGCGGCGTCAAGCTCGGCCTTGGTGGCAAGCGGCACCCGTGCCTGAACCTCGCCGGTGGCGGGGTTGAAGACATCGGCGAAACGGCCCGACGTACCCTTGACGTGCTTGCCGTTGATCCAGTGTGTCAGTTCTTTCATGGCGATCTCCCTTACGCTGACGCCACAATAGCCTTGCAGATTTTCATTCAAAAGAGGCAGTATCCCAAAAGCGTTTTGCATTTCTGCAAAGGTTCCGAAGTGGCCGACTGGGACGATCTGAAAGTCTTCCTCGCCGTGGCGCGGAGCGAGAGCCTGTCGGGTGCGGGGAAGGCGCTGAAGCTTGATCCCGCCACCGTCGGGCGGCGGGTGTCGAAGCTTGAGGACGCGATGGACACGCGGCTTTTCGCCCGATCGGCACAGGGCTATGCGCTGACCGAGGAAGGCCAGCGGTTGCTGACCCATGCCGTGCGGGTGGAACAGGCGGTCGCCGAGGCGATGGAAGAAGTGAAGGGGCAGGGTGGGTTGACCGGGCAGATCCGGATCGGCGCGCCCGACGGGGCGGCGAACTATCTGCTGCCGCAGGTCGTGGCGCGAATCTGCGATGACAACCCCGGCCTTGACATGCAGATCGTCGCACTCCCCCGTGTCTTCAACCTTTCGAAGCGCGAGGCCGACATGGCCGTTGCCGTCAGCCGGCCCGAGGCGGGACGCCTCACGGTGCAGAAGATCGCCGACTACCGCCTTAGCCTTGCCGCCTCACGCGACTATCTCGACCGGCATCCGCCGATCCTGTCGCTCGCCGACCTCCGGGGGCACCGGATGATCGGCTACATCCCCGATCTCATCTTCGACAAGGAACTCGACTATCTCGCCCAGGCCGGGGTGGAGACGGTGGCGCTTGCCTCGAACTCTGTCTCGGTCCAGTTCAACTGGGTCCGCGCCGGGGCCGGAATCGCCATCGTCCACGACTTTGCCCTGCCTTCCGCGCCGGGCGTCCAGCGCATCCTTCCCGAGGCGCTTGCCCTGTCGCGGAGCTTCTACCTGATCCGCCATGCCGACGACCGCCGGGTAGAGCGGCTGAACCGTTTTGCGGCACTTCTGGCCGAGGGCGTGGGGCGTGAAGTGCAAAGGCTTGAAGCCTTGGCTTGACAGAATGCCTGCGACCGGCAACGCTTCGAAAACAGGCCGTTACTCCGGGAGGTTAACATGCAGGTGCATCAGATTCTGCGCGCCAAGCCGAAGACCAGCATCATCACGGTGATGCCGGGGGTCAGCGTCGCGGATGCGGCGCGGCTTCTGGCCGAGCGGCGGATCGGTGCCGTGATTGTTTCCCGCGACGGCGAAACCCCCGATGGCATCCTGTCGGAACGCGACATCGTGCGCGACCTCGGCCGGCGCGGCGCAGCCTGCCTCAGCGAGAAGGTCGATGCGCTGATGACCCGCAACCTCATTTCATGCGCGCCCACGGATACTGCCGACAGCGTCCTCGAAAAGATGACCGCGGGCCGCTTCCGCCACATGCCGGTGATGGAGGACGACAAGATGATCGGCATCATTTCCATCGGTGACGTGGTGGCGGCGCGGATCTCCGAACTGGCGATGGAGAAGGATGCTCTTGCCGGCATGATCATGGGCAACTGAGGGGCAAAACCCTGACAGGACTTGCATTCGGGCGCGCACTATTGTTGCGTGCCGGGGACGCAGGATCGAGGAGGGACCATTGGCCATGCGCATCGGACTCTATCCCGGCACCTTCGATCCCGTCACGCTCGGGCATACGGATATCATCCAGCGTGCCATGGCGCTGGTCGACCGGCTGGTCATCGGCGTCGCGATCAACCGGGACAAGGGGCCGCTCTTCAGTCTTGAGGAGCGTGTCGCGATGGTACAAGCGGAGTGCGCCGCCATCGTCGCCGTGACCGGCGGCGAGATCGTCGTTCACCCGTTCGAGAACCTGCTGATCGACTGCGCCCGTGACGTCGGCGCCAACATTATCATCCGGGGTCTCCGGGCCGTCGCGGATTTCGAGTACGAATTCCAGATGGTCGGCATGAACCGGGCACTCGATGCCTCGATCGAGACGGTGTTCCTGATGGCCGATGCCCGCCGTCAGGCCATCGCCTCGAAGCTCGTCAAGGAAATCGCCCGGCTTGGTGGCGACGTGTCGAAATTCGTGACGCCGCCGGTAAGGGATGCTCTGTTGCGGCGTTATTCCTGACTTGCGCCCACCCGGCGAATTCCCGCAAAAATTGTGTTAGAATTTGACCCGGCCGCACAGGGCTGTGCGGCGACTTGAAACCGCATTGGCGGGTGCATCATGATATCGAACCTTTTCAAGGTGCTGCATTGGCTCTGGTCAGTGGTTTCGATCCCGCTTGCGCCCATCGGCCGGCTTGTCCTTCGGGTCTGGGATGCGGCGCGCACCTTTGGCGGCGTGGTCTGGTCGGCGCGGTTCAGCGCCTTCACCGTAGCCGCCGGTGCGGCACTTCTGGCGATGACCGATCAGGGTCAGGAATTGGCGGTGGCGATGGCTGTGGAGGGCAGGGCGCTTTCGCAGCATTTCCTCTTCTTCCTTCTGGCCGTGACATGGTTCGCTTTTCAGGCCTGGTACTGGGCGCGGGTCAGCTACCTGATGAAATACGGCACGGCGAAGCGGGCGCATGACTGGCGCATCACCCATGTCCCGCGCATCTATGCAGCGCTGGCCTATCTCTTTGCGGCCATCGCGATGCAGATGGCGGGCAGCAGCCGGCTCGCGCTTTTGACCATCGCCGTGGGCGTGGTGTTCGTACTGTTGCTGATCTTCCGCCTGCCGCTCGCCCGTATGATGTCCGGGAAAGGCCAGCCCGACCGCTGGGCAGCACCTCCTCCGGGAGGCGCGGGGATGACGGTCGGTTCGCTCGGGCGCAGCAATATCCTGGCGCTTCTCGCCTCTCTCATCTTCGCTGCGGCAACGATGCTGGCGATGACCGTCTGGCCGGTGTCGATCGGCCAGTTGCTCGGCCCGGCGGCGGTGGCCTTCCTCGCCTTCGGCCAACTCATTCCGGTCGGCTCCCTGCTGGTCTACTGGTCGTGGAAGACGCGCATCCCGCTTGTGGCGAGCCTTTTGATCTGGGCCGTCGCGATCAGTGATCTTGCCGACAATCATGCCGTTCCGCTTGTGGCCGGAACCGGCGCGGCGCAGGTGATCCGTCCCGATGTGCAAGGGGCAGCGAAGGTGTGGCTCACGAAGACCGGGCCCGCGGCAAGCGCAGGAACCGCCCGCCCGGTGGTGTTCGTGTCGGCGGCGGGCGGCGGGGTTCGGGCCGCCTACTGGACGGCGGTTGTTCTGGGGACGCTTCAGGCGGATTGCCCCGGTTTCGACCAGCAGCTTTTCTCGATCAGCGGCGTCTCGGGCGGCAGCGTCGGCGCCGCCTTCTATCAGACCGGGCTTTTTGACGGGCTCGCGGCGGACGGCGCCGTTGCTTGTGGCGCCAAGGGCCCGACGGATGCCGCGCTTCTTGCGCGGTTGCGGGCGGCGCTTGACGACGATTTCCTTGGCCCGACCTTGGCGGCAATGTTCTATCCGGACCTTCTCCAGCGGTTCCTTCCGGTCGGCCTTCCTGACCGGGGTGCGGCCCTTGTCGCGGCCTGGAACGCCGCCTGGAGGCGAAGCTGCGCGGCGGGCGCGGACTGCGCGGCCCCGAAGGGCGACCTGCAAACCTCGTTCCTTGAGGTCGCCGGCACGCCGGGCAAGACGGAGCGCTGGCTGCCCGTCCTTGCCCTGAACGGCACGCATCAGGAGACCGGAAAGCGCATCATCACCAGCAACGTCGCGGTCACGACGGGCGAGTTTCTCGATGCCTTCGATCTTCTCGACCTGATTGGCGGCGATGTCCCGATCGGGGTGGCGGCATTGAACAGCGCGCGCTTCACCTATGTCAGTCCGGCAGGCCTTCTGGTGAATGCCTCGGGCACGAAAACCTTCGGCCATGTGCTCGACGGCGGGTATTTCGAGAACAACGGTGCCGTGACGACAGCCGAGATCGCGCGCGCGGCGGTCGAGGCCTTCGAGGATGAAAAGGTGCCTGTCCGGCCCATCTTCATCCAGATCTCCAGCGACCCCGATCTCGACTGGCGCGATGCGCCGGTGCGCGAGGGCTACCCGAGGTTCCAGCCCTTCGCCGGGTCGCAGCGGAGTTGCTGGTACTGGCTCGGCCAAAGGGCGCTGAACTTCCTGGGGCTCCGCGATGTGGAACTGCCGAAGGACCGGACGAATTGTATGGGCAATGAAATCGCCGGTCCCTTGCGCGGCATTCTCAACACCCGGACCGCGCGCGGGGTTCTCGCCGACAAGACGGTGGCAAAGATCGTCGGCGATCTTGGCGAGGACCAGTTCCGCTTCCCCGCCGCTGTCGCGCCGGTCTTTGCCCATTTCCGCATGTGCGCGCCGGAAGGCGGCAACAAGCCGCCGCTCGGCTGGGCGATGGCAGCGAAGACCTACGACTTTATCGGCAATGACCTTATCCGTCGCCGTTGTGGCGACCATGACAACGCCGCGGCTCTCAGGACGGTTCTGGACGCGCTGCGCAATCCCTTGCGGGTGACTTGCGCGGAAGATGCCGCTGACAGCGTGCTGAGGTGCCGGACGCGGCCGTCCGGCTGACGGCCGCGACCCAAGGAGGATCAGATCAGTTTGCCCATCGCCACGGCGGTATCGGCCATGCGGTTGGAGAAGCCCCATTCGTTGTCGTACCAGGAGAGGATGGAGCAGAAGGTGCCGTCCATGACCTTGGTCTGGTCCATGTGGAAGACGCTCGAATGCGGGTCGTGGTTGAAGTCGGCGGAGACGTTCTTGAACATCGTGTAGCCGAGGATGCCCTTCAGCGGCCCGTCGGCGGCGGCCTTGACCGCGGCGTTGATCTCCTCGACGGAGGTGGCGCGTTTGGCGAAGAACTTCAGGTCCACCACGCTCACATTCGGTGTCGGCACCCGGATCGCGAAGCCGTCGAGCTTGCCCTTGAGGTCGGGGAGCACGAGGCCCACCGCCTTGGCCGCCCCCGTTGAAGTCGGAATCATGGAGAGTGCTGCCGCCCGGCCGCGGTAGAGGTCCTTGTGCATGGTGTCGAGCGTCGGCTGGTCGCCG
>DJUV01000279.1 GCA_002440625.1 Rhodobacteraceae bacterium UBA6273 | reverse complement strand
GAAGTCCTCGACGTCAAGTCGATGAACCCGAAGAACACCCGGAGCGCATGAGCATGGCCGACGAAATCAAAACCCTCGACGATCTGAAGTCGGTCGTTTCGGGCACTTCCGCCGCCGCGCCGGTCGAAGCCCCGCGCCTGCCCGAGCGTGACTCGCTCGGCCGGTCCTATGCCACCGGCAAGCGCAAGGACGCGGTCGCCCGCGTCTGGATCAAGCCGGGTTCGGGCAAGTTCCTGATCCGCAACAACAAGGGCGAATACATCGACTATTCGAAGTATTTCGCGCGTCCGGTTCTGCAGATGATCCTGCGCCAGCCGTTCCAGGTCGCCAATGTCGAAGGCCAGTTCGACGTGATGGCCACGGTCGCGGGCGGCGGTCTTTCGGGCCAGGCCGGTGCGGTCAAGCACGGCATCTCGAAGGCGCTTCAGCTTTATGAACCCTCGCTGCGCGCAGCGCTGAAGGCGGCAGGCTTCCTGACCCGCGACAGCCGCGTCGTCGAGCGGAAGAAATACGGCAAGGCGAAAGCCCGCCGGTCGTTCCAGTTCTCCAAGCGCTGATCCTTCAACGCTTTGCCAGAATCGAAAGGCGCGGGGGAAACCTTGCGCCTTTTCGCTTGCGGACGGACCTGGTTGAGTGCGCCGCCGCGCCGTGACAGACTGAGCGCGGGTGAGGAAAGGGAGCCAGATGGCGGAAAAGGGCTGGTGCCTCGTACTGGCGATCTGGGGTGACCGCTATTCGGACGACTATGTCAACCAGCTTGCCCGCTCCGCCCGCGCGCTTTCCCGCGATTGTACCGGTGTTGTCGTATTCACCGACCGCGACCGGTCCGGCGTCGATCCGTCGATCCGACAGGCGCGGTTCCCGGCCTTCTTCGACCGTGCAGAGTTCTATCGGGGCGGCTATGTCGTCAAGCTGTCGGTCTTTTCGCGCTGGGGGCTGCCGTCCGACACCACCTGCGTCTACCTCGACCTTGACACCGTGGTTACGGGAGATCTCGGCCGGGTCGCCGCACTGGTGCGTGGCCGGAACGACTACCTCATGCTGCCGCCCGGAAACCTCATCGGCTTCGGCACGCTGCGCCGCTTCATTTACCGCCTGACCGGCGGGCACCGCTTTGCGATCGGCAATTCCTCGGTCCTGGCCTATTCCTCGGCGGCGGAGCCCAATCTGTGCGAAGCCTACCAGCAGCTTTATGAAAGCGATCTGCGCGCAGCCAGCTACATGCATGTGGATGACCGCTTCATATCATGGTTCGCGCAGTCTCGCCTGCGCGCCGTCCCGCCCCGCCTTGCCGTCATGTTCCGGCGGGAGTTCCTGTCGCGCGGTCCGCTCACCGGCTGGCTGAAAAATCATCTGCCAGGACGCCGCAGGCGGCTGGACACCATTGCAGCAATCACCTTCAACGGCGCGGACTACAAACCGGAATCGCTGCTCATGTTGAAGGAGGGCGAGGTTATTCAGGACAAAAGGGGCCGGAGCGGCATCTGGAGCCGGGAAAGTCTTGGATCGACCTATGACAAAATACTCACATTCTGTCAGGCGGTTGTCCGCCGATAGTCGGTTTCATGCCTGCGAGCCACGCGATCTGGCGGACACGGGGGCGCCGGGTCGCGACATCTGGTATGGCGCTGCGGTCGTCGATCATTCCTCCGCCGTAGACAGGCTTCGCTCACGCAACCGTGTGTAAGTTTCTGATTGACCGAAAGAATTTCCTGCCGCATCTCTCAGGCATTGAGGCAATAAAACAGAGCAGAAAATGCCCCTCCCCATCACGTACCAAAGCTCCTTCGGGGGTTTCGATTACCTTGGCCTGCGCAAAGGCAAGACCGGCGCGGTCGAGATCGTCTATGACGACGGCGTCAAGCGGCGTCTGGTCTGGCGCGTCAGCACGCAAGCCAAGGAAAGCGTCCTAGGCGATGCGCTCAGGAACGCGGTCAACCAGCCGCGCGTCCTGCAGGCGCTTTATGCGGAGCTGAAGCGCCGCTCCATCGGCATCGAGGCCGTGGCCTGAGCGCGGATCAGACCGGCAGGCGGATGCTGCCTTTCAGGTAGGTCACTGCCTGTCCGGTCAGGCAGACCCGATCGGCTGTCACCCGGCAGCCGACCCTGCCGCCGCGCGCCGAGGCCTGGAAGGCCGTCAGTTCGTCCTTGCCGAGACGCCCCGCCCAGTAGGGCGCCAGCGTCGCCTGGGTCGAGCCTGTGACGGGGTCTTCCTCGATCCCGTGGCCGGGCGCGAAGTAGCGCGACACGAAGTCGACGGGATTGCCGTAATGGTCGGTTCCACCTTCGGCGGTGACGGCAAGGCAGCCTTCGCCCAAGGCGGCGATCCGCGCAGCGTTGGGCAGGAAGGCGCGCACGGCTTCGGGCGTGGCAAGCACGACGAAGATATTCTCGAAGTTCCGAACCACATCGGTCCAGCCGCCGGGGAAGATCTCGGCCAGCGCGGGCGGGATCGCCTCCATCGGCGTTGCGTCGATGCGCGGGAGGTCAAGCTCATAGCATCCGTCGCGGCCTGTGACGCGCAGGGTGCCAACCTCGCGCGTCGTGAAGACAAGGGGGCCGGTGACGCCCAGTTCCGCCATCAGCACATGTGCCGAGGCGAGCGTGGCATGGCCGCAGAAGGCCGCCTCTTGCGAGGGCGTGAACCAGCGGATCGCGTAGGTGTCGCCCTCAGGGACCAAGAAAGCGGTTTCCGACAGGTTGTTCTCAGCGGCGATGGCCAGCATCATCGCGTCGGGCAGCGGCGCGTCAAGCACCATGACCGCCGCCGGGTTGCCGGTGAAAAGCCGGTCGGCAAAGGCATCGACCTGATACATCGTGAAGTCGCGCATGATGGGTCTCCGGGGATAAAAAAGGCCGGGCACAAGGCCCGGCCAGGAAGAGGAACCGTCGGGGATTGACGGTTACTCAGGGTTGCCAGAAGGGGCGCTGCGCCTCTTCCAAAGCCGCATCGCGCTCCAGCCCGATGTCGCGCAGTTGCGCCTCGGTCAAGGTGGTCAGCGCGATGCGGGTTCGGCGACGGTCCGACCAGACCGACACCGCACGGAGCGCCACGGTCAGGAAGGAGGTCTTGGCGCCCCGCTTGCTGAGGGCTGCCATTCCGGCGGTTTGAACGATCTGTGCCATAAGTCACCTTTGTATTGATGCAATCAGACTGATCTGATACTTGTATGAGTACAATGTTAGCGGGTGACTCGCCAGAAAGGAATTGTCATGGATACAAGATGGCAGCCTGATCTGACCGAGTTCGGCGGTCCGAAGTATCTCGCACTCGCCCATGTCCTGAGGAACGACATCCGCAGCGGCGAGCTTGCGCAGGGCACGCGGTTGCCGCCGGTGCGCGATCTGGCGTGGAAACTGGGCGTGACGCCCGGCACCGTGTCGCGCGCTTATCAGATGGTCACGCAGGAAGGGCTGCTGGACGCCGCCGTCGGGCGCGGCACCTTCGTTGCATCCGCCCGCCCGCGATTCGGCGCCAACCTGCCGCTGATCTCCGAACCGAAGCATTTCGCCCGCCGCCCGTCCAGCGGCGAGATATCCATGATCGACCTCCGCAGCCCGCAACTGCCCGAGGTGGGGCAGACCGCCGCCGTCCGGGCGGTTCTGGCCGAGATGGCGGGGCGCGAGGATCTTGATCTGCTCGGCTATCAGGGCCTGCGCCGCGACAGCGTCGTGCGGGACGCCCTCGTGCGCTGGCTGGATGAGCGTGATCTGGGCGCCATTACCGGTGACGACATTGTACTGACACAAGGCGGGCAGGCGGCGATCATGCTGGCGCTGCAATGTTGTCTCAAGGGCAGCCGCCCGCATGTGATGTGCGAGGAACTGGCCTATCCGGGCTTCCGCCATGCCGCGCGGCTGAACCGGGCCGATGTGGTGCCGGTGGCGCTTGACGGCGAGGGGCTGTCGGCCGAGGCGCTGGATGCCGCCTGCCGTCATTCCGGCGCGCGGATCGTACTTGTCACCACCGAAGCGCAGAACCCGACGACGGTGCGGATGCCGCTGGAGCGGCGGCTGGAGATCGTGAAGGTTGCGCGGCGGCATGACCTCCAGATCATCGAGGATGACTGCTATTCGGTCGGCAAGGGTAACCTGCCGTCCTTGCGCTCTCTGGCCCCGGAACGAAGCTGGCACGTGACCAGCATCTCCAAATCCTTCGCCGCCGGCCTGCGGTTCGGCTGCATCGTCTGCCCGACCGATCTTGGCGAAGCGGGGCGGCTCGCCGCACAGAACTCCTATTTCGGCATGCCCCGGCCCATCATCGACATTGTCGAGGCGCTGCTTCTCTCGGGCGAGGCCGACCGGCTGCGGGCCGAGATTCAGGCAGTGTTCGACAGCCGGCTGGAACTGATGCTGAACGCGCTCGGCAGTTTCGACCTGAGCTGGCAGCGCGGGCTGGCCTTCGTCTGGCTCAGGCTGCCGCAGGGCTGGCGTGCCTCCACCTTCGCGCGCGAGGCCGAGGCGAATGGCGTGGTGATCCGCTCGGCGGACGAATATGCGCTGGTCGACGGGCGCGCGCCGAATGCGGTGCGCATGGCGCTGGTGGGGGATGTGCCGGAGCCGGATTTCGTCGCGGCGCTGAACCGCCTCGCGCGGCTGCTGCGCAATCCCCCCGGCGATCTGCCGGTCTGAGCCGGTGATACTACGCACCATCGAAACCGAGGCCGATCTGGCCGAAGGCGCGGCCTTTCTTGCCTTGGCCGAGCCGCGTTTCGCGCCGGTTCTCGACCTGACCGGCCCGCTGCCGCTCCGCCGTCGCCCGGACGGGTTCGCGGCCCTTCTCGACATGATCGTCAGCCAGCAGGTTTCCACCGCCTCGGCTGCCGCGATCCACGGGCGGCTGGCCGCTGCCGGTTTCGACCGGGCGGAGCGGGTGGCGGGCGCTGCGCCGGAAGAGCTTGCCGCCTGCGGCCTGTCGCGCCCGAAGATCGCCTATCTTCGGGCCATCGCCGCCGCCGCGCCGGACTATGACAGCTTGCGGGTTCTGCCCGACGCAGAAGTGGCCGCCACCCTGACGGCGCTGATGGGGGTCGGACGCTGGACCGCCGATCTCTACCTGCTTTCCGCGCTCGGCCGCGCCGATGTCTTTCCTTCGGGCGACCTCGCGCTACAGGAAGCCGCGCGGCACCTCTTCGACCTGCCGCAGCGCCCCGGCGTGACCGAGATGGACGCGATTGCCGCGCCCTGGCAGCCCTGGCGGGCGGTTGCGGCCCGGGCGCTCTGGGCCTACTACCGGCACATCAAGGGACGGGAGGGGACGAGGTGACTCGCGAGTTGAAGTTCGACACAAGACCCGCGCGGAACGGCGAGGCGACCTCGATGGTCATCTTCCTGCACGGCTATGGCGCCGATGGCGCCGACCTTCTCGGCCTTGCCGACCCTCTGGCGCCGCATCTGCCGGGGACGGTCTTTCTTGCCCCCGACGCGCCTGAACCCTGCGCCGGCAATCCCTTTGGCCGGCAGTGGTTCCCGATCCCCTGGCTTGACGGGTCATCAGAGACGGAGGCCCGCGACGGTATGCGTCGTGCGGCCGGGGACCTCGACGCCTTCATCGACGCGCAGCTCGCCGAGGCGGGCCTCGACGAGGCCGCCCTCGCCATCGTCGGCTTTTCGCAAGGCACGATGATGGCGCTCCATGTCCTTCCTCGCCGGCCGAAGCCGGTGGCGGGCATCGTCGGCTTTTCGGGCCGGCTTCTTGAACCGGATAGCCTCGTGGCCGAGACGCGGTCGAAGCCGCCGGTCCTGCTGGTTCATGGCAACGCCGATCAGATGGTGCCCTTCGCCGAGATGGGCAATGCCGGTCGGGCGCTGACCGGGGCGGGGTTCGAGACCTTTGGCCATGTGATGAAGGGGACGGGGCACGGAATTGCACCCGATGGACTTTCTGTCGCGCTGGCTTTCCTCAAAGACCGGCTTCCGGGGGGTTGAAACCTCTGGCGACGGCGTTAACTTCGGAACCGGGAAGAGTGGGAGCTACCGTCAATGACCATTGTAATCGCCGGGACGGCAATCCTGATCCTTGGGGCGCTTGCCGCTGGCGCGCGGCCGGAACGCCAGCCGGTCCGCATCCGCGTCAAGGACCGCCGCTGAGCGTCGTCTCTCACGCCCAGAGCGCAGGTTCGGCTAGTTCCACGGAATTGCCCGCAGGATCACGCACATAGATCGACCGCGCGCCGTTCGGCCAGAGGAAATCCGCCTCGATCGCCACGTCTGCCGCTTCCAGATGGGTCCGCCAGAGGTCCATCTCTTCCCGCGCCACCGAAAAGCAGTAATGACCCGGCCCGGTCGCGCCGTGTCCCGGTACCGGCAGCCGGGAATCAGGCTGTGGCCCCTCGGCGGTCGCAACGGGATTGAAGATCAGGAGAATCGATGCCCCGGCGCGGAAGAACACATGCCGCCCCGGCTGTCGCATGACCACGCCAAGCCCGAGCGTTCCGGCATAGAAGGCCTCAGCGGCGTCAAGATCGCGGGCATAAAGGCTCGATTCGAGGGTTCCGAGAACCGGCGGCGCGGTCATCTCCGTCACCTCCCTGTCATGTGATTGCGCGACAAGGGTACCCGAAATAGCGGGGCTTGTCAGAGGCGATACGCCAGATATAGTTGAATCACGCAGGGGCGGGGCCTCCGCCACCTGTTCCCGGAAAAGCGCCGAGGTACGGACGGAGTCGCGAATGCTCGATCTAGTTGGCGAAACCGAATTCAGGACGAGCTTCGTGCGCGATCCTTCGGCGCTGAGGCATTATCCGGCGCTGGTGCTGAATGCCGACTTCCGGCCCTTGTCCTATTACCCGCTGTCGCTCTGGCCCTGGCAGGAGGCGATCAAGGCAGCCTTCCTCGACCGGGTGACGATCATCGCGGAATATGACGAGGTGGTCCGAAGCCAGCGAAGTGCCATACGAATCCCATCGGTCGTGGTCCTCAAGGAATATGTAAAACCCCAGAAGCGCGTGGCCTTCACGCGCTTCAATCTTTTTCTGAGGGACGAATTCTGCTGCCAGTATTGCGGATCGAAGGGCGACCTAACGTTCGACCACGTGGTGCCACGGTCGCGCGGCGGCATCACCAGCTGGGAAAACGTTGTCGCCGCCTGTTCGCCCTGCAACCTCAGGAAGGCCAACAAGTCGCTGACGCAGTCGGGCCTCCACCTCCGCCACCCGCCGCACCAGCCGACGACCGAGGACATGCAGCGCGCCGGCAGGCGATTCCCGCCGAACCACCTGCACGTGAGCTGGGCCGACTACCTCTACTGGGATGCCGAACTGGAGGCGTGAGCCCCCTCAGCCGCACCAGACAGAGGTGATGACGCCGTCCGCGCCTATCTCGATATTGATGCGGCTCGGGCTGAAATCCTCGGTGCGGGGTGTCGCGGGGTAGAGGATGCGCACCGGCAGGCCTTGCGGAAGCTGGTAGGCCGCGGCGGCGTTCTGCCCGACGATGTAGGACAGCGGCTCGGCGCCGCAGGTGTCGGCGGGTTGCGCTGGCACGCATGCTGCCGTGCCAAGGATCAGGGCGAGTATCGCGGCTTTCTGCATTTGCGGTCCTCCGGCCGCAGATCGGCGTCCCGCGCCCCGGTCATGTTTCGGGCCGCGGTTCATCAGCATCAACCTCTTGGCCGCGGATGCGGTTCCCTCTCAGTTGACCGGGATCATCAGGTGGGAATAGGGCGTACCGGCCCACATCACATAGGGTTGGGTCGTGTCCGGCGTCGGTTCGGCCGGGTATCCCGCCATCATGTCCGTCGCATTGACCACCATCACATGCGGTCCCGTGGTGACCCAGTTGTTGCCCTCGGCCGGGCCGGTCGCATAGGGGTCGGTGTTGCTGCTGTCCGAGCCGCCGGACAGCATGAACATGAACCCGACCTTGCCCTTCGGCGGGTCCTTCTTGCCGAGCCAAGCCATCACCCATTCCATCGAATTGGCGTCGCCGCACATCGGGTCCGGGCCGGGTGAGCCGGGATAGTCCGGCATGCACCAGAAACCGTTCGTTCCTTCGCGCAGCGTCGTCATCGCGCCGCTGGCATCGACCGAATAGATCGTGGCGCCCGCCGCCACCGCCGCTGGCGCGGCGGATTCGGCGCTCTCGATCGCTGTGGCTTCGTCGGCAAGGGCAGCGGTTGCGAGACTGACCGCCGTTACAAGTCCACTCGTCACGGTCAGAAGGTAGGTCATGATCGTTCCCCCGTTTGGCTGGTCGGCGATTTTCGCGACCTCCGGTCCGGGGGCGGTCCCGCTCCCGGACCAGCGCGGAAACCATAGCAGGAACGGTGATTTCCGGCAATGAAGCGGCTTCGGGACACGCAGGCTTTACCTTGACGGGGCGGACTGCAATGCTTGCCGCAACGAGGAGAGAAAACCATGGTCGACAAATTCTTTCAGCCGATCTCCGGCATGGAACTACCGCGTTTCGCCGGGATCGCCACCTTCATGCGCCTGCCCTATGTGCCCGAAGGTCATCCGCGCGCGGGTGACGTCCAGATCGGCCTTGTCGGCCTGCCATGGGACGGCGGCACCACCAACCGGCCCGGCCCCCGCCACGGGCCGCGAGCACTTCGCGATGCCTCGACCATGATCCGGGCGCAGAACGGCGCGACGGGGTTCCGGCCCTTCGAAAAGGCGAACTGTGCCGACCTCGGCGATGCCGGGCCGAACCCGGTTGACGGGCCGGATACGCTGGCGCGGTTCGAGACTTACTTTGCCGCGCTCCACGCGCGCGGTATCCGCCCGCTGTCGGCTGGGGGCGACCATCTTTGCACCCTGCCGGTGCTGCGTGGGATCGCCAAAGGTGGCCCCCTCGGCCTTGTGCATTTCGACAGCCATACCGACCTTTACCCGGCCTATTTCGGCGGCAAGACCCTGACCCATGGCAACCCCTTCCGAAACGCGGTGGAGGAGGGGCTGCTTGATCCCAAGCGGATGATCCAGATCGGGATCAGGGGTACGACCTATGACAATATCGACACCGATTTCGCAAAGGCGAACGGCATCCGCATTGTCCGCATCGAGGAGCTTTTCGCCCGAGGCATCCCCGACGTGATGGCCGAAGCGCGGGAGATCGTCGGGACGGCGCCCGCCTATCTTTCCTACGACATCGACTTTGTCGATCCGGCCGTGGCGCCCGGCACAGGGACCCCGGAATGGGGCGGGCCGAACGCCTTCCAGGCGATCGAGGTGGTGCGGGAATGCCGGGGGATGACCCTCGCCGGCGCCGATATGGTGGAGGTGTCGCCGCCCGTCGACATCAACGGCCAGACCGCCTGGCTTGGCGCTTCGCTGATGTTCGAAATTCTCTGCGTGATGGCCGCGTGAGGCTAAACCCCGCGCGGCCAAAGGCAATCAGGCCTGCGCGGCGTCGATGATGATCTCGACAAGGTAGTCCGGCGTGGCGAGTTTCGCCTCGCCCGTGGCGCGTGCCGGCGTGTGGCCCTGCGGCACCCAGCCGTCCCAGACCGCGTTCATCGCGCCAAAGTCGCGATTGATGTCCGCGAGCCAGATCTGCGCGCGCAGGATGCGGGTCTTGTCCGACCCGGCCAGCGCCAGGAGGCGGTCGATCTCGGCCAGGCAATCCCTGGTCTGCTGCCCGACATCGCCGCCGGGTTCGCCGACGATCCCGGCAAGGCGCACGATGCCGCCGTGGATGACGGCATTCGACATGCGCTTGCCGACTTCAAGTCTGATGATTTCGCTCATGGCTAGACCTTTCCTGCCAATGGGGGATGCGCGGTGTCCTATCCCGCCAAGCGCAGGGAATAAAGCCGAATTTCGGGGCGCGGGCAGCGTCAGTCCGCGCCCCTGCGTGCGTATCAGCCGCTGATCAGCTTGATCGCCTCGCCAAGGTCTGCTTCCGAGGTGGCATGGTCGCCCGCCTCATGCGCGGCCTTGCCCTTTTCGTAAAGCTCGTTGGCTTGGGCCTTGGTCGCGTCGTCGGCCGCAGAAGCAGCCAGCGCGTCCTCATACTGCTTCATCAAGTTCGGGCACTGACCCGCCATCGCGGGCATTGCCGACGCCAAGAAAGCAGTCACGACAAGATAGCTAAGTTTCATCGGGTAGCTCCTCGTGCAGTTTGTTTGCAAGAAACGGTCGTCACAGGAGTGGAGCGGGTGAAGGGAATCGAACCCTCGTCGTAAGCTTGGGAAGCTTCTGCTCTGCCATTGAGCTACACCCGCCTGCCTTGCTGATTACCCCGAGGCGCGCAGAGAGGCAAGCGTCATGGGGCAGGCGTCACGCGCCTTCGAGCCGAAGGTTTGCCCAGATCGGCAGGTGGTCCGAGGCGATGCGCGCCGGGGCGGTAGCATGGACGCCGGCATCCATCAGGTGCAGGCCATCCCCCACGAGAATGCGGTCGAGCGCGCCGACCGGGCGCGGGGCCGGGAAGCTCGGCCCCGGTACGTGCATCCGGTAGCCGGTGCCAAGGATCTCGCCCGAGCCTCGCTTGGACCAGTCGTTGAAGTCGCCAAGGATCGCCGTCGGCATCGGCGTGCGGCGGCTGAGCGCGGCGCGGATCGCGGCGAACTGCATCAGCCGGTAGCGGCGGATGAGGCCGAGATGGGCGCCGACGATGCGGATCGGCCCTTGCGGGGTTTCCACTTCGGCGAGGATCGCGCCGCGCGGCTCAAGCCCCGGCAGTTCCAGCCGGCGGATGGCGCTGACGTTCAGCGAACGGCGCACGAGGATGGTCTGGCCGTGCCAGCCAAGGCTCAGTGGCCCA
The DNA here is from genome assembly GCA_002440625.1 of Rhodobacteraceae bacterium UBA6273. Lineage (GTDB taxonomy): Bacteria > Pseudomonadota > Alphaproteobacteria > Rhodobacterales > Rhodobacteraceae > Albidovulum. The sequence goes on along the minus strand of DJUV01000279.1, from coordinate 4,668 downwards.
AGCGCATAGGGCAGGGGCGAAAGGTCGGTACGCTCGGCGATCATCGCCGCGGGCAGGGCGGCGGGGCGGCCGCCGAGGCGGTGGTCAACCTCCTGCAAGGCCACGATGTCCGCGTCGAGCGAGGCCAGCACCGAGACGATACGTTCGGGCTGGCGGCGGCGGTCCATGCCGAGGCATTTGTGGACGTTGTAGCTCGCGACCCGGATCAAGATCAGGTCCCGCAGAAGGTGCGGCGGACGACTTCGTCCTCCAGGGGCGCGCGGGCGTAATCGGCGTCATCCGCCGCGAGATCGCAGGGGGAGGCGAGGATGCGGTTCAGCCGCTGGAAGGGGGCGTAGTCGCCTTTTCGGGCGGCCTGGATCGCCTCTTCCACCCGGTGGTTGCGCGGGATCACGGCGGGGTTTGCGTCCCGCATTCGTGCCTCGGCCCCGGATTCGCGGGCAAGCCGCGCCTGCCAACCCTTGGCCCAGTCCTCGAAAGGTGCGCGATCGGCGAATTCATCCTGAGCCCTGTCATCGGCGAGGCCCCGGAAGGTGCGGGTGAAATCGGCCCCTTGCGCCGCCATCACATTCAGAAGGCCGTGGATCAGCCCGGCATCCGCTTCGCCCGCCGCCTCGATCCCGATCTTCTGGCCGAAGAGCCTGAGCCATTCGGCCTGATAGATGTCGGCGAAGCGGTTGATCGAGGCGGTGGCTTCCTCGATCGCCGCTGCCTCCTCGCCCATCAGCGGAATGAGACAGGAGGCAAATTGCGCAAGGTTCCAGAGCGCCACCTGCGGCTGGTTGCCATAGGCGTAGCGGCCATGCTGGTCGATCGAGGAAAAGACCTTCTTCGGATCGTAGCCGTCCATATAGGCGCAGGGACCATAGTCGATGGTTTCGCCCGACACCGCCATGTTGTCGGTGTTCATGACGCCGTGGATGAAGCCAAGGCTCATCCAGCGGGCGATGAGCCGCGCCTGTGCCGCGACGACCCCGTCGAGAAGACCAAGGGGACCGTCGGCACCGGGGTAGTGGCGGGCGATGACATGTTCGGTCAGAAGCCCCAGCGCCTCCACATCGCTTCGTGCCGCGAAGTACTGGAAGGTGCCGACGCGGATGTGGCTCGCGGCCACCCGGGTCAGGACGGCGCCCGGCTCGGGCATCTCGCGCCAGACCGGCTGGCCGGTGGCGACGGCGGCGAGCGCCCTGGTGGTCGGGACGCCAAGCGCCGCCATCGCTTCGGACACGACATATTCGCGGATCACCGGCCCGGTCGCCGCCCGCCCGTCGCCCCGGCGCGAGAAAGGCGTCGGACCGGAGCCTTTCAACTGGATGTCGAAGCGCGCGCCGTCCGGTGCGACGACCTCGCCCAGAAGAAGCGCCCGCCCGTCGCCAAGCTGCGGCACCCAGCCGCCGAACTGATGCCCGGCATAGGCCTGCGCCAAGGGCTCCGCGCCTTCGGGCACGGCGTTGCCGGCGAAGACCTGGAGCCACTCCGGGCGTGTCAGCAGGCCGGCGTCAAGGCCGAGCCTTTCGGCGAGCCTTTCGTTGACGGCGATCAGCCGCGGCTCGGCAACCTTTTCGGCCGACTGGCGGGCATAGAACCGCTCCGGCAGCCGGGCGTAGGAATTGTCGAAGGGGAGGGCATGGGTCATGCCCCCAATGTAGGGACTAGCGTGGCGAAGGGGAATGCTTCGCGATGCCTCAGAGCCGCGCGAGCCGCTCGGTCAGAAGCGCATAGAATCCGTCGGCATCGACATCGCGGATGAAAAGCGCGTTCGGCGCCCGGTCCGTCACCCGCCACCAGTCGGCGACGGTCATGCCGGTGGTGTATCTGCCCTCAAGCTCGATCTCGACGTTGATCTCCCGGCCCCCGAAAAGCTCGGGCTTCAGCAGCCAGGCGATGACGCAGGGGTCATGCAGAGGCGCGCCTTCGGAGCCGTATTTCTCCTTGTCGAAGCGTTCGAAGAAGCCGGTCCAGCTTGCCACCGCCTCGGCGGCCGGGGTGCCGAGTGCCGCGATGGCAGCGATCCGCGCCCGCGTGGTCAGAACCTTGTGGGTGACGTCGAGCGGCATCACGACGAGCGGCACGCCCGACCGGAAGACGATGTCGGCGGCCTCCGGGTCGACATAGATGTTGAACTCGGCGGCGGGGGTGATGTTGCCGACCTCGAAATAGGCGCCGCCCATCAGGACGATACGCTTGACCCGGGCGACGATGTCGGGCGCGCGGCTGAAGGCGGCGGCGAGGTTGGTCAGCGGGCCGATGGGGCAGAGCGTGACCGTTCCCGCAGGCTCGCGCCGGAGCGTGTCGATGATGAAATCGACGGCATGGCCTTCGGCGAGCGCCATCGTCGGCTCAGGCAAAGCGATGCCGTCAAGCCCGGTCTTGCCGTGGACATGCTCGGCGGTGACGAGCGTCCTTTCAAGCGGCGACTCGCAGCCCGCATAGACCGGCAGGTCCGTCCGCTCGGCAAGCTCGCAGATCGTCAGCGCGTTCTTCACCGTCAGCGGCAGCGGCACGTTTCCCGCAACGCAGGTGAGGCCCAGAACCTCGATCTCCGGCGAGGCCAGAGCGAGGAGAATCGCCACGGCGTCGTCCTGGCCGGGATCGGTGTCGATGATGATCTTTTGCGCGGTCATGAATACCTCCATCGCCGGACTGTGGCTTTGAGGCTACCGATTGTCCAGTGGAGGCGGGCGCCGGGCGGGGATGAGTTGAATGGCCCGAGTACAACCGAAAGTTGCCCAACCTTCGCCATATTTGGTGCGGATGGTTAACCCGTAAGCTGGAAGGGCCGCCACATGTTCGCAAGCAACAGTCAGATCGTAGTGCATGCTGGTTCCCATTGTTGTGGTGCGGAAGAGTTTCAGACAGTGCTGGGCGCAAACCGCCAGGCGCTGACCGAGGCCGGTGTCGACCTTGCCTATCCGGGGCGCGGCGGCGCCGAGGGCGGCCGCTTCGACTGTGCTTTCCCCGAACCCAGGCACCAGTTCAGCGATATCTGCGACCATGTCGCCGCCATCGGCGGGGCGCTCGCCTCTTCCTATCGCGGGGCGGAGCGCTTCCTTATCAGCGAACACGATCTTGCCGGGCGCATGGCCGGGCTTCTTGGCGGCCGCTTCTATCCGACCGCCCGCCAGCGCGCCGAAGCGCTGCGCGCTGCCCTTGGCCGTCCGGTCGACCGGCTGGTCATGGTCGTGAAGCCCTATGACACGCTTTTCGTCGCCGCCTGGCGCCGCTTCGCGCTCGACCGGCAGATGGAGCCTTTCGCCGACTACGCGCCGGCGATGATGAACTTCTCCGGCGGTTGGACCGAGGTGGTCGAGGCGTTGCGCGACGGTCTTGAGGCGCGCCATGTCACCATCCTTGCCGAGCGTCCGGCGCCGCAGGAACTTCTCGCGCATCTTCTGCCCGGCTTCAGGGCGCCGCATCTGGTTCAGGCCGCGCGGATGCCTGAGATCACCGAAAGCGCCATTGCCATGGTGCAAAGGCACTACCGGCAGGGCGGGCGCTTTGCCCCCGGCCAGCGTGACCGCATCCTCGCCTTCCACGCCCGCCAGCCGCAGTTGCCGCGCGAGGCGGGCTTTGCCGGACTGCCGCTCGCCGACCTGCGCGGGCGTTTTGTCGCCGACCTCGACACCATTGCGCAGATGCGCGGCGTCGATGTCGTGGGCAACCTCGTCCCGGCGATGGCGGCGGAGTAAGCCGCCGGTCCGTCAGGCCCGGTGTTCACCCGCGCGGCGGCCACTTTGTCGCGCGGCTCCAAAACAGATTGACGAAGCGAAGACCTCCTGATCCAAGGCGGCGAGACCGCCTTCGGTAAAAGGAGCGCTTCCATGACCGCCAGCCGCCGCGTCGCGCTGTCCAGCGACCATGCCGCCATTCCGCTTCGTCAGGCCATTGCCGCACATGTCTCGGCGCAAGGCTGGGAGGTGGTCGACATCGGGCCGGTGACGCCTGAGAGCACGCATTACCCGAAGCACGGGCAAGCGGCTGCGGCGCTGGTCGCTTCCGGCGACTGCCGGCTTGGCATCATCCTTTGCGGCACCGGCCAGGGCATCATGATGGCGGCGAACAAGGTCAAGGGCATCCGCTGCGGCGTCTGTTCCGACACGTTCTCGGCCCGGATGATCCGCCAGCACAACGACGCCAACATGCTGTCCATCGGCGCGCGGGTGGTGGGTGAGGGGCTGGCGCTTGAGATCGTGGATGCGTTCCTCGGCGCCGAGTTTGAAGGCGGGCGCCATGCGACGCGGGTGGAGATGATCGAGGCGCCGGAGGCGTAAAAGGCGGCAAAGGCCAACGAAAAGCCAAGTCTCAGAGCTACGCTGGTCGGCCTGGCGGACATGGCTGCTGGGGACTGCCCGCCGCCTAGCGCCTCGCCATCATCGGCAAGATCAGGCCCCACTGGGTTTCCTGACGCGGTCCGAACGGCTCGAAACCCAGTTTCCTGTAGACAGCAATCGCCCGTTCATTGTCGGGGTGAGGATCGGTCGCGATCGCAGGCGCGCCGGCATCAAAGAGTGCCTGCATTCTCGCGCCGACGAACGCCGAACCATGCCCGACACCGATCATGTCAGGGTCTCCGATGTATTGGTCAATTCCCCGCGAACCCTTGGGAAGTTTGGCAAAATGGTGATCCTGCCACCCATGTACGGTGTAGTCCTGCATGAACGCGAAGGG
>DJUV01000152.1 GCA_002440625.1 Rhodobacteraceae bacterium UBA6273 | reverse complement strand
CGCTGCGCGACATCGTGGTGTTCCCCCACATGATCGTGCCGCTGTTCGTCGGGCGCGAAAAATCCGTCAGGGCGCTGGAAGAGGTGATGCGCGAGGATCGCCAGATACTCCTGTCGTCCCAGATCGACCCCACGGTCGATGATCCGACGACGGACGGCATCTATCGGTCGGGCGTTCTCGCCAATGTCCTGCAGCTCCTGAAACTGCCTGATGGCACGGTGAAAGTCCTCGTCGAGGGCAAGCTCCGCGTCCGTATCACCGGTTTCATCGACAATGACGCCTATTTCGAGGCCGAGGCGGAACCGCTTGCGGAACTGCCGGGCGACGAAGCGTCGGTCGAAGCGCTTCTGCGCTCGGTGGCCGAGGAATTCGAGCGCTACGCCAAGATCAAGAAGAACGTGCCGGAAGAGGCGCTGTCGGCTGTCGCCGAAGCGCGCGAACCGGCCAAGCTTGCCGATCTCGTGTCGGGGCATCTCGGCATCGACGTGAGCCAGAAGCAGGCGCTTCTGGAAACGCTCGACATCGCCGAGCGGCTTGAGAAGGTCTATGGCCTGATGCAGGGCGAAATGTCGGTCCTGCAGGTCGAGAAGAAGATCAAGTCGCGCGTCAAGTCGCAGATGGAACGCACCCAGCGCGAATATTACCTGAATGAGCAGATGAAGGCCATTCAGCGCGAGCTTGGCGATAACGAGGACGGCCAGAACGAGATCAACGAACTGGCCGAGAAGATCAAGGCGACCAAGTTCTCGAAAGAAGCGCGCGACAAGGCCGAGGGCGAGCTGAAGAAGCTTCGTTCCATGTCGCCGATGTCGGCCGAGGCAACGGTTGTCCGCAATTACCTCGACTGGCTTCTGAGCCTGCCGTGGGGTGTGAAATCCCGCGTCAAGAAGGATCTGAAGAAAGCCCAGGAAGTCCTTGATAACGACCACTACGGTCTGGAAAAGGTCAAGGAGCGGATCGTCGAATATCTGGCCGTGCAGCAACGCTCGGACAAGATGAAAGGTCCGATCCTCTGCCTCGTCGGCCCGCCCGGCGTCGGCAAGACCTCGCTTGGCAAATCGGTCGCGAAGGCGACGGGGCGCGAGTTCATCCGCATCTCGCTCGGCGGTGTCCGGGACGAGTCGGAAATCCGTGGCCACCGGCGGACCTATATCGGCTCCATGCCCGGCAAGATCATCCAGGCGCTGAAGAAGGCGAAGACCACCAATCCGCTCATCCTGCTCGATGAAATCGACAAGATGGGGCAGGATTTCCGTGGCGACCCGGCTTCGGCGATGCTGGAGGTTCTGGACCCCGAACAGAACAACACGTTCATGGACCACTATCTTGAGGTGGAATATGACCTTTCCAACGTGATGTTCCTGACCACGGCCAACAGCTACAACATGCCGGGGCCGCTTCTTGACCGGATGGAGATCATCCCTCTGGCCGGTTACACCGAGGACGAAAAGCGCGAAATCGCCAAGCAGCACCTCATCCCGAAGCAGGTGAAGAACCACAACCTGAAGAAGGCCGAGTTCAAGCTGACCGAAGAGGCGCTGGCCGAAATGATCCGCACCTACACCCGCGAAGCGGGCGTGCGGAACCTTGAGCGCGAGATCTCCAAGATCGCGCGGAAGGCGTTGACCAAGATCATCCGCAAGGATGTGGCTTCGGTCGAAGTGACGCCTGAGAACCTCGAGGATTTCCTTGGCGTGAAGAAGTTCCGCTATGGTCTGGCCGAGAAGGATGATCAGGTCGGTGTCGTCACCGGGCTGGCCTGGACTTCTGTGGGTGGGGATCTTCTCTCCATCGAGGCGCTGAAGCTGCCGGGCAAGGGCCGGATGAAGACCACCGGCAAGCTTGGCGACGTGATGAAGGAATCGATCGAGGCGGCGGCTAGCTATGTCCGTTCCGTCAGCCCGGAGCTTGGGGTGAAACCCCCGGTCTTTGAGAAGATCGACATCCACGTTCACGTTCCCGATGGCGCCACGCCCAAGGACGGGCCTTCGGCAGGTCTTGCCATGGTGACGGCGATCGTTTCGGTCCTGACCGGCATCCCGGTCAGGAAGGACATCGCCATGACCGGCGAAGTGACGCTGCGCGGTAACGCGACGGCTATCGGCGGGTTGAAGGAAAAGCTTCTCGCGGCGCTCAGGGGCGGCATCAAGACGGTGCTGATCCCCGAGGAGAACGCCAAGGATCTGACCGAGATCCCGGACAACGTGAAGGAAGGGATGAAGATCATTCCCGTCTCTCACGTGCGTGAAGTGCTGAAGCACGCCCTCGTGCGGCAGCCCGAAGCGATCGTCTGGGATGCCGAGGCCGAGGAAGCCGCTGCCGCCAAGGCGCCGGCCGACAAGGGCGACAACCTCGGCGCCACGGCGCACTGATCCTGACGGAGAAGCAACAAGGGGGCGCGGTATCTGCCGCGCCCTTTTTCTTTTAGGATCAGGTGGTTGCTGTCGTCCATGCGGCCTCGGGCCGCGTGAAGGTCAGGTCGGGTGTGAAGCCCCTTTGCCGACACTTCCGCTTCGCCGGCGCAGCAGGGCCGTGATCCCGATTGCCGCCAGCAGCATCGGCGCAGCCGGAGGCAGGGGCACCGGCACCGGCCCGCCACCGCGTCCGTTCCGCTGCAAGAGCAGTTCCTGCTGCGTCAGAGGGCGCAGTTTGGCCGCCGCAACAAGACCGGCATCCGGCCCGCGCTGTCGCGTCCAGGAGAAGGAGCTGTAGCCACCGATCCCCGGCCCGTAGACCGCCACCCCGAGTGCGGGGTTGCGCTGCCAGGTCCAGAGCCCCATCGCCCGTCCGTCGCCAAGCCACGGCACCTTTTGCAGCCCCGCGCGCAGAAGCGCCACAAACTTGGACCGGGCAGTTTCCTGTCTGCCGGTCCGAAGACCCTTGAAGCCCTCTGCGCTGGCCAGCGCGACGGCCCGCGAAACCGCTCCGAGATCAACAGCAAGGCGGCTTGCCGAAGTCTCTTCCTCCTGTGCCCAGGGCATGGTGACGGAAACGGCTGGCGAGCCGGCGGCGCAGAGCGCCACCACAAGCAACAGAAAGGCCAGCACAGGTTTCAGCATCTCACCTTTTCGCCGGCACTCCCCATGTGTGCCGGTCACGCTTCCCCCGCAGGACGCATTGCGGGCGCGACCATATTGCGCGGCCCGGCGCCCCATTCTTTGGCTCAACTATGGCGCGACTGGGGTTCTGAAGCCCCCAAGGGAAACGGATCGTTTCCATGATGGCACCAATAACGCTGGCGCCGGGCGGTTTTCCACATCGGCCCAAATCAGGCCGAACTCGGTGCTTGAAGCCCCCGCGACGACAGGCTATTAGCTCCGCCACGATGCGCGGGTGATTAGCTCAGTGGTAGAGCGCTTCGTTCACATCGAAGATGTCAGGGGTTCAAATCCCTTATCACCCACCATCGTCTCCTTCGCGCAAGACTTGCCCGGCAAGACGGCTCCGGCCGTCGGTCCGGCTGACGTCACGCCAGATGCCCGGCAACGTCGCGTCATCGGCGCGGGCGTCTGGATCATGCGACCGACATGCCTACATCAGAGTTATGCGCCGCCTGAGGTGTCCGACCCGGACCCCGGCGGCAGTTAAGCAAATTCCGATTGCCCAAGGAGATTTGATATGAACGCTCGCAAAACTGCCATCGTCACCGGTGCCGGCACCGGCATCGGCAAGGCCACCGCGTTGAGGCTGGCGCAAGACGGCTACAATCTGGTGCTGAACGGCACCCGCCGCGAACCGCTGGAAGCAGTGGCGAAAGAGATCGGCGCCGGCAAGGCCGTCGTCGCCGTCGCCGATGTATCGAAGCGCGAGGAGGCCGAGAGCATCGTGGCCACGGCGGTCAAGACCTTCGGCGGCGTCGATGTGGTGGTCAACAATGCCGGCGTCGTGCTGCCCGGCACCGCCGACATGCTTTCGGACGGGGATTTCGAGCGGATGATGGCGGTCAACGTCGGCGGGGTGCGCAACGTGACGCTTGCCGCGCTGCCGGAGCTGCGCAAATCGAAGGGCAATGTCGTGAACGTCTCTTCCGTCTCGGGCATGCGCGGCGACTGGGCGATGTACGGCTACAACGCCTCGAAGGGTGCGGTGTCGCTGATGACGCAGGGGATGGCCCTCGACCTCGGGCGCGAGGGAGTGCGCGTGAATGCCGTGGCGCCAGCCACGACGAACACCCGTTTGGCGGAGCCGCTGAAAGGCGCGCCGAAGGTCAGCGCGGCGCTGAACAAGCGCATCCCGATGGGCCGTCTCGTGGAACCGGAAGAGGTGGCCAGTGTGATCTCCTTCCTCGCCGGGCCGGACGCTGCTTTCGTGAGCGGCGTCATTCTGCCGGTCGATGGCGGGCTTTCGGCCTCGAACGGCCAGCCGAACTTCCTCGACCAGTAATCCCTGGGGACGGGGGCGCGCCGGAACGCGCGCCCCGTTCACGTCGCGCTCAGGCGGCTCTGCTCTCATGGCGCCTGCTTTCAAGCGGGGGTTCCCATGTCGTTCCGGCAAAAATACATCAAACCGGCCTCTCTCACCTGGCTCGCCTCGGCGCTGCCTCTTGTGGCGGGGGTATTCATCGCTTTCGAGCCGGTGCACCATTTCGCCGACTGGTCGAAGGCGCTGAGCCTCGCCTTCGGCGGCGCCTCGCCCTATCTTCTCATCAACGCCGGCCTAATCGGCATCGGCCTCAGGGGTGCGATCAGGGCCTGAGGCCGGGGTCACCTGACGCGCAGGGGCCACTCCGCCGGAGGATTTCCGGCCGGGGCGGTGCAATCGGGGCTAAAGCGCGCTACAGAGGCGCGACAGCTTCAAGCGCGGAAGGGCGGGCGGATGGCCAAGCCGATCTACATCCTGAACGGGCCGAATCTCAATCTCCTCGGCAAGCGCCAGCCGGAGATCTACGGCAGCGCCACGCTTGATGACGTGATGGCGGCGGCGGCGAAGACCGGGGCCGAGGTCGGGCTGAAGGTGAAGCCCTTGCAGTCCAACCATGAGGGAGAGCTTGTCGGCTGGATCCATGAGGCGCGGGAGAAGGCGGCGGGCATCGTCATCAATCCCGGCGCCTACAGCCATACCTCCATCGCGATTCTCGATGCGCTCAATGCCTTCGACGGGCCTGTGATCGAGGTCCATATCTCCAACATCCACAAGCGCGAGAGCTTCCGCCACCATTCCTATGTCTCGCTGCGCGCCGACGGCGTGATTGCAGGCTGCGGAACTGAGGGTTACGGGCTGGCGCTCCGCCGTCTGGCGACACTTCTGGCCTGATGATCAAGGCAGCGGAAAAAGCGCACCCACGCGCTTGACGCCACTCGCGGTCATGCCTATTACGCATCCCACGCTCGGGCGGCGATCCGGGCGGATGGATGCGGTTGTAGCTCAGTTGGTTAGAGTACCGGCCTGTCACGCCGGGGGTCGCGGGTTCGAGCCCCGTCAACCGCGCCACCATCCACCGGATCGCCCGAGCGCGAGATGCGCGGTTGTAGCTCAG
>DJUV01000194.1 GCA_002440625.1 Rhodobacteraceae bacterium UBA6273 | reverse complement strand
TGAGCGTCGGGGGTCACAGCACTGGCTGAAGCGCGAGGATCTGACGCCGGTGCGCAGCTACAAGCTGCGCGGCGCCTTCAACGCCATGCGCAAGGTGCTGGCGCGCGATCCCGGCCAGCGCCGCTTCGTCTGCGCCAGTGCGGGGAACCATGCGCAGGGCATGGCCTTTGCCTGCCGCCATTTCGGCGTGATGGGGACGATCTTCATGCCGGTGACGACGCCGCAGCAGAAGATCGACAAGACCCGGGTCTTTGGCGGGGACAACATCGAAATCCGGCTGACCGGCGACTATTTCGACCAGACCCTTGCCGCCGCGAAGGCCTATTGCGCCGCCGAAGGCGCCTGGTTCCTTGCCCCTTTCGACGATCCCGACGTGATCGAGGGGCAGGCGAGCGTTGCGGTCGAACTCCTCGGCCAGATGGACAAGACCCCCGACCTCGTGATCCTGCCCGTCGGTGGCGGCGGGCTGGCCGCCGGGGTGACGGGCTACATGGCCAAGGCCGCGCCGGGAACCGCGTTTCGCTACATCGAGCCGGCGGGAGGTGCCAGTTTTGCCGCCGCGCTGAAGGCCGGGGCGCCGGTTGCGCTGAACCGTATCAACAGCTTCGTCGACGGGGCGGCGGTGGCGCGGATGGGCGACACCACCTTTGCGCGGCTTGCCGGGACCGACCCCGCGACAGTGCTCGCGGCACCCGAGGATCGTATCTGTATCACCATGCTTGAGATGCTGAACCATGAGGGCATCGTGCTTGAGCCTGCCGGCGCGTTGTCTGTCGATGCGCTGCGCGATCTTGCCGACGACATCCGCGGCAAGACCGTGGTCTGCGTCACCTCGGGCGGCAATTTCGATTTCGAACGGCTGCCCGAGGTCAAGGAAAGGGCGCAGCGCTTCGCCGGGCTGAAGAAGTACTTCATCCTGAGGATGCCGCAGCGGCCCGGTGCCCTGCGCGAGTTTCTGTCGATGCTGGGGCCAGACGACGACATCGCCCGCTTTGAATACCTGAAGAAATCGGCGCGGAACTTCGGCTCCGTCCTCATCGGTATCGAAACCAAGGCGCCAGAGAATTTCACCGCCTTCCGCGACAAGCTCGACGCCGCCGGCTTCAGCTATCAGGACATCACCGAAGATCAGGCCCTGGCCGAGTTCCTGATCTGACCCTGCCCTTCAGGCCGCCGATGGCGTCGCCTTTTCTGCCAGATCGCCAAGGAATGCCGCCTTGGATGCTGTATAGCATTTCATGATCCGCTCCAGGTCGGACCGTCCGAACCCGCCCATGGCGGCGCGCCGTTCGCCGTCGTGGCAGAGCGCCCCGAAATCCACAAAGCCGAGGTTCCAGGCGCTGCCCTTAAGGAAGTGCATGTCCTCTGCCATTACCGCCGGCCCCGAAGCGGCGGCGAGCCGGCCGATCTTCGTCTCCACCTCATCGAGGAAGAGCTCCACCACCTCCGCAAAGCCTTCCTCGCCAATCTCGCGCCTGAGTTCCTGCGCCCTTGACCAGTCAATCATCACCACCTCCGTCCTCACCTTCACGCGAGGACCGTAACGCCCGGCACCTTAAGCGGCAGTTAAGGCCTGCGCTGAAAGCCGTTCAAGCCGCCTTAACCGCTTGAGTCTACAGCTTGGCGAAACTGATCGTCGCAATGAGTTTTCCAGCCATGATTGAAACGGCAGCCACCACCGTCGCCACCCCGGCGCTTCCCCCGGTCCGGCGCGTGATGGTGGTCGACGACAGCCGGGTGCAGCGCAAGATCCTCACCTCGCAATTGACCCGCGCCGGATATCTGGTGACAGAGGCCGCCTCGGTCGAGGAAGCATTGCCAGCCTGCGCCGCAGACGCCCCGGATATCGTGATTTCCGACTGGGTGATGCCGGGGATGAACGGGCTTGAATTCTGCCGCGCGCTCCGTGCCCAGCATCACGAGAATTATATCTACTTCATCCTTCTGACCTCAAAGGCCGAATCGGCAGAGGTGGCGACGGGGCTTGACGGCGGGGCCGACGATTTCCTGACCAAACCCGTCACCGGCGATGAGTTGCGCGCCCGCATCGCCGCCGGCGGGCGCATCATCCGGATGGAGCGGGAACTGACTGACAAGAACCGCCTTCTGACCGATGCGCTCACCGAACTCAGGCACATCCACGAGGCGATGAACCGCGACCTGATGGAGGCGCGGAAGCTGCAGCAAAGCCTCGTGCGCGAACGCTTCCGCCGGTTCGGACCTTCGGAGGTGACGCTTCTTCTCAGGCCGTCGGGCCATATCGGCGGCGACCTTGTCGGCTTCTTCCCGATCGGCGGCGACCGGGTCGGGGTCTATTCGCTCGACGTGTCCGGGCACGGCATCACGTCCGCGCTGATGACGGCGCGGCTTGCGGGCTACCTGTCCGGCGGAACCCCGGAACAGAACATCGCGCTTCTGCCTTCCGCCGACGGGTTTCAGGGGCGCGACCCGGCAGAGATCGCCGCGCATCTCAATCGCATCGTTCTTGAGGAAATGGGGACCGAAAGTTACTTCACCTTGATCTATGCCGAACTTGATACCGGCACCGGCGCCGTGCGTCTGGTTCAGGCGGGCCATCCGCATCCCGTGGTGCAGCGCGCGGACGGCGAGCTTGAGTTTCTGGGCGTCGGCGGCCTGCCCGTGGGCCTCTTCCCCGACGCCACCTACCGTACGGTCGAGACGCGGCTGGCGCCCGGCGACCGCCTGCTTCTGGTGTCCGATGGCGTGACAGAGATCGAGTCGCCGGAAAGCGGCCAGCTTGCGGAACAGGGGCTTGTCGAGATCCTCGCCGTCCTCCGGGACCGGAGCGGGCCGGACTTCATGGAGGGGCTCCTCGCCGAATTGTCGCAATATGCCGAGTCAGAGTTTGACGATGACGTTTCCGGCGCACTGGTCGAAATGCTCTAAGCCGGCTCAGCCCGCGATCCCCAGCGCAAGCTTCAGGAAATGCCGGTCGCCGTCATTGCCGAGAAGGTCGACCGCATCGCGCGCCGCCGTCCAGACCGCAGTGTGGCCGGGTTCGGTCGGTTCGGAGAGGCGCCGGGTGGGCCGCGCGGCATAGATGGTGCAAAGCTTCTCCGCCCAGCGATCATATTCCGGCATATAGGCAAAGCGCCGGAACGCGCCGAGCCGGACCGGCGTGCCGATCGACCAGCCGGTTTCCTCGAAGACCTCGCGCCTGAGCGCCCGGACAGGGGATTCGCCGGGGTCGATGCCGCCGCCCGGCAGTTGGAACTCAGGCTCCGGCGCTTCCTGATAGGTCAGAAGCACGTCCCTGCCGTTCATCAGCACCGCATAGGTGCCGCGCCGCAATCCGTAGCGCTGGCCCTTCACCGGGGGCTCGCCGAAACGCCTGATCATCACCTGCCCCTTGGCCAAACGGTTGTTCTTCCCATATTGGAGCTTTAAGCCATGGCGCAAGCCACAAGGAAACCCCATGACAAGCCTGTCGCAGATCGCCTGGGACGATACCGTCCTGCCGTTCCAGCTTGACCGCTCCGACATCCGGGGCCGGGTCTCCCGCCTTGACGGCGTGCTGGAAAAGATACTGAAGCAACACAACTATCCCCATCCGGTCGAGGCGCTGGTGGCCGAGGCCGCTTTGCTGACCGCGATGATCGGCCAGACGATGAAGCTGCGCTGGAAGCTCTCGCTGCAGATTCGCGGCGACGGGCCGATCCGCATCATCGCCACCGACTACTATGCCCCGACCGAAGACGGCACGCCGGCGCGGATGCGCGCCTGGGCCTCATTCGACGCCAAGGCGCTGTCGGATACCGACGTGCCGTTTTCGCAGATCGGCAGCGGCTATTTCGCCATCCTGATCGACCAGGGCGAGGGCACCTTGCCCTATCAGGGCATCACACCAATCGCCGGCGGATCGCTTTCGGCCTGCGCCGAGACCTATTTCGCGCAGTCCGAACAGCTTCCGACCCGGTTTTCGGTGACCTCCGGCCGCTCGCAACTGCCCGGCGAGGCGGAGCGCTGGCGGGCCGGAGGCGTGATGCTCCAGCACATGCCCAAGGCGTCGCCGCTTGTCGCCAAGGAAGGTGAGGTCACCGAGGGCCAGTTGCTTTCGGCGGGCGATCTTCTTCAGGGCGACGACGAAGAGAACTGGGGCCGCGCCAACCTTCTTCTCGACACCGTCGAGGAGATCGAGCTGATCGGGCCGCAGCTTGCGCCGACCGACCTTCTGGTGCGGCTCTTCCACGAAGAGGGCCCGCGCGTCTTCGACGCCCAACCGGTGCAGTTCGGTTGTTCCTGTTCGGAAGACAAGGTGCGGCAGAGCCTGTCGATCTATTCGGCCAAGGACATCACCCATATGACGACGCCCGAAGGCATCGTCACCGCCGATTGCCAGTTCTGCGGTGCGCATTACGAGTTTGATCCCGCCACGCTCGGGTTCGAGGCGAAGAAGGTGACCGGTGACGCCGAGTGAGGTCAGGGAAAGGCTCCGGCAGGCGGCGCTTCTGCCGGGGCGGCCGAGTTCCGACTACGACCTGAATCCGGGCTCGCGGATCGCCCCACCCAAGCAACTTCGCGGCGCGGCGGTGTTGATCGCCGCCCGCGAGGGCCGGACGGGGCCGGAGGTGATCCTGACCAAGCGCTCGTCGCGGCTGAAGCACCACCCCGGCCAGATCGCCTTTCCCGGCGGCAAGATCGACGCGGGCGACGACGGCCCCGTCGCCGCCGCGCTGCGCGAGGCGCGGGAGGAGGTGGGTCTGCCGATCGCGCAGGTCCGCGTCCTCGGCACGCTGCCGGCGCATGAAACCGTGACAGGGTTTTCCGTGACGCCGGTCCTTGCCTGGATCGACGGCAGCTTCGCACCCGTGGCCGAGGCCGGTGAGGTCGAGGAGATTTTCGCGGCCCCGCTCGCCCATGTCAGCAATCCTGCTGAGTTCAGCATCGAACAGCGGCGCTGGCTGGGCGAGATGCGGCGCTACTACGTCGTGCCCTACGGCCCCTATTACATCTGGGGCGCCACCGCGCGTATGCTGCGCGCGCTGGCCGACCGGATGGGGCAATGCGGATAGAGGGCGACTGGATCAAGGCACCGGCGACGCAGGCCGTGCTGGCCATGCTGACCGGGGCCGGGCATCAGGGCTGGCTTGTGGGCGGCTGCGTGCGGGACGGGCTTCTCGGGCGCGCCGTCGCCGATATCGACATCACCACCGACGCGCGGCCCGCCCGCGTGGTGGAGCTTGCCGAGGCGGCGGGCTTTCGTGTCGTGCCGACCGGGATCGACCACGGCACCGTGACGCTGATCGTGGGTGGTACGCCCCATGAGGTCACGACCTTCCGCCGCGACGTGGAAACCGATGGCCGCCGCGCGACCGTTGCCTTCGCCGATGGGTTGGAGGAGGATGCGGCGCGGCGCGATTTCACCATGAACGCGCTCTACGCGGATGCGAATGGCGAAGTGACCGACCCGGTCGGCGGGCTGGCCGATCTTGAAGCCCGCCGCATCCGCTTTGTCGGTGACGCCGAAACCCGTGTGCGCGAGGATTACCTGCGCATCCTGCGCTTTTTCCGCTTCCATGCCTCGTACGGCGATCCCGACGCGGGGATGGACGCCGA
Source organism: Rhodobacteraceae bacterium UBA6273 (assembly GCA_002440625.1). Taxonomy (GTDB): domain Bacteria; phylum Pseudomonadota; class Alphaproteobacteria; order Rhodobacterales; family Rhodobacteraceae; genus Albidovulum. The sequence continues at coordinate 17,201 of DJUV01000194.1, read as the reverse complement.
GGCATTGGCCGCAATTGCCGCGAACTCCGACGGCCTCGACCGTCTGTCGAAAGAGCGGATCGGCCATGAGATGCGCCGCCTTCTCGCCGCGCCCGACCCGGCCCCGGCGCTTGCCGCGATGCAGGCGACGGGCGTTCTGGCCCATGTCCTGCCCGGTGCCGATCCGCGTGCCTTGGCGCCGCTGGTCCATCTTGAGCCTGAGGGCCTCGCCCCCGGCTGGCTCCGGCGCCTCGCAGCACTCGGAGGCGACGCCGAATGGCTACGGCTCTCGAAAGCCGAAGCGCGGGAGCTTGAGCTTTTGCGCGCCGCCATTGAAGGCGGCGCCGGTCCGGCGGAACTTGCCTATCGCCACCGCGAAGTGATCGCCCGCGACGCCATGCTGATCCGTGCCGCCTCGGGCCTTGTGTTGTCGCCAGACTGGCAGGATGAAATCGCAACCGGCGCAGCGGCGCGCTTCCCCCTTTCCGCTGCCGACCTGATGCCCGGGCTTCAGGGTGCAGCCCTCGGGCAAAGGCTCGCCGAGCTTGAGGCGCGCTGGATCGCCTCGGGATTTACATTGTCGCGGGAACAATTGCTCGCTTGAAGCGGCGGCGATTTGCGGGAAGATCGCCGCCTTGCCCTATTGGACCACGCGCCATGACGCCCGAAGCCTATTACGCCCTCATCGCCCTCGCGGTCGCGACCCTGTTCACGCCGGGGCCGAACAACGCCATGCTGGCGGCGTCCGGCGCGCGGTTCGGCTTCTGGCCAACGACGCCGCACATGCTGGGCGTGGCGGTCGGCTTTCCGGTCATGCTCCTGATCGTCGGCCTTCTCTTGGGCGAGGTGTTCAAGTCGAGCGCCCTCCTGCGTGAAGGCCTGCGATGGGGCGGGGCGGCCCTGCTTCTATGGATCGCGTGGAAGACCGCCAATGCGGGCGGACCTTCGCAAAAGTCGTCAGGTGGCAGCCCCATGACCTTCGTCGGCGCCTCCGCCTTCCAGTGGATCAACCCCAAGGGCTGGTCCATGGCGGTGGCCGCGACGACGCAGTTCATCACGCCGGAACGCCCCGTCCATACCGCCGTCATCGTCGCCGCGACCTTCCTGACCTTCGGCCTCGCCTCAAGCGCGACCTGGGTCGGCCTTGGTCAGGCAATCTCGCGCTGGCTGACGACCGACGGGCGCCAGCGGGTCTTCAACATCACGATGGCGGCGCTCATCGTGCTTTCCGTCGCGGCCGTGATCCGGCACTGAGTTTTCCTTTCCGCCCCGGCGCGCTATATCCTCGGGGCAACCCAACGAGGCACAGTCATGTTCCGGTTCTTCGAGAACCTGGTCGATCCCTATGTCGCCTATGAAGAGACGGATACGCCGCCCCGGCGTCTTCTTCCCTTCCTGGCCGAACATGCCCGTCCATTCCGGCGCGTCTTTGTCGCGACAGCGATCCTGAAGATGTGCGTTGCGGTGATCGAGGTCGGCCTCATCTGGTATGTGGGCCGCCTCGTCGATCTTCTGGCCGGGGGCAGCCCCGCCGAGGTGATGCGTACGTATGGGGCGGAGCTTGCCTTTGCCGCCTTCGCGGTGCTGGTCATCAGGCCGCTCATCAACAGCGTCGATGTGGCGCTGCTGCACAACACCATCCTGCCGAACTTCGGCACGCTCCTGCGCTGGCGGTCGCACCGCCACGTGTTGCGCCAGCCCGTCGGCTGGTTCGAGAATGATTTCGCCGGGCGCATCGCCAACCGCATCATGCAGACCCCGCCGGCGGCGGGCGACGCGGTGTTCCAGATCTTTGACGCCGTGGCCTTCGCGGTGACGACGCTGATCGGCTCGATAGCGCTGCTGTCGGATGCCGATCCGCGCCTTGTGGTGCCGCTTCTGGTCTGGATCGTGCTATACCTGATGCTTCTGCGCTGGACGATCCGCCGCGCCGGCCCGGCCTCGACCGCCGCGTCGGATGCGCGGTCCAAGGTCACGGGGCGCGTGGTCGATAGCTACACCAACATCCATTCGGTGAAGATGTTCGCCCACCATGACCGCGAGATCGCCTATGCCGGCGAGGCCATCGAAGAGGCGCGGCAGAAGTTCCAGGTTGAGATGCGGGTCGTCACGCTGATGGACCTGATGCTGACCTTCATCAACGGTCTCCTGATCGTCTCGGTGACGGGGCTTGCGCTCTGGCTCTGGTATCAGGGGCAGGCGACGGTCGGTGTCGTTGCTGCGGCGACGGCGCTGGTTCTTCGGCTCAACAACATGACCTACTGGATCATGTGGGCGACGACGAACCTCGTCCAGTCGCTCGGCGTCGTCGCCGAGGGGATGGAAACCATCGCCCAGCCCATCGCCCTGACCGACCGTCGTGATGCGCGGCCTCTGGCGCTGAAGGCCGGGCGGATCGAGATCGACCATCTGAGCCACCACTACGGCAGGGGCTCCGGCGGGCTCGCCGATGTCAGCCTCACGATCCGGCCGGGCGAGAAGATCGGCATTGTTGGGCGTTCCGGGTCTGGCAAGTCGACGCTGGTGAAGCTGCTTCTTCGCTTCTACGACGCCGAGGGCGGGCGCATCCTGATCGACGGGCAGGACATTTCGGCGGTCACCCAGAACAGCCTGCGGAGCGTCGTCGGCATGGTGCAGCAGGATTCCTCGCTTCTGCACCGCTCGGTCCGTGAGAACATCCTCTATGGCCGTCCGGACGCGACCGAGGCCGAGGTGGTGGCAGCGGCGAAGCGGGCGGAGGCGCATGACTTCATCCTGCAACTGACTGATCCGCAGGGGCGCGGTGGCTATGACGCGCAGGTGGGAGAACGGGGCGTAAAGCTCTCCGGCGGCCAGCGGCAGCGCGTGGCCCTTGCCCGCGTCATCCTGAAGGACGCGCCGATCCTCGTCCTCGACGAGGCGACGAGCGCCTTGGACAGCGAGGTCGAGGCGGCGATCCTCGACACGCTTTACGGCGTGATGGAGGGCAAGACGGTGATCGCCATCGCCCACCGGCTGTCGACCATCGCCCATATGGACCGCATCGTGGTGATCGACGATGGCCGCATCGCCGAAGTCGGTACCCATGAGGCTCTTCTGGAGAAGGGCGGGCTATATGCCCGGTTCTGGAACCGGCAGTCCGGCGGCTTCATCGGCACCGAGGATGAGCCGGAGGCGGTGGCATGAAGGCCGGCGACATGATCGACGCCTTCCGCCCGGCGGAAGGGCCGCCGCCGCAGTCGCTGGGGCGGTTCTTCCTCTGGTCCCTCTCGGGCGCCTGGGGGCCGCTGACCCTCGCCACCGTGCTCTCGGCCATCGCCGGGGCGATGGAGGTTGTCACGGCCTGGTATCTTGGCCGCGTCGTCGATACCGCGCAGGGCGGCGATCCGGCACTGGTCTTTGCCGACAACTGGCCGCTTTATCTTGGCTTCGCGCTTTTCCTCGTCGTCGCCCGACCGCTGGCATTCGGCCTCAGCGCCGCTTCGAACGCCGTTGTGGTGCAGCCGAACGTGCTGCCCCTCGTCCTGTCGCGGCTCCACCGCTGGACGCTCGGGCAGGCCGTCACCTTCTTCGACAATGACTTCGCCGGGCGCATTGCGCAAAAGCAGATGCAGGCCGCCCGCGCCGTCACCGATGTGGCGAGTGAGACGATCAACACCGTGGCCTTCGCGCTGGCCTCGATGGTCGGTTCGATCTTCCTTCTCATCGCGATGAATGGCTGGATGGGGATGGCGCTGGCCGTCTGGCTCGTCGCCTACCTCGCCCTGATCCGCGCCTTTTTGCCAAAGGTCCGCGGCAAGTCCGCCGCCCGCGCCGGTGCCCGTGCAATGGTGACGGGGCAGGTCGTGGACACGATCACCAACATCAAGACGGTGAAGCTTTTCGCCCATGCCGAGCATGAGGACAAGGCCGCGCTGCGCGCCATGTCGGGCTTCCGCGACACGGCGCTGGACTTCGGTGTCCTGTCCGCCTGGTTCCGCGTCGCGCTGATGACCATCGCCGGCGTCCTGCCGCTGATCCTGATCGGCGGCGCGCTGTATCTCTGGTCCGAAGGTGCAGCGACGGCGGGTGACATCGCGGCGGCGGGGACGCTTGCCATCCGCATTGCCCAGATGACCGGCTGGGTCAGCTTCACGCTGATGAGCATCTACGGGTCAATCGGCGAGGTTGAGGACGGGATGCGCACCCTGACCCCGCCGCATGAGATCACCGATGAAGCGGGGGCCGTGGAGCTGCCGCGCGTCAAGGGCGACATCCTCTTCGACGATGTGAGCTTTGCCTATGGCCGGGGCCGGGGCGGGCTTGACGGCGTGACGCTGCATATCCCGGCGGGGCAGAAGATCGGTATCGTCGGCGCTTCGGGCGCGGGGAAATCGACGCTCGTGGCGCTTCTGCTCAGGCTCTACGACACCGAAGGCGGCCGCGTCCTCATCGACGGCGCCGATGTGCGCGGGGTGACGCAGGAAAGCCTCCGCCGGCAGGTCGCGATGGTCACGCAGGAAACTGCGATGTTCAACCGATCCGCCCGTGACAACATCCTCTATGGCCGCCCAGATGCAACAGAGGCCGATATGATTGCCGCCGCCCGTGCCGCCGAAGCCGATGAGTTCATCGAAGGCTTGCAGGATTTCAAGGGCCGCAAGGGCTATGAGGCGCATCTGGGCGAACGCGGGGTGAAGCTTTCCGGCGGCCAGCGCCAGCGTATCGCCCTGGCCCGCGCCTTCCTGAAGGACGCGCCGATCCTGGTGCTGGATGAAGCGACGAGTGCGCTGGACAGCGAGGTCGAGGCGCAGGTGCAAGGCGCCCTTCACCGGGTGATGCAGGGCAAGACCGTTCTGGCCATCGCGCATAGGCTTTCGACCATCGCCGAGATGGACCGTATCGTCGTGATGGACCATGGCCGCATCGTCGAGGACGGGACCCATGCCCAGCTTCTGGCGGCGGGCGGGCTTTACGCGCGCTACTGGAACCGCCAGTCGGGCGGCTTCATCGGTCTCGACGAGGCAGCGGAATGACCACGCTGACCATTGCCCGCCTCGGGCATCTCGGCGACGGCATCGCCCCCGGCCCGGTCTTCGTGCCGATGGCGCTGCCGGGCGAGGTTGTGGAGGGCGCGCTTGACGGTGAGCGGATGGTCGATCCGAAGATCGTCGCGCCCTCGCCCGACCGGGTGAAGGCGCCCTGCCGGCACTATCGCGCCTGCGGCGGCTGCGCGCTGATGCACGCTTCGGACGGCTTCGTCGCCGGGTGGAAGACCGATGTGGTGCGGCAGGCGCTCACCGCGCAGGGGCTCGAGGCGCCGTTCCGCCCGATCCTGACCTCGCCGCCCCGGTCGCGGCGGCGGGCGACCTTCTCCGGCAGGCGCACCAAGGCGGGCGCCATCGTCGGCTTTCATGGCCGCCGCTCCGGCACCATCACCGAAATCCCCGACTGCCAGATCCTCGACCCGCGCCTGACAGCGCTTTTGCCGATGCTCGAGGCGATCACGGTCGCGGGTGGGTCGCGCTCGGCGGAACTGGCGCTCGCCGCCACGCTGACGGATCGCGGGATCGACCTCGCGGTGCGGAACGGCAAGCCGGTGGAGCCGGCACTTTTCGCCGAACTCGCGCGCATCGCTGGCGAGGCCGATCTCGCGCGCCTGAGCTGGGACGGCGAGGTCATCGCCATGGCCCGCCCGCCGGCGCGGCGCTTTGGCCGGGCCGATGTCGTGCCCCCCGCCGGCGCCTTCCTTCAGGCCACCGCCCAAGGGGAGGCAGCCCTTGTCGCCGCCGTCACCGAAGCCGTCGGCAAGGCCGGCCCGGTGGCCGATCTTTTCGCCGGCTGCGGCACCTTCGCCCTGCCGCTCGCCGAACGGGCCGAGGTTCACGCCGTCGAGGGCGAAGCCGCAATGGTTGCCGCATTGGACGCCGGCTGGCGCGGCGCTGAAGGGCTGCACCGCGTCACCACCGAGGCGCGCGACCTCTTCCGCCGGCCGCTTCTGCCCGATGAGCTGAACCGCTTCGGCGCCGTCGTCATCGACCCGCCCCGCGCCGGGGCCGAGGCGCAGACGGCCCAGATCGCCGCATCGCGGGTGCCGGTTGTCGCGGCGGTCTCCTGCAATCCGGTGACTTTCGCGCGGGATGCCCGGCTGCTGTGCAATGCGGGGTTCAGCATCGACTGGATCGAGGTCGTCGACCAGTTCCGCTGGTCGCCTCACGTGGAATTGTCCGCCCGGCTCAGCCGTTAGGCATCAAGCGGAAAGCCGCCTACTTTCGCCGCCCGCGTGATCCGTGTACAAGGCTCGCAACGATAACAGGCGGACGGGACCATGTGGGGCAGGCGGACTTTTCTCGCGACGGCGGCAGTGAGCCTGCTATCTGCATGCGGCTCAAAATTCAGAAGCTACAACGGACCTGCGGTGACACGGGTTCTGATCAACAAGGCTGATCGACGGCTGTACCTTCTGAATGGCAGCACTGCGCTCAAAACCTACAAGATCGGGCTCGGCAACAGCCCGACCGGCGACAAGAAGGTCGAGGGTGACGGCAAGACGCCCGAGGGTCTCTACTACATTGACCGGCGCAATCCGAACAGCGCCTATTATCTGTCGGTCGGGATCTCCTACCCGAATGACCAGGATCGTGCTGAAGCCAAGGCGCTCGGCAAAGAACCGGGCGGCGATATTTTCATCCATGGGACCACAGGCAAGAAACGCGGCGGCGCGGACTGGACCGCCGGCTGCATTGCCGTGAAGGACCGCGAGATCGAAGAAATCTACTCCATGGTCCGGCTGGGTACGCCCATCCTGATTACGCCGTGATCCCTGAAGCGGGCGCGGCGTAAGCCGTTCGCCAATCAGCCGCCCGTCACCAGCGTCCACCAGATCTTGCCGCCCGGTTCCTGATACCAGGAAAAGCCGATGTCGCGCGCCAGCGGATCGAGAATTACCGATCGCGTATCGGGCGACCCCATCCAGGCTGACAGAGTCTCAACCTCGTTCTCGTAGGTCTCGGAGATGTTCTCGCCAAGCATCCGGCCCTGATAGCCGGTCCGCCGCACCCGCTCGATCGGGGATGACCCGTCGGAACCGAAGTGCCAGGGCCGGTTCTGCACCGCCATGTCGCGCGAATGGGTCGCGGCGGCCGCGGTCAGAAGCGGGTTCGGGGCCAAGGGCTGCGCATTCGCGGCACTGCGCAGTGCATTGACCGAATCAATCAGCGAGTAGGTCACGCGGCCTTCGTCGCCCTTCCTGATCTCGTAGATCTTGGGCAGGGGCCGGCCGTCCGCCGCAAGTTGGGGCGCCTGGCCGACGCACCCGGCAAGTGCCAGAGCCGCAACGAGAATCAGAGCGGGATTGCGAAACATGGATGAGGCCCCTCGGGATATTGCAGGGCCGTCCTTTACAGTTTCGCCGTTCGGTGTTCAAACCCGTTCTTGGCCGGGCGGCGGTTTGTGACAGGACCGTGAGTTGAGCGTTGGGCCGCGCTGGCGTAGTCTGCCGCGCAGAAACAGGCCGGCCCACCGGGGCGGCGGATATGGTGACCGAGGATGACCAATTCTGACAACTTCAAGATCAGCCGCCGCGCGCTGATCGGAACCACGGCAGCGATGGCCGCGACCCTTGCCATGCCCGCGCTGGCCCAGACGGCGCCCGCCGGCACGACCGAGATGGAAAGCGATCTCAGCTCCAGCATGCGGAGGAACATCTCCAGCTTCCGCTCGCTGCAATGGCAACCCTATTTCGCCGACCTCAGGAACGGCGCCATACTGGTCGACATCACGTCACGTGCGCTGCACTACTGGTCGGAGGACGGCACGACCTACAAGCTCTATCCTACCAGCGTGCCATTGACCGAGGATCTGACCCGCAAGGGACGCACCGAAGTCGTCAAGAAGGTCGAGAACCCGCCATGGCGTCCGACGCCCGAGATGCGCAAGCGCAATCCCGAATGGCCGGAGTTCGTGCCGGGCGGTGACCCGACCAACCCGCTTGGTGTGCGCGCGCTCTATCTTTCCTGGCAGTACTATCGCATCCACGGAACCCAGGACACGCGCAAGATCGGGCGCAGGTCGTCCAATGGTTGCATCGGTTTGTACAACGAGCAGATCATGGAACTGTACTCGGTTGCAAAGGTCGGCACGCAAGTGTTGCTTATTTGACGACACCATCGAAACCTTTGATTTTCCGCCCAACTAGCCAGTTGCAAATGCCAAATCATGTGCGTTACTCATCTCTACGAGGTGAAGATGGATGCGCTGGCGTTCCTCAATCAAACTGTGCCGGTGCGTAACTGGAGAATTGAAAAATGAAAAAGCTCGCGCTTGCTGCCGCTGTTTCGCTCGCCGCTTCCACCGCTTTCGCCGGTGGCATGGCTGAACCCGTGATGGAGCCGGAAGTGGTCGTTGAAAAGTCGTCCACGTCGGGCGGCATCCTCGTTCCGCTTCTGCTTCTGCTGGTTGTTGCTGCTGCTGTCGCCAGCAACTAATCGCAGGCAGTCGATTCTGAAAAGGCGGTGGGAAACCACCGCCTTTTCTTTTTGCCCGTTTTTCAGATAGTTAGACCCAGCCGGCCAGATTGGCGGCGACGATTTCCGACAGCGCCGCGATATGCGCGTCATCGTCGTTGAGGCAGGGGATATAGGTGAACCGCTCGCCGCCCGCGTGATGGAAGGCCTCGGCGATCTCGCCCTGGATCTCCTCCAGCGTCTCGATGCAATCGGCTGAAAAGGCAGGCGAAATCACCGCGATACGGCGTTTTCCAGCCTTCGCAAGCTCTGCCACATGCTGGACCGTATAGGGCCTCAGCCACTCTTCCGGCCCGAAGACCGACTGGAATGTGGTGTCGATCGCGCCCTGATCCCAGCCCAACGCCTCACGCAGAAGGCGAGAGGTTTTCTGGCACTGGCAATGGTAGGGATCGCCCTCCATCAGGTAGCGTTTCGGCATCCCGTGGTAGGACGCGACCAGCACATCCGGCCGGTGATCGAGGTTGGCATAGGCCCGCTCAACCGACTGCGCCAGCGCGCCGACATAGAGCGGATGGTCGTAGTATTCACCCACGGTACGAATCGCCGGCTGGCGTTTTTCGGTCATCAGGGCGCGGAAGAATTCATCATTGGCGGTGGCTGAGGTCGCACCCGCGTATTGCGGATAGAGCGGCAGGAACAGAATCCGCTCGCATCCCGCTGCGACCATTCCGCGCACCACGTCCTTCGTCGACGGGCTGCCGTAGCGCATGCAGAACTCGACCATGACGCTGTCGCCGTAGCGTGCAGCAAGGCTGGCGCGCAGCTTTTCCACCTGCGCCTTGGTGATGGTCATCAGCGGGCTTTCACCTGCCGCATGATTCCAGATCTTCCGGTAGTTCGCCCCCGAGGTGAACGGCCGCTTCGACAGGATGACAAGCTGCAAAAGCGGCTGCCACTTCCACGACGGGTAGTCGATCACCCGCTTGTCCGACAGGAACTCGCTCAGATAGCGCCGCATCGGCCAGTAGCCGTAGCCGTCGGGTGTGCCGAGGTTCGCCACCAAGACGCCGATCCGCGCCGCCTTGACCGGCGGGTGGGCGGCGGGGGCATGGCTCAGGCGGCCGGTGCCGGGTCGGGCGGTCAGGGCGGTCATGATGCCTCCGGTTTAGAGTCATTCTGACATAGCCGTTAATCCGCTGCGGTCAATCGGTGCCGCTGTCACGGACCGGCCCGGCGGGGCGTTCTACCGTTCCAAGCGCCTCGGCAAGCCGTGCCACCGCCGAACCGGGGCGCAGCGGCTTCTGCTGGCTCTCATGCGGCGCCCAGCCGGTCAGGAAGCAGATGTCGAAGGTCGCAGCGATGTGGCCCTCGGCTGCGGGAAAATGCGCGGCATAAAGCTCTGCCGCCTCCGGGAAGAACCGGCGCGGCACCGGGCGGCGGCTCCGCGCGGCCAGCGCATTCGATTCGCCCATCGCCCTCAGGTCGGCGATCAGATGAAAGGCGCTGCGGTAGGTCACGGTCTTGGCGAAGCTGTCGGCCACGGGAAGGGCAAATCCCGCGCGTTGCAACAGCGCGCCAAGGTCGCGAATCTCCCCCATCGGCAGCACTCGTGGCGACAGCCCCCCGGTCAGGCGGCTTTCGGTTTCGGCAAGGACAGTCCGCAGCTCATGCAGCGTCCGCCCGCCGAAAAGGGCGGCGATGAAAAGCCCGTCAGGCTTCAGCGCCCGGCGCGCCTGCACCAGCTGCCCGACGGGGTCGTTGGCCCAGTGGAGTGCCAGCGCATGAATGACGAGGTCATGCCCGCCCTCGGCAAGGTCCAGCACCTCGTCATCGGCGACGATGCGGGCATCCGGCAGCCGGTTCCGCCACAGATCGGGAAAAGCCGTCACCACGGCAGGCGCCGTAAAGGACTTGTTAACCTCGCTCAGCCTTTCCTCGATCTCGTCGGCGACTTCCTCGTGCAGGAACAGTTCGGCGCCCTGCCGCAGGGCGCGGGCGCGGCGGACAAGAAGGGTGCGGCGGTCGGTAAGGTCAGGCGGATGCGACATGATCGGCGAACCTAAGGGGCTTCGGGCGGGAATGCAAAGCGCGCTGCAGTTCCTCTTTCCGCCGCAATGCCTTGGCTGCAGCGCGCCGGTCGCCAGCGACTTCGGCCTTTGCGCCGACTGCTGGCGCGACACGCCCTTCATCGCCGGCCCGGTCTGCGATCGCTGCGGCGTGCCCCTGCCCGGCGCTGAGGAGGGGCGGGGCGACATCTGCGACGATTGCCATGCCATCGCCCGGCCTTGGGCGCGGGGGCGCGCGGCGATGCTCTATCAGGGGACGGGGCGAAAGCTGGTCCTCGGCCTCAAGCATGGCGACCGGCTGGAACTCGCACGTCCTGCCGCCGCCTGGATGATGCGCGCGGCGCGGCCGATCCTGACCCCCGGCATGGTGGTGGCGCCGGTCCCGCTGCACTGGACCCGTCTCGCCCGCCGCCGCTACAACCAGTCGGCGCTGCTCTCGAAAGAGGTGGCGCTTGCCGCCGCGCTCGACCATTGCCCCGACCTTCTGGTCAGAGCCCGCCGCACCGCCTCGCAGGATGGGCGCGACCGTGAGGCGCGGTTCCTGAACATGTCCGGCGCGATCGGGATCCACCCTCGGCGCCGCCGCCATCTGGCTGGGCGCCCAGTGCTTCTTGTCGACGATGTGATGACCTCCGGTGCCACTCTGGCCGCCGCCGCCGATGCCTGTCTTGGCGCTGGTGCCATATCTGTGTCGGTTCTGGCACTCGCACGCGTTGCGAAGGATGCCTAAATCCCTATAGTTGCGTCAACTTCCGGGATTGATCATGGTTCGCGTTGAAATCTTCACCACGCCCTGGTGTTCCTACTGCCTCGCCGCCAAGCGCCTTCTGGCGCAAAAGGGCGTTGCTTTCGAGGAAACCGATGTATCGGGCGACATGGCTCTCAGGCGCGAGATGACGCAGCGCGCCGGCCGCCACACCGTGCCGCAGATCTTCATCAACGGCCACCATATCGGCGGCTCGGACGATCTTTACGCGCTTGACCGCGCCGGCAAGCTCGACCCCCTTCTGGCGGCCTGAGAGATGAAGGCAGCGCTCCTCCAGCTATCGGTCAGCGACGATCCGGCGGAAAACCTCCCCGTGACGCAGGCGATGCTGGCCGAGGCGGCGGCAGCGGGGGCAGGGTTCGTCCTGACGCCCGAGGTCACCAACTGCCTTTCCTCCGACCGCGCCCACCAGCACGCCGTCCTCAGCCTTGAGGATGAGGACCAGACCCTCGCCGCGCTGCGCGCCGATGCCGAAAGGTTCGGGCTCTGGCTTCTCATCGGCTCGCTCGCGCTCAAGACCCGCGATGCGGATGGTCGCTTTGCCAACCGCTCGTTCCTGATCGGGCCGGACGGCGGCATCCGCGCCCGTTACGACAAGATCCACATGTTCGACGTGGACGTGTCCGAGACGGAGAAATACCGCGAATCGTCGGGCTACCGCCCCGGCACCCGCGCCGTCACCGCTGACACGCCCTTTGGCCGCATCGGCATGACGGTCTGCTACGATATCCGCTTCCCGCAGCTTTACCGCCGGCTCGCCCAAGGCGGTGCCCAGATCCTGACCGTCCCCGCCGCCTTCAACGACACCACCGGCGCCGCCCATTGGGAATCGCTCCTCCGCGCCCGTGCGATCGAGAATGGCGCTTATGTGCTCGCCCCCGCCCAGACCGGCCTCCATGCCGCGCATGAGGGCCGCCCGCGCCGCACCTGGGGCCATTCGCTCGCCGTGGCGCCCTGGGGCGAGGTGCTGGCCGATGGCGGCACCGAACCCGGCATCACCTATGTCGGGATCGACCTTGCCGCCGTCGACCGCGCCCGTGGCCGGGTGCCGTCGCTCCGCCATGACCGACCCTTCGACGGGCCGGAAAAGACATGAGCGAGCCGGACGAACCCATCGCGGTGACGCTCTTTTCCGAGGTTTTCGCGGCGGACCAGCTGGCGCGCGGCCTCATCAGCCGGGCGCTGCCGAAGGGGATGGAGCTCAGCCATTTCTCGGTCCTGAACCACCTGACCCATGTGCAGTCCGAACGCTCGCCCGCGCAGCTTGCCGACACGTTTCACGTCACGCGCGGCGCGATGACGAACACGCTTTCGAAGCTCGAATGGGCCGGCCATATCCATATCCGCCCCGACTGGGACGATGCGCGCAGAAAGTTCGTCTCGATCAGCCCGGCGGGCAAGGCCGCGCGCGACGCCGCTGTCGCGGCGATCACGCCGCTGATCGGTGACGTGGTCAAGACCGTGGGGGCAAAGCGCGTAGCCTCCATCCTGCCGGTCCTGCGCGAGATCCGGCAGCGGCTTGAGGATGTGTAACTAGCGCCGAACAGCCGCGGCGACGTAATTCACGCTGAGATCCCGGTCGGAAATCGACCACTGCCAGCTGACCGGATTGAAGACAAAGCCCTTGCGGTCCACCGGATCGAGACCGCACCGCACCATCATCCCCGAAAGCTCATCCGGCGTGATGAACTTCGCCCAGTCATGCGTGCCCTTCGGCAGCCAGCGCGTCACCCATTCGGCGCCGACGATGGCGGCCATGAAGCTCTTGCCGTTGCGGTTCAGCGTCGAGGCAATCATCAGACCGCCCGGTTTCAGCAACTCGCGGCAAGTGGCGACGAAAGCCGGCGGGTCGGCGACATGCTCGACGATTTCCATCGCAAGGACCACGTCAAAGACCTCGCCCGCCGCATCCAGAGCCTCGGCAGTGGTGTGGCGGTAGTCGATCTCCAGCCCCTGCGCCTCGGCATGGACCCGCGCGACGGGGATGTTGCGCTCTGCTGCGTCGGCGCCGACGACCGTCGCGCCAAGCCGCGCCATCGGTTCCGACAAAAGCCCGCCGCCACAGCCGATATCGAGGATGCGCAGGCCCGCGAAAGCCTTCGGCCGGGTCAGATCGCGCCCGAACTCCGCCGCCACCTGCCGGGTGATGTAGTCAAGCCGCACCGGATTCATCATGTGCAGCGGCCGGAACTTGCCGGCCGGGTCCCACCATTCCGCCGCCATCGCCTCGAACTTGGCGACTTCGGCGGGGTCGATGCTTGAGGTCTCTGCGCTCATGGGGTCTCCGGCAGTCGCGGTCACCCGGTGGCGGGCGGCCTCAAGCCGTTATATAGTCGATGGATGGACAGGATCGCAGGGCAAAAGCGCGCAGGATCGTATCTCTATCCGCAGATCGAGCCTTTCGATCAGCGGATGATGGATGTTGGCGACGGCCACCGGATCTATGTCGAACAATGCGGCCACCCCTTGGGGCGACCCGTGATCGTCCTCCACGGCGGGCCGGGCGGCGGTTGTTCCCCGGCGATGCGGCGCTATTTCGATCCTTCGCATTACCGCATCATCCTTTTTGACCAGCGCGGCTGTGGCCGCTCCCGCCCCCATGCGAGCGTGGAGGCGAACACGACCTGGCACCTCGTCGCCGACATCGAGCGTATCCGCGAAGCCCTTGGCATCGACAGCTTGATCATCTTCGGCGGCAGCTGGGGCGCGACCCTCGCGCTTCTTTATGCCGAAGCGCATCCCGGCCATGTCCGGCATCTGGTGCTGCGCGGCGTCTTCCTTGCCACCAGGGCCGAGCTTGCCTGGTTCTATGGCGGTGGCGCCGGGGCCTTCTGGCCCGAGCGCTGGCAGGACTTCACCGCGCTTGTCCCCGAAGATGAACGCGACGACATGATCGCGGCCTATCACCGCAGGCTCTTCTCCGGCGACACCCTGATCGAGACCCGTTTCGCCCGCGCCTGGGCAGCTTGGGAAAACGCGCTCGCCAGCGTCGAATCGCACGGCTTCGGCGGCGAGGCCCCGGCGGACTACGCCCGCGCCTTCGCAAGGCTCGAAAACCATTATTTCAGCAACGGCACCTTCCTTGAGGAAGACGGCCAGATCCTTCGTGACCTGCCACGTCTTGCGGATATTCCCGGCACCATCGTGCAGGGCCGCTACGACATGATCTGCCCGCCGGTGTCGGCCTGGAAGCTCGCGCAGGGCTGGCCGCGCGCAAGGCTGAGGATGATCCCCGTCGCCGGCCATGCGCTTTCGGAAGCCGCCATCAGCGAAGAGCTGATGCGCGTCATGGACGGGCTGCGCGACGCTCAGCCGTAAAGCGACAGGGCCAGCAGCACGAGGCCGACGGCAATCAGCAATCCGCCCGAGATGAGGTTGATAAGCCGCAGCCTCTCTGGCGTGGCAAGCTTCGCCCGCGCCGACCCGACCGCCAGACCAAGCGCCAGGTTCCCGGCCAGCGGCACCAGCATGGAGATCGCGGCGATTGCCGCAATGTCGACTGCTGTGACGTGGCGCAGGTCAAAGAACCCCGGCAGCGCGCCCATGTAGAAGAGGATCGCCTTGGGGTTGGCAAAGACCGCCGCCACCCCAGCCGCGAAGCCCGCCCAGCGACCGGGCCGCGTCAGCCGCCGGTCGTTTGAGATCGGATCGGCGGCGTGGCGGATCAGAAGCACGCCCATGCCGATGAAGAGGGCCACCGCCACCAGCCGCAACGCATCGGTGAAGCCCGACCACTGATCCACGACCCAGGATAGGCCGAAGATCGCGAAGAGCGGCCAGATGAGATCGCCGAGCGCCACGCCGAAGGCAAGCGGCCAGGCCGAGGCGAAGCCGCCCGACAGGGCGCGTGCCGTGATGGCGACCCAGACCGGGCCGGGCGTCAGCCAGAGAAGGGCCATGGCGCCGGCATAAAGAAGAAGCGATGCGGTGGTGATGGTCATGATGCTGCTGTCTGTACGGGGGGTGTACGCTCAGTGCACGTCCGGTGCGCCGGGCAAAACCAGCGATCCGTCCGCCTGAAGCGGCCAGAACGGGTTCATGGCGATTTCCCAGACATGGCCGTCGGGGTCGGCGTAATAGCCCGAGTAGCCGCCCCAGAAAACCTTCTCAGGCTTCTTGAGCGGCGCCGCCCCGGCAGCGAGCGCCTCGGCCCAGGCGGCGTCCACCTCGGCCTCGGTCGCGAAATTCTGCGCCAGGGTCATCGCTCCGGTACCAAGCGCCGCGCCCGGCCTTCCCTGATCGGCGGCAAGGTCCGCCCGGCCGAAAAGCGCCATGACCGCGCCGTGCATCTGGTAGAAGGCGACACCTTCCTGTGACCCGGATTCCTGCCAGCCAAGGGTCGCGTAGAAGGCCTTCGCCTTCGCCAGATCAGCCACGCCAAGCGTGATGAGCGTCACCCGTTGCGGCGTCATATCAACCCTGCTCCCTGACCTCGGAAAGGCCGCTTTTGTCCAAGACTTCAAAGACTTGCGCCCTTGCTTCCAGGCTGTCGAACAGCTCTGGCCCGGTGCCGGTCATGAAGGCCTGCGCGCCAAGGGCGCAGATCTCGTCATAGAGCGCGGCGCGCCGCCCCTCGTCAAGATGCGCTGCCACCTCGTCGAGGAGGAGAATCGGCGGCGCGCCGACCTCTTCGGCAAGCGCCCGTGCATTGGCGAGGATGAGAGAGATCAGAAGCGCCTTCTGCTCACCGGTCGAGGCCTGCGCGGCGGGCATGGCCTTGTCGGCATAGGTCGCGACAAGATCGGCCCGGTGCGGCCCCGTCAGCGTCCGCCCCGCCGCCCTGTCACGCGCGCGCCCCTCGGCAAAGGCGGTCAGCATCGCCTCGGCATCGCCGGCCTCATCCGCCCCTTCCGCCCCGACAAGGGCCAACTCCGCCGCAGGAAATGCTGTCCTGGCAAGGTGTTGCGCCTCGATCACTCGACCAACCGCCCTTTGCCGGTTGGCCCGAATCACCGCCCCGGCTTCGGCCATCTGTTCCTCAAGTGCCCCGTACCAGCGGTCATCGCGCACCTCGTCCTTTAGAAGCCGGTTGCGTTCCCGCATCGCCTTTTCATAGCGCAGCACCGCGTCTGAATGACCCGGCTCAAAGGACAAAGTCATCCGGTCAAGAAAGCGCCGGCGCCCATCCGCCGCCTCGATCCAGAGCCGGTCCATCGCCGGCACCAGCCACAAGACCCGCAACACCCGGCCAAGTGCCGCCTGAGGCGCAGGCTTGCCGTCGATCTCGACCCCGCGCCCGCCTTCCTGCCATCCCGTCTCAACCTCATGCGTGCTGCCAAGGCTGAGAATATCGGCCTTCAGCTTCCATCCCAGCGCCTCGGGCTGACGCGCGATTTCCTCTGGCGCAGCCCGTCTGAGGCCGCGACCGGGCGACAGGAGCGAAACCGCCTCAAGGATATTGGTCTTTCCCGCCCCGTTCGGCCCGTGGAGGACAACAGGACGGCCATCGAAAGCCAGTTCCGTGCGCCGGTGCGACCGGAAATGCGACAGGGTCAGCGAGGTGACGGCGAAAGCAGACAGGGGCCGCCCCTTCCTGTTGGCGAATGGTCAGTCCGGTCGGGCCGGGTCAGACCCGCATCGGCATCACGACATAGACGGCGGACGTGTCATTGCCTTCGCGCATCAGCGTCGGATCGCCCGAGGAGTTGAAGAGGAACACCGCATTCTCGCGGTCGACTTGGCTCGCGATTTCCAAGAGGTATTTCGCGTTGAAGCCGATCTCCAGCCGCTCGTCGCCGTAAGCCACGGCAAGCTCTTCCTCCGCCGCGCCGGCATCGGGGGCGTTGACCGAAAGGACCAGCCGGTCCTCGTCAAGCTGAAGCTTCACCGCGCGCGAGCGTTCGGAAGACACGGTGGCAACGCGGTCGACGGCCTTGGCGAATTCCGCCGCATCAACCTCAAGCCGGCGGGTGTTGCCGATCGGGATGACGCGGGAGTAGTCGGGGAAGGTGCCGTCGATGACCT
>DJUV01000287.1 GCA_002440625.1 Rhodobacteraceae bacterium UBA6273 | reverse complement strand
CCGGGCTATGTCGGCTTCGATCAGGGCGGCATGCTGACCGATGGCGTCGACCAGCACCCGCATTGTGTGCTCCTGCTCGATGAAATCGAGAAGGCGCACCCGGATGTCTACAACATCCTTCTGCAGGTGATGGACCACGGCAAGCTGACCGACCACAACGGCCGGCAGGTGGATTTCCGCAACGTGATTCTGATCCTGACGACGAATGCGGGCGCCGCCGACATGGCCAAGGCCGCCATCGGCTTCAACCGCGACCGTCGCGAGGGCGAGGATACCGCCGCCATCGAACGGATGTTCACGCCGGAGTTCCGCAACCGTCTCGACGCGGTGATCTCCTTCGCGCCCCTCAGCCGCGAGGTCATCATCCAGGTGGTCGACAAGTTCGTCCTCCAGCTCGAAGCGCAGCTCATGGACCGTCATGTCCATATCGAGCTGATGCCGGAAGCCGCCGACTGGCTGGCCGAAAAGGGCTATGACGACAAGATGGGCGCGCGTCCGCTGGGCCGCGTGATCCAGGAGCACATCAAGAAGCCGCTCGCCGAAGAACTGCTCTTCGGCAAGCTGACCAAGGGCGGCGTCGTGCGCGTGGTCCGCAAGGACGACGGCATCGCGCTTGAGATCGAGGAGCCGCAGAAACCGCGGCTCACCGGATCGAAGCCGCCGCTTCTGACCGCTGACTGACAAGAACCGAAAGGCCCGCCCGAAACGGCGGGCCTTTTGCTATCGCGACGGGGGAACCGCGATGCTGACCACCTATCAGGGAAGCTGCCATTGCGGCGCCGTGCGCTTCGAGGCCGATATCGACCTCACGCAGCCCACCTACCGCTGCAACTGTTCCATCTGCCGCCGCACCCGCTTCTGGCCCGCCATCGTCACGCCCGACCATATCCGCGTCACGGAAGGCCGGGACAAGCTGACCAAGTACCTCTTCAACTCCATGAAGAACGAACACTGGTTCTGCCCGACCTGCGGCGTCCGCCCCTTCGGTATAGGCACGATGCCAGATGGAACCCGCATCTACGGCGTCAACATCGGCTGCCTTGGAAACGTCCCCGACGAAGTGCTTGCCGCCGCTCCCGTGGTCTATGTCGACGGTCGGAACGACCGCCACGCGCCACCGGAGATCTTCGCCCATCTCTGAGCCCCTCTTTCACGGTGGCTCAAATACTCCCGGGGGCAGGAGGCCCCCGGAGCGCGGGAAACCCTACCGTTCAGTCAACTTCAACTCGATCCGCCGGTTCTGCGCCCGTGCTTCCGGCGTGTCGCCGGTGACAACCGGGCGGTATTCGCCGAACCCTGTCGCCGCCAGCCGTTCCGGCGGGAAGCCGAGGCTGTCCTGCATGTAGCGCACCACCGAGAGCGCCCGCGCCATGCTCAGTTCCCAGTTGTCGTGGAACTCCCCCGTGCCTGAAAGCGGAAGGTTGTCAGTATGGCCGTCGACCCGGATGATCCAGTCGATCTCGGGCGGAATCTCCGCCGCCACCTCTTGCAGCGTTGCCACCACATTGGCGATCTGCGCCCTGCCCTCGTCAGACAGGCCCGCCGCACCGGGGTTGAAGAGCACCTCGGAGGAAAAGACGAAGCGGTCACCGACGACGCGCACGCCTTCGCGCCCCGCCAGCACCTGCGACAGCTTGCCGAAGAATTCCGATCGGTAGCGCGCCAGTTCCACCGTCTGTTCCTTAAGCGACTTCGCCTCGGCTTCAAGCCGGACGCGCTCCGCCTCTTCCAGCTCCGCCCGGCGCTTCTGTTCCGACGCCACCTGCGCCAGCGCGGAATTGAGCCTTGTGCCCAGCGCATCGGCCTGCACCTTCGCTTCCGCATCTCGGGCATCCGAAGCATCAAGCAGATTCTGGAGCGAACCCAATTGCGTCCGAAGCGCCGCGATCTGCTGGTTGAGAAGCGCCACCTTGCGCGCTGCCTCCGCCGAAGCCGCCTTTTCGCGGGAAAGGACCTCGTTCGCGGTGGCAAGAAGCGCCTTCTGCCGGTCGGCCTCTGACAGAGCCGTTCCGGACTTGTCGGCCTCGGCCCGCTGCGCCGCTTCGGCGGCGGCCAGAAGCGTCAGCGTATCCTCGGCCTTCTTCCGCTGCGCTTCGAGCGCGAGCGTCATTGAGGTCAGTTCATCCTCGGCGCCCTTCAACCTGTCGCGAAGCGCCTGAGCCGCCGCCGCCTCGGTCAGCCGCGCCGTTTCGGCCTCCGTCAGCTTCGCACCCGCCGCCTCGCCCTGCGCCTTCAGGTCGGCCACCAGCGCCTCCAGCGCCTCGCGCCGCGCGGCGGCAAGGCGCGCCGCCTCGGCCTGCGCGTCGATCTCGGAACGGGCCTTGGCGACGGCGAGATTCAGCGCCTCCTGATTGGTCAGCAGTTTGTCGCGTTCGGTGGTCAGGTCGCCCACCCGCCCGCGCGCGGTGTCTCGTTCGGACAGAAGCGAGGCGACCTGCGCCTCGAAGGCGGTGATCTTCGCCTCGGCGGCACCGATGGCGGCGTCGCGCTCACCGATCTGGCCGCGGAGCGTGGCGATCAACGCCGTCTGCCGGTCAGCCTCGGCGCGGGCGTCATTCAACGTGGCGCTCAGACCCGCGACCTCGGTCGTAAGTTCACCCGCCTTCCGCCGCTCCAGCCCCAGCGCATCGGCAAGATCGGCAATCTGCACCGACAAATCGGCGACTTCGTTCTCCTTCGTCGTGATCTGCTCGCGCAAGGTGAACTGCACCACCATGAAGATGGTGACGAGGAAGATCAGGATCAAAAGAAGCGTGGTCAGCGCATCGACGAAGCCGGGCCAGATGATGGCGGAAATGCCGTGATTGCCGCGACCGCGCGAAAGCCCCATCGCTTCAGCCCCTTTCCGGCGGTGGCGACGACCGCCCCAGGGCGCGGACGGCGCGGGTCAGTTGCGCCAGATCGCCGCGCAGGTCGGCCATGCTCTCTTGCCGCCCCGCCGCGACCTCTTCCAGCAGCCTCAGAAGCTGCATGTCGATGGAGCGCAGACGCATCCGACTTTCGGCATCCGGCCCCGTCGGTTCCTCCTCCGGCGGTGGCGGCTGCATCAGCGCCGCCATCCGGTCCTGCCCCTCGGCAATGCGCGTCAGGATCGCGGCACTTCCGGCCTCTGTCCGCAAATGCCGGGTCAGCCCCTCGACGGCGCCGGCGAGCATTTCAAGCCGCTCGTTCACCGCGACCCGGCCCGCGTCCGAGCGTTCCAACAATTCCTGCAGGGCTTCGACCTGCCCGGCCATATGGTCGAGAACGCCGGCAACGCTGGCCTGATCCAGCCCCCCCTCGCTATCGCTGCCGGCAAAGCCGAGCCGGGTGAAAGAGGTCAGCCATTCCTCAAGCTCGCGGTAGAATCGGGTCTGGCCGTGGCCGGCGAAAAGCTCCAGAAGACCGACGACGAGCGATCCGGCAAGGCCAAGGAGCGATGAGGAAAATGCCGTGCCCATGCCGCCAAGCTGGCGCTCCAGCCCGCTCATCAGCTTCTCGAATATCTGCATCCCGCTCTCGCCCTCTTGCGGGGCAAGGGCGCGGATGGTGTCGACGACGGCAGGGACGGTCGTGGCGAGCCCGTAGAAGGTGCCAAGAAGGCCGAGGAAGATCAGCAGGCTCGTCAGATAGCGGGTGATGTCGCGCGCCTCGTCGATCCGTGTCTCGACGGATTCGAGGATGGACCGGGCGGAGGAAGACGAAATCTGCCCGCCGCGCGGCCCCCGCGACCTCAGAAGCGCGGCCAGGGGCGCCAGAAGGCGCGGCGCGATGGTGATCTCATGCCCCGGCACATGAGCGGCGAACCCTTCGATCCAGCTGACCGACCGCACGAGCTGCGCCACCTGCCAGAAGCAGGTCAGCACGCCGAGAAGAAAGACCGCGAGGATCAGCCCGTTCAGCCAGAGGTTTGCCGTAAAAAGCGGCAGGATGCGACTGTAGGCGACGTAGGCGCCGGTCCCGACCAGCGCCAGAACGATCAGCATCATCACGACTTGCCGGACCGGCTGCGAGAAAAACGGCTGCGCGGCGCGCACGGATTTGTCCATCTGGCCGGTTGCCCCTGTCCTTGCCTCTGGCGGGACAATAGGCGGCGGGTCGGACGCGCTCAAGGGAAAGCTCTGGCGGATGGGCCTAAGGCGTGCCGGCCAGATGCCGCACCCGCGCGGCGAGCCAGTCCAACTCCGGGTCAGCGATGCCGAGTTCGTGGAGGTGCCGGGCGGTGTTCCAGAGATAATCTCGGTTCTCGCCCCGCCCGCCCCTGGCCCGGGCGATGATCGCCGCCTGTTCGTCAAGCGGCAGGCCACCGCAGTACTGCACATGGTCGGGGTCGATGACATAGGCCACAGCCTCGACCATCCGGCCGCCGGCCAGCGTGACCGGCAGCAGCCTTTCGAGATAGGCCGAGGAAATCAGCTCGCGTTCGCGCAGGTAGGCCAGCACGCTTTCGGCCTTCTCCGGCGCCACGCCGAAGGCCAGCCCGGTGCAGGCTCCGCCCGAAGCCGCATCGAGCGCGAGGACAAGCCCGGGTTCGGCCTCGGTCCCCCGGTGGTGGATCGAGCGCATGCAGAAGCTCCGGTGCCAGCCGTCAAGCCGCGCCATCACCTTTTCGGTGAAGTCGAAACCCGGCTCCCATAGAAGCGAGCCATAGCCGAAGACCCACATCGTGAACGCCCCTCGCTGGTCCTTTCGCTGCCCGGCCTGTAAACAGCATCGGAAGGGAACAGGGAAGGTGCGACATAGATGCGGGTCATCCTTTGGCTTGTGGCGCTTTTTGCAGTGCTCTGGGGCGGCTTCTGGTATTTCGGCGCGCGCACCCTCAGGGCCGAGACCGAGGCGGCGCTGACCCAGATGAAGGCCGAGGGTCGGGTGGATTACTCCGCGTTCGACCTTGGCGGCTTCCCGGCCCGTTTCGACCTGAGCGTCACTGACCCCGCGCTGGCCGATCCCGGCGGTCGCTGGCGCTGGCGCGCGCCGAGCCTCACAGTTTACGCGCTGGCCTACGACCCCGGCAAGATCATCGCCCTTCTGCCCTCTGGCCAGACGATCGAGACAGGCGGCGAGACCATCACGCTCACCACGACCGACATGCGGGCAAGCGCCGGCTTCGGCCTCTCGACCGCGCTGCCGCTGCTTCATGCCGAGGCGATTTCGGATGCGACCGAAGCGAAGTCCGATCTTGGCTGGACGCTCGCCGCGCAGCAGCTCCGGCTTGCGATCCGCGAGGAGGATGCGAAGTCATTCCGCTACCGGCTTGGCGCCGAGGCGACTGCGCTGGCGCTCTCTGGCCCGCCTGCCGAAATTCTCGCCCGCGCCAACCTTCCCGCCAGTCCGGGACAGGCGCGGATCGACGCCGACGCGACCTTCAGCCGCGCACTGGACCGAGCCGCCATCGACACGCCGCCGATGCTGCGCGCCCTAGCCCTTTCGGCGCTGGAGCTGGACTGGGGCGACCTCTCCTTGCGCGGCGACGGCCGTATCGACATCAGCGCTTCGGGCACGCCGGAAGGGGCGATCAACCTCAGGCTCAGAAACTGGCAGGGACTGCCGCCGCTGCTGGTCGCAACCGGGACTGTCCCGCCCGAGATGGAAAAGCAGCTTGGCGACATGATGCAGCAGCTTGCCGCACTGTCAGGCGACCCGGCTGAACTGGCGCTGCCCCTCACCTTCAAGGCCGGATGGATGGCGCTCGGCCCCCTGCCACTTGGTCCGGCGCCGCGCTTCTGAGTCCGCTCAGCGGCAATAGGGGCCGCGTCCGCGCGCGGTGTCGAAATGCAGGTGATCGCGGTGGTAGCTGTCCGAACCGGGGCCGAGCACGGTGTTGAACGGCCCGCAGGCCTCTTTCCGCATCGAGGCGAGCACCTTGCCGCTGGCATCGCTGCCCCAGCCTTTCAGCACCGAGACAGCGGTTCCGTTCGCCAGCACGTAACCGCCGATGTCGATGGCGCGGCCGCGACCATGCTCGCTGATCTTGTTGCCCTTCTGGCTGTTGCGGGGGCGGCAGGCATAACTTCCCGCGATCTGCAGCGCCGACAAACCGCCGCCGCGCTTGCCGACGGAGGGAATGGCGGTCTCTTCAACCCAGGTCTTCAGGGCCTTCGCCGTGGTGCAGTCGATCTCGACCGGAACGGACAGCTTCACGCCCGCGACCGAGGTGATCTCCACCCCGTCTTCAAGGCCGCAGCCATTCACCCGGCTGATGATCGGCGGGATCGTGGTGCCCTTGATTGCCGGATCGCCGCAGACCGACCCTTTGCGGCTGGTCAGCACGCCAGCCACCTTGCCGGGAACGTATGCCACCGCGCTGACTTGGCTCAGGCGTTGCAGGTTTTCCGGCCGCGCCATGGGCCGGACCGTGAAGGCCGCGTCAATAAGCGCGGGCGCCGCGACATCGGTGGTCTCGGCGGGCCGCGCCGCTGCCGGTGGCCGCAGGCGGGGCCGGATCGACATGGCCTCTGACGCCTGAGCGACGGCGGCCATCTCGGCCAGCGCACCCGGCCTCGGTCTTGGCCGAAGCGACAGACCTTGTGCTACGGGTTTTGCCAGGGCCGACATCGCCAGACCGGCAGGAACGACAAGGCGCGGCAAACCCGTGCTTTCAAGCGCCTTTTCGGCCAGATCGGTCCTCGTCGCCGGGCGCGGCGAGGTCAGCGGCGCTTTCGCGGCAAGGGCGACGGGCAGCACCGCGATCAGCGCGGCCAGGGCGATTGCCCCGCCCCTCATGCCGCCGGCTCCGCCTTGGAGCGACCGAAATCCGGCGCCGCGGTATCCTGCCCGGCCTCGATGATGCCGCGCCGGATCGCGCGGGTCCTGGTAAAATAGTCGAACAATTGCTGGCCATCGCCCATGCGGATCGCGCGCTGCAACATGAATAGTTCCTCCGTGAAGCGCCCCAGAATGTCGAGCGTCGCTTCCTTGTTGGTCAGGAACACGTCGCGCCACATGGTCGGGTCCGAGGCGGCGATGCGGGTGAAATCGCGGAAGCCCGAGGCGGAATACTTGATGACCTCGTTCTCCGACACCCGGCGCATGTGATCGGCGACGCCGACCATCGTATAGGCGATGAGGTGGGGCGTATGCGACACCACGGCAAGGACAAGGTCGTGATGGACCGCGTCCATCTCGTCGACATTGGCGCCCATCGCCTCCCAGAGCGACCGGAGCCGCGCCACGCCTTCGGGCGGCGCATCGCCGGGAATGAGAAGGCACCAGCGATTGCGGAAAAGTTCGGCAAAACCGGACCTTGGCCCGGAATGTTCAGTCCCCGCGAGAGGATGGCCCGGTATGAAGTTGACGCCCTTCGGAATATGCGGCGCGACGGCGTCGATCACCGCCTGCTTGACGGACCCGACATCCGTCACCGTGGCCCCGGCTTTCAGATGCGGCGCAATCTCTGCGGCGACCTCGCCCATCACGCCCACCGGCACGGCGAGGACCACAAGATCGGCATCTTTCACCGCCTCGGCGGCCGTCTCGAAGACCGCGTCGCAGAAGCCCAGTTCAAGTGCGGCCGCCCGCGTCGCCGGCGTTTTGGCGTGGCCGGTAATGGTTCCGGCGAGCCCGCCAGCCTTCATCGCATGGCCCATCGACGACGCGATGAGGCCGAGGCCGATCAGCGCCACGCGGTCATAGATCGGCGCCGTCATCGTTGCCCCTTGAACTGGCCGATGGCATGCGCGACCCGGCGGCAGGAGGCCTCATCCCCGATGGTGATGCGCAGGCAGTTGGGCAGACCGTAGCCCGCCACTCGCCGCACGATCAGCCCCTGCGTCTGCAGGAAATCGTCGCAGGCCTCAGCCTCTTCGCGGCTCGCGAAGCGGGCGAGGATGAAATTCGCCGTCGACGTATCCGACGGTACGCCTTTTTCCGCCAGCGCCTCGGCGAGCCAGGCACGCATCCGCGCGTTGTCGCTCCGGCAGCGGACGACATGATCCTGATCGCGCACCGCCGCCTCGGCGGTTTCAAGCTGCGCGTTCGACAGGTTGAAGGGGCCGCGCACGCGGTTCAGGACGTCGATGATCGGCTTCGGGCCATAGCCCCAGCCGATCCTCAAGCCCCCAAGCCCGTAGATCTTCGAGAACGTCCGCGTCATCACCACATTGTCGCGCGCGGTCACGAGCGCGGCGCCGCCATCGTAGCCATCGACATATTCGGCATAGGCGCCGTCAATCACGAGGATCGCCTGCTGCGGCAGCCCGGCGGCCAGACGCTCGATCTCCGGCAGGCCGATCATGGTGCCGGTCGGGTTGTTCGGGTTGGCGATGAAGACGAGCCTGGTCTTCGCCCGGCAAGCGGCCAGGATCGCATCGACATCCGTGGTCCGGTCGCGTTCCTTCACCACCACGGGCCGCGCACCGGCGGCCATGGTGTAGATGCGGTACATGAGGAACCCGTGCTCGGTGAAGACGACCTCATCACCCTTGCCGGCATAGGCGTTGCAGAGCAGCCCGATGATCTCATCCGAACCCACACCGCAGATGATCCGCGCCGGGTCGAGCCTGTGGGTATCGCCGATCGCCTGCCGCAAGGCGGCGTGGTCGGTCGAGGGGTAGCGGTGCAGCTTGTGGACTGCGCGCTGGAACGCCTCTTTCGCCTTGTCGGAGGGGCCGAAGGGGTTTTCGTTCGATGACAGCTTCACCGCGTCGCTCCGCCCGGCGACATGCGCCGCACCGCCCTGATAAAGGTCGATGTCCAGAATGCCCGGCTGCGGGCGGATGAACTCGGTCATGGCAGTGACTCCGGCAGACTTCGCGCTTTCTAGCGGGGGCATTGACGCAAGGCCAGCTTTATCCGCGACGAAAAAGGGCCGCGGCGATGCCGCGGCCCCATGACAGTCCTGCCGTGACCGGCGGATCAGTTCTTCGCGTAGAATTCGACGACGAGGTGCGGTTCCATCTGGACTGCGTAGGGCACGTCGCCCAGCGCCGGCTGGCGCACGAAGGTCGCGGTCATCTTCGAATGGTCCGCCTCGATGTAATCGGGCACGTCACGCTCGACGAGGCCGACGGCCTCAAGGACGAGCGCGAGCTGGCGCGACTTGTCGCGGACGGCAACGACGTCGCCTTCCTTGACGCGGTAGGAGGCGATGTTGACGCGGCTCCCGTTCACGGTCACGTGGCCGTGGTTCACGAACTGGCGCGCGGCGAAGATCGTCGGCACGAACTTGGCGCGGTAGACGACGGCGTCGAGACGGCGCTCAAGAAGGCCGATCAGGTTTTCACCGGTATCGCCCTTGACGCGCTCGGCCTCGGCGTAAATCTTGCGGAACTGCTTTTCGGTCAGGTCGCCGTAATAGCCCTTCAGCTTCTGCTTGGCGCGAAGCTGGGTGCCGAAGTCGGAAAGCTTGTTCTTGCGGCGCTGGCCGTGCTGGCCCGGCCCGTATTCACGCTTGTTCACCGGGGACTTCGGACGGCCCCAGATGTTTTCGCCCATGCGGCGGTCGATCTTGTACTTGGCAGAGGTGCGTTTGGTCACCGCTGATCTCCTTCTATGGTCGCCACCCGGAGGCGGCAGGAAGGGCGTTGTCCTTTCCCCCGCTTTACCCGGGGGCGACAGGTTTCCCCTTGCGGGGTCCACCAACACCAAATGAAATGCCCCGGAAGTTCGTCCCGGGACGGGCGGCTTATACAGGCCCGGACGGGAGAGTCAACGCCCCGCCGTCAGGCCGCGTCGTGACGAAAGATCACCGCTTCGGGCGCGGTCAGGCAGCGGCGGGCGAAGCCGCCGTAGCCGGTGCCACCGAGGACCAGCGACAGTGCCTCGCGCGCGTCCGGTTCCAGAAAGTCGAGGTCGGCGGCGGCGGGATGAAATGTCTCCGTCGCGATGCCGTTGGCGCGCACCACCTGATGGCGTGCGGTCAGGAGGTGGATATAGGTCACGTCGCGCGGAACGGTCTCCATGCGGACCTTGCGGTCGTCGACAAGGTCGCGCGCCTCGACCAGCACCTCGGCTTCATTGAAAAGCGCCCGCGCTGCTGGGCCGCCGAGAAGGAACCGATGTTCTGGCGAAACCAAAAGGTCGGCGCCCGCCCCGAACGCCCCCGCCCGGATGCGCACGGGGCGAAGGTGTGGCATGGCGAGAAGCCGTGCGCCGGAAAGCTGCCGCGCCCCGCTCCAGAGCACCTCCGCAGCGCCGCTGTCACGGGTCGCAAGCCGGTCGCCGGGCCGGATCTCCTCGACCGCGCGCGGGCCTTCCGGCGTGTCGAGCATTGTGCCGGGCGTGAAGCAGACCGCCCCGCCCGAGGCCCCCGGCAGGCGGGTATGGTCAGGCAAGGCGCCGCTGACCGCGATGACCGCGAGGTCGGCATTCCGGGGCGGCAAGGCGCCAGTGACCGTCAGCAGGGCGCCTCCGCCGGCAAAGCCCAGCCGATAGGTCGCGCGGCCATCGGTCACGGTGAAGCCCCCGGCATCGGCGTCGGGTTCATCGCCGGAACGGGACCGTGGCCCCCCGGACCCGAGATCGCCGAGAAGCCGCGCCACCGACCGCGCCGCGCGCTGCCGTAGCCGCGCCCGCGCCGCCTCATCCTCAAGGTAAAGCGGGCCGGCCGACCCGTCGATGCGCAGCGCCTCGCCCTGCCAGCGCCACTGCGAACCGGCGAAAAGCACGGAACAAGGCGCCGCACGAAGACCGTCCGTCTCCGTCTGCGCCACCGGGATCACGAAGATCCCGCGATTGTTCGCCTTTGTTTCGATCCGCCCGATTGCCGACATTGCCTGTCCGGTCATTTACGGCCTTTTTCACGGCCTGACGGACCCTAGCACGGCGATTGGGGGCGGAGGAATCCCCGGCCCGCGCCTGACGGCAGGCTGTTGCGAAAAAGCGTACGCCGTTCTTCAGACCACCCGCTCGACCATCAGCTTCTTGACCTCGGCAATCGCCTTCGCCGGGTTCAACCCCTTCGGGCAGGTCTTGGCGCAGTTCA
>DJUV01000337.1 GCA_002440625.1 Rhodobacteraceae bacterium UBA6273 | reverse complement strand
CCTCGACCTTGACCGGATAGGTGCGAAGGTTGACGCAGACCGGCGCCCGCATCGCCTCGCCGGTCCGGTAGTCGAACTGGCCGTTATGTTTGGGGCATTCGATCATGTAGTCCATGACAAGTCCCCCGGCGAGGTGGACCTTCTCATGGCTGCAAAGCCCGTCGGTGGCGAAGAACTCGCCATCCGGCGAATGGTAGATGGCGAAGGTCCGGCCATCGTGGTCGAAGCGCATCACGTCTTCTTCGTCGATCTCGTCGGTCGAACAGGCGTCGATCCAGTTGCTCATTGGTGTTCCCTCCCTTTTGAACTGTGAGTGTCATTCGGCCGGCACGGCATGGCCGAGCGCGTCTTTGTGGAAATCTTCCCGGTAGGGCTTTGCCGTCGTCGGCAGGTCGCGGCGGAGGAAATAATCCTCGTACCGCAATTGCCGCTTCAGCGCCGGCCAGACCTCGGCATAGGCCTGCCAGATCGAGGTATTGGGCGGCGGCAGGTCGTGCCTGATCTTCTCATGCAACTCCGGCAGCCGGTGATAGGGCACCATCGGGAACATGTGGTGTTCGACGTGATAGTTCATGTTCCAGTAGATGAAGCGGCTAACCGGGTTCATGTAGACCGTGCGGCTGTTCATCCGGTGGTCGATCACGTTATCGGCCAGGCCTGCGTGCTGGAGGATGCCGGTCAGGACATGGTGCCAGGCGCCGTAAAGGCGTGGCAGGCCGATGACCATCAGCGGCAGGATCGACTGCATCGCAATCGCCAGAAGGATCGTTGCGGCGTAGATCGCGACCCAGATGCGGGCCACGCGGACGACCTTCGGCTGTTCGCTTTCGGGGATATAGCTTGCTTCTTCAGGATCGAGCCTGCCCGAGGCATTCAAGAGCATCCGCGCCCACCCGTTCCAGGCGTCGATGATGCCGAAGAAGTTCAGGAAGATACGAAACAGCGCCGGGGGCCGCATCGCCACGATTTCCGGGTCGCGGCCGACGATGACGGTGTCGGTGTGGTGGCGGGCATGGCTCCAGCGCCAGGTGACGGGATTGCGGACCATGCAGAAGCTGGCGATCTGGTAGACGGCGACGTTCATCCAGGGCGTGCGGAACGGCGTGCCGTGGCCGCATTCATGCCAGCGCGAATCCATCGCTGAGCCGTAGAGGACGCCATAGGCGAGCCAGAACGGCGCCGACCACCATGAGGGCCAGAGCCAGATGCCGATCCCGGCGAAGAGGATCATCGCGCCGTAAAGGATGATCGAATCGCGGATCGCGGGCTGATCTTCCCGCGCCATCAGCGCCTTCATCTCCTTCCGGGGAATCTCCGTATGATACCATTCGGCGGCGGCAAGGCCGTTTTCGACCGCGCGCCGCGAATCCTCGCCCAGAAGGCTGTAATCCCGCTTTCCCATCTGTCCTCCTCCGCCGGCACGGCCCGCATCGGGGCGCCGGATCGTTGGATTTGGACGATAAGGCCGGACAGTACGGTCACGCTAGACGGGGGGCTTTCTTTCTCGTCAGATTTCGTCAATACTCGTCACGATGGTGATGTTATTTCGTCAGGATCATTATGGCCCGCAGAAAGACGATTACCGATGTGGCCCGCGCGGCGGGGGTCAGCGCCGCGACGGTGGACCGCGTTCTCAACGGGCGTGAGAAGGTGAGCGAGGCGACGGCGCGCCAGGTCTTCGAGGCCGCGCAGCGTATCGGCTACCATGCCGCCGGCCTGATCGGCCAACGGATCCAGACCGAACTTCCCCGGATGCGTTTCGGCTTCGTGCTGCACAAGGAAAAGCAGGCCTTCTACCAGAACTTCGCCGCCGAAATCGGGCGTGCGGTGGCGAACGCCACGGGCGTACGGGCCGAGGCGGTCATCGAATATTCGCCGTCCCAGTCGCCTTCGGACTTCGCGCGGCTGATGGCCGGCATGAAGGGCAGGGTGGATGCCATCGGCGCGTCGGCCGTCACCCACCACGAAGTCGCCGAAGTCGTGCAGGATCTGCGCGACGCTGGGATCCCGTGCTTCTCGCTTCTGAATGACTATGCTCAGGGCATTCGGGAAAACTACGTCGGCATGAACAACTTGAAAGTCGGCCGCATCGCCGCGTCGATGATCGTCACCGCCACACACAAGCCCGGAAAGATGGCCGTTTTCGTCGGCGGTTATCGCTGGCATGGCCATGAGTTGCGCGAAACCGGCTTTCGCAGCTACATCCGGGAATACGCGCCGCAGTTCACCATCCTTGATACGCTGGTGAACCTGGAGACCCGGCAGCTGACCTATGAGGCGACGCTCGACCTTCTGGCCCGCCACCCGGACCTGCGCGGCATCTATTGCGCCGGGGGCGGCATGGAGGGCGCCATCGCCGCGCTCAGGGAGGCGCGGGCGCCGGGCGAGGTGGCGCTTGTCATCAACGAGCTGACGCCCGAAAGCCGCTCGGCGCTGCAGGACCGCTATGTGGTCATGGTCATCGCGACGCCGCTGGCCACGCTTTGCCGTGACCTGGTGGCGCTGATGGTGGCGTCGGTCGCGCATGGGCCGTCCGACATCACCGGGCAGCATTTCCTCCAGCCCGATCTCTACATAGGTGAGTCTATCTGAATGACGAAAAAACATCACCATAATGATGTTGATTTCGTCATGAATGATGGAAAATGTCACCCGATGCGTTGACGAGTCGGGGCGATGCAGCGCAACCTTCACGCGGTTCCGAAGCCCGATGGGGCCGATGCGGAACTGGGGGAGGAAGGCCAGACATGCTGCCATATGCATTGAACCACATGACCGTGGCCCGGCTGAGCTACGCCCAGCTTCTCGACATGGCGGCCGATCTCGGCCTTGTCGGGATCGAGGTCAGGAACGACCTGCCGCAGGCGCTGTTCGACGGTCTGTCGCCCGAAGCGGGCGGCGATCTCGCGCGGTCGAAAGGCCTCAGGCTGCTAGCGGTGGCCGAGGTCAAGCGCTTCAACGACTGGTCCGCCGACAAGGCGGCGGAGGCGCTGGCGCTGATGAAGATCGCCCAGGCGGCGGGGGCGGAGGCGGTCAGCCTGATCCCGCGCAATGACGGGCTTGGGATGGGCAACGGCGAACGGCAGGCCAACCTGCGCGTCGCACTGCGCGACCTGAAACCGATGCTTGAGGATCACGGACTTGTCGGCATGGTGGAACCCTTGGGCTTTCCCATCTGCGCGCTTCGCTACAAGACCGAAGCGGTAGAGGCTATCGAGGCGCTTGGTGCCACCGGGCGCTTCAGGCTCGTCCATGACACCTTCCACCACACCCTTGCCGGCGGCGGCGACTATTACCCAGCCCATACCGGCATCATCCATATCTCGGGCGTCATCGACCCGGCGCTCTCGGTCGAAGAGATGGGCGACCAGCACCGAATCCTCGTCGATGACAAGGACCGGCTCGGCAACGTCGCGCAGATCCGCGCGCTTCGCGCCGCCGGTTTCATGGGGCCGATCTCGATGGAGAGCTTCGCCCCCGAGGTTCACGCATACCGCAATCCGGAGGCCGAACTCGCCCGGTCCTTCGATTTCATCTCGTCCCAAGCGACCGAGTTGACTGTCTGAGGCGAAGCAGAAAGCAGAAATGCCCGGAGGAGGGCATCCGGCGTTCAAATCAGGGAGCAGGGATGTGCCGGACATCCCCTTAGGAGGAAGACAATGAAGAAGACTATGTTCGCGGCAGGTCTTGCCGCACTGATGGGTACTACCGCCATGGCCGCCGAGAACGTCGGCGTGTCGATGGCCAAGTTCGACGACAACTTTCTGACCGTTCTTCGCAACGGCATCCAGAAATATGCCGACGACAACAGCATCGACGTGCAGATCGAAGATGCGCAGAACGATGTGGCCAAGCAACTTGACCAGATCAACAACTTCATCGCCTCGGGCGTGAGCGCGATCATCGTCAACCCGGTCGACACCTCGGCCACGCAGGCGATGTCCGATGCGGCGGCGGCGGCGAACGTGCCCTTGGTCTATGTCAACCGCCAGCCG
>DJUV01000074.1 GCA_002440625.1 Rhodobacteraceae bacterium UBA6273 | reverse complement strand
CAGCAGTTCGCTGGCGTTGATCGCCATCGGGCTGTCGAGATAGACCGGCAGGTCGCGGAACCGCCCGCCCTGCTTCAGCTTCCAGATGTAGTAGAGCAGGCTCTGCGCCCGCCCGACCGCGAAGGCCGGGATAACGATGGTGCCGCCGCGCGCGGCGGTACGCGAAATCAGCGCCGCCAGTGCCTCGGCCGGGTCGGTCTGGTCGTGGCTGCGGTTGCCGTAGGTGGATTCGATGACGATATGGTCGGCCTCCTCCACTGCTTCGGGATCGACCATCACCTCGTCGCCGTAACGGCCGAGATCGCCCGAGAACACCACCTTGCGCCCGCCCCAGTCGATGCCGGCGGTCGCCGCGCCAAGGATGTGGCCGGCGTGGCGATAGGTCAGTTCCGCATCGCCGAGGATCGTCGTCGGCGCGTGGAAATCGACCTCGACAAAGGCCTTCAGCGCCTGTTCGGCCTCCTTGACGCCATAGAGCGGCTTGGCGGGCTTGTGCTTGGCATAGCCCTTGCGGTTGGCGTATTCGGCGTCCTTTTCCTGCAGATAGCCGCTGTCGCGCAGGATCAGTTCGGCCACCGCCCGGGTTGCCGGCGTGGCGTAGATCGGGCCGCGGAAGCCGTCGGCCACCAGTTTTGGCAGGTAGCCGGTATGGTCGAGATGGGCATGGGTCAAGACAACCGCGCCGATCGACCGGGGTTCGACCGGAAACGGCGCCCAGTTCAGGTCGCGCAGGTTCTTCAGGCCCTGGAACATGCCGCAATCGACCAGAATGCGCTGGTTGCCGCGGGTCAAGAGGTGGCGCGAGCCGGTGACGGTTCCGGCGGCGCCGTGGGTGGTAAGCGTCAGCATGGGCATTCTCCTGTCATGTTCGGGGCCGGTCGGGCAGCGCCGCCATCGCCTGGGCGACGAGCGGTGCAAGCCGGATTGCGTTCGACGGATGGGGCACGCTGTCGCAGGATACCACGCGCGCCACGACCGCCTTGAGGCGCGCATAGGCATCGCCGGCGAAGAGAGCATGGACCACGGCGCAGACCGGCCGGGCCAGCCCGCGCGCGGCGAGCAGTTCCGCCGCCGCGATCAGGGTGCGCCCCGATGAGGCGATGTCATCGACCAGCACCGGGGTATGGCCCGCACGTCCCGTAAGGTCGGGCAGTTCGACCGACACGTCGAAATCGCCGCGCCGGGTCTTTTCCATCACCGCCCAGGGCGCGCCGATCCGCTCGGCGATGGCTTGCACCCATTGCGCGCTTTCCGAATCCGGCCCGATCAGTAGCGGGCGTTCGACCTCTGCCGCGATCCAGTCGGCCAGCGCCGGCGCGGCCTGCACGGCGGCGGCGGGGATGGTGTAGAGGTCCGCCAGCGCCGCGCGGCGGTGCAGGTGCGGATCGACGGTGACAAGCCCGTCGACAAGCAACGAGACGAGCCGCGCAAACGTGTCCGAGGTCACCGCCTCGCCGGGGTGGAACGCCTTGTCCTGCCGCATGTAGGCCAGATAGGGCGCGATCAGCCGCACCCTCGCGGCGCCTTGGGCGCGGGCCGCATCCGCGGCGAAGGCGAGACGCAGGAAGTCAGGGTCTGGCCCGGCGAGCGTGGCGACCAGATCGACCGCGCGCCCCGCCACCGGCGACATGAGCCGCAGGTAAGTCTCGCCGTCCGGAAAGCGGCGGGACTCGACCGCGCCAACCTCGCCGCCTCCGGCTGCGGCGAGGTCGCGTGCAAAGCTCTCGTTGCCGGGCAGCGGGAGGATCAGGGGATGCGGCGTCATGCTGTCTGCTCCGGCTTCTTGCGTCAGGCGAACCGCCGGAAGGCGTAGTTGCGGATCGGCACGAAGAGGACGGCGACGTACCAGCCGATGAAGACCACCCAAAGCAGCCCCAGGACCGCGCTGGTGGCGGTCAGCCAGACAAAGCCCGGTATGATCGCCTCGAAAACGATGCGCATCCCCTGTGTCGGCAGGACGAGGGCTGCCAGCAGGCAAAGGACGTAGGTGGCCGCAAGAAAGCCGGACAGGGTAACGCCCAGCGGCACGATGGACAGCGGCCTGAAGTCGGGACGGGTCATTTCGGATCCTCCGGTCGGTTGTGTTTCATATGTCAATGGACGCGCGCGGCAGCCTGCGATTACATTCGTGCCTTCCGGCACCAGTCAGATCCGGCCCGGCGCGGATTGATGACCGAAGAGTTCCGGACACTCCTCGGCGCATTTGTTGGTCAGGATGATCCAGGCGAGATGGATCGTCGCCAGACCGGCCAGGAGGCAGAAGAAGGAGATGTAGGCATATCGCAGCAGCGTCACGTCAAGGATCACCACCACCGCCACTGTCACCGCGAAATGTCGCATGTGGCGGTAGCGCGACAGCGCGGGCGGCGCGATTATCAGGAAGACATAGAGCGTGTAGCTGATCCAGCGCGGCAGGAACTGGTCCAGCAGCATCGAATTCTCGTAGGCCAGAGAGTCGCGGTTTACCGTGACCACCAGCCAGTCGGTGCCGAAGCCATGCGGGATGTAGAGCAGCAGACCGAGCACCAGTCCCAT
Source organism: Rhodobacteraceae bacterium UBA6273 (assembly GCA_002440625.1). Taxonomy (GTDB): domain Bacteria; phylum Pseudomonadota; class Alphaproteobacteria; order Rhodobacterales; family Rhodobacteraceae; genus Albidovulum. Next base: position 24,142 of record DJUV01000074.1, on the reverse strand, counting down.
CCCGGTCATAGCCAGGAACCAGGGGCGGCGGCGGCTGTCCGGCGGCTCCAGCACCCAGACCGAGAAGGGAATCCAGAACGGCCACATGAACCAGGTGAAAAAGATGAAACCCATCGCGCCCCAGACCATGGTGGCATGGTCGCCGCCGTTGACGCCGACCCAGACGAAGCCTTCGGTGAACTGCTGGATGCCTGCAAAAAGCGGCATCAGCCCGATCGGCAGGTAACGCCAGTTGCTTTGCACCGCCTTGACGATGATCGCCGCTCCGCCTGCCGTCAGCAGCGCGCTGGCGGTGAAGCTGACCGTTGCCGAAAGACACATGGCCCTGCCCTTTCCCTACCCCGAAATCAAGGTTCCGGCCGCGCCGCGCAGGATCGCCACGGCATCTTCCATCCGGCCGATCCCCGTCAGTTTGCCACCACTTGCGGCGAAATCCAGCCCAGCGGCGACTTTCGGCCCCATCGACCCGGCGGGCAGCGTCATTCGTGCAGCCTCGGCGGCGGTCAGGCGCGGGATGCGGCGGGCGGCGGGGGTGCCGAAGCCTTCCTGCACACCGTCGACATCGGTCAGCATCAGCAGGCCATCGGCGCCAAGACCGCGCGCCAGCAGGGCGCTGGCGTGGTCCTTGTCGATCACCGCCTCGACGCCGGTCAGGCTGCCGTCGCCGCGCCGCACCACCGGAATGCCGCCACCGCCGGCGCAGATCACCACCACCCCCTGCGCCAGCAGGAGCCGGATCACCCGCAGGTCGGGGATCTCGACCGGTTTCGGCGAGGGCACCACGCGCCGCCAGGAGGCGCCATCGGGGGCGACGGTCCAGCCGCGCCCGGCCGCCAGCGCCTTGGCTTCGGCCTCGGCATAGACCGGGCCGACGGGCTTGGTCGGGCGGGCAAAGGCGGGGTCGGCCGGATCGACCAGAACTTGCGTCAGCAGCGCCGCGACCGGGCGGTCGTGGGCAAGCGCGTTCTCCAGTTCCTGCTCGATCAGATAGCCGATCATGCCTTCGGTTTCCGCCCCGAGCAGGTCCAAGGGATCGGGCGCATCGGGCCGGAAAGCCGCGCCCTGCAAGGCCAAGAGACCGACCTGCGGGCCGTTGCCGTGGGTCACGACCAGATCGTGCCCCGCCCGCACCAGCGCGGCGAGCGCCCCGGCCGCCCGCGCCGCATTGGCGCGCTGCACTTCCGCCGTCATCGGCTCGCCCCGGCGCAGAAGCGCGTTGCCGCCAAGGGCCGCGACCACCAGCATCGCCTCAGCCCCCCAGCGTTGCGACCAGCACCGCCTTGATCGTGTGGAGGCGGTTCTCGGCCTGGTCGAACACGATCGAGGCCGGGCTTTCGAACACCTCGTCGCTGACCTCCATCTCGGTCAGGCCGAACTTTTCGGCGATCTCGCGGCCCACCGCCGTCTCGGTGTTGTGGAAGGCGGGCAGGCAATGCATGAACCGCGCCCGCGGGTTGCCGGTGCGCGCCATCATCGCCGCGTCGATCCGCCAGGGGGTCAAGAGCTTGATGCGTTCGGCCCATTTCTCCTTTGCCTCGCCCATCGACAGCCAGACATCGGTATAAAGGAAATCGGCCCCCTTCACCGCCTCGTCCGGGTCCTTGGTGACGGTGATCCGCGCGCCGGTCCCGTTCGCGATGGCCTCGGCCTCGTCGATCACCGCCTTTTTCGGCCAGCAGGCCTTGGGCCCGCCCAGCCGCACGTCCATGCCCATCTTGGCCCCGCCGATCAGCAGGCTTTCGCCGACGTTGTTGCCGGCGTCGCCGAGGAAGGCGAAGGCGATCTTGCGCAGCGGCTTCTCGGCATGTTCCTGCATGGTCAGGAAATCGGCCAGCACCTGCGTCGGATGGAACTGGTCGGTCAGGCCGTTGTAGACCGGCACGCCCGCGTGGCGGGCCAGCTCTTCGACGATCTCTTGGCCGAAGCCGCGGTATTCGATGGCGTCATAGACCCGGCCCAGAACGCGGGCGGTGTCCTTCACGCTTTCCTTGTGGCCGATATGGCTGCCGGAGGGGCCGAGATAGGTGACATGCGCGCCCTGGTCATGGGCGGCGACCTCGAAGCCGACGCGGGTGCGGGTCGAATCCTTCTCGAAGATCAGCGCGATCTCGCGCCCCTTCAGCAGTTGCTGTTCGGTCCCGGCATATTTCGCGGCCTTGAGGTCGGCGGAGAGTTTCAGCAGGAAGCCGATCTCCGCCGGGGTATAGTCCCGCAGCGTCAGGAAATGGCGGTTGCGCAGGTTGAAGCTCATGATGGGGTTCCTTCGGTGTCAGGCCGGGTCGCGGATCGTCGGGCAGGTCATGCAATGGCCGCCGCCCCTGCCCCGGCCCAGTTCGGCGCCCGGCATCTCGCGCACGTCGATGCCTTCGGCGCGCAGCATGGCGTTGGTGTCGTCGTTGCGGTCGTAGCCGACGATCACCCCGGGGCGGAGCGCCACCACGTTGTTGCCGTCGTTCCATTGCTCGCGCGCGCGCTCGGCCGGGTCGCTGCCGCCGGTGGGCACGATCTTCAGCCGCTTGTAGCCGAGGATTTCCGCCGCGACCTCGAAGATCGGCCGGGGGTCCTCGCTGACGCGGAAGGGCCGGTCCGGCCCGTCGGGGCGCAGGTCGAAGCAGGTGATGCCGTCGGCGACTTCCTTGAAGGTCGTCACCACATCGCCGCCGCAGAAGGTGAACACCGTGTCGAGATGCATGGCCGACCGGGTGCGCGGCAGGCGGCAGGCGACGACGCGCGATGCCGCCCCCTGATCGAACAGCGCCTGGGCGAAAAGTCCGATCCCCTGGGCCGAGGACCGCTCGCCCATGCCGACCAGCACGGTATCCTTGCCGACCGGCATGATGTCGCCGCCCTCAAGGCTGGCCGGGCCGAAATCGTGGCCGGGGTCGCCGAACAGTTCGCGCACCCGGCCCGCGAATTTCGGATGGTAACGGTAGATCGCGGTCGTCAGCAGCGTCTCGGGTTTGCGCGCTGCCCAGAACATCGGATTCAGCGACACGCCGCCATGCACGAAAGCGCTGTTGTCGCGGGTGAAGATCATGTTCGGCAGCGGCGGCAGGATGAAGCCCGTCTTGCCAAGCCAGGCGCCGAACAACCCCTCGGGGGCAAAGGGCAGGTCGCCCACCGTCAGCCCGCCGATCAGCCAGCGCGCCAGATCGGCCCCCGGCAGCCCCTCCATCCACAGACGCAGCGGTTCCACCATGCCCGCGCCCACGGTGGTCAGCGTGATCCGATGGTCAAGGACGAAGGCGCGGCCCGCCGGGATGTCCAGCGTTTCGGCCAGAAGGTCGTTCGCGTCCAGCACCTCGATGCCTTCGGCGCGCATCAGGTCGGTGAAGACCGCATGATCCTTGACCGCCTGCTTGACCCAGAACACGTCGTCGAACAAGAGTTCGTCGCAGTTTTCAGGCGTCAGGCGCCGGTGCGCGAGGCCGGGGCGGCAGACGATCACCTGGCGCAGGCGGCCGGACTCGGAATGGACGCCAAGGGTAGGTTCGGACATGGGAGGCTCCGGTCAGAGATAGGTGGCGACGCTGAGAGCGGCCATGATGAAGATTGTCAGGATCAGAAGGAGCGGCCAGACGAAGCCCAGCCAGCGTTCATAGGGCACCCGCGCGATCGCGAGCCCGCCGATCACCACCGCGAAGGTCGGGTTGATCAGGTTCACCAGCCCGTTGGCCGACTGATAGGCGGTGACGGCCAGCGAGCGGTCGACCCCGGCAAAGTCCGACAGCGGTGCCAGGATCGGCATCGACAGGACCGCAAGACCCGAGGAGGACGGGACAAAGAAGCTCATCCCCACCTGGATCCAGTAGAGCAGGTTGACGAAGGCAAGGTCGGACAGGCCCGAGACCGCGTTGGCGGCAGCGTTCAGGATGGTGTCGGCGATCAGCCCCTGTTCCATCACCACGACGATGCCGCGCGCCAGCCCGATGACCAGCGCCACGCCCAGAAGGTCGCGCGCCCCGTCGATGAAGGCCGAAGTCAGGCGCTTTTCACCCAGCCGCCCGATCAGACCGACGACGATGGCGGAGGCGAAGAACAGCGCGCTCATCTGGGCCATCCACCAGCCTTGCGAGGACACCCCCCAGATCAGCGCCACGAAGGTCAGCGCAAAGAGGACCAGGACAACCGACTGGGTGCCGGTCAGCAGGTCGCCCGCGCCGTTTCCGGCTGACCCGGCAAAGGTGGCGCGGTGGTCGGCGGCAAGGTCGGCCACCCGCGACAGCGACGGATCACGCTGGACGCGCGACGCATAGCGCATGACATAGGCGATGCAGATGACAAGGCCGCCGACCAGGATCACCAGCCGCAGCGCAAGCCCGTCGGTAAAGGCCACGCCCGCAGCATTCGAGGCGATCACCGTGGCGAAGGGGTTGATCGTCGAGCCGAGCGTGCCGATCCCGGCGCCCAAAAGGATGATCGCCGCGCCGGTCACCGCGTCATAGCCCGCCGCGATCATCACCGGCACCAGAAGCCCGTAGAAGGCCAGCGTTTCCTCGGCCATGCCGTAGGTCGTGCCGCCGAGCGCAAAGAGGCTCATCAGGATCGGGATCATCCAGATCTCGCGTCCCTTCAGCCCGGCCATCGCCCGGCGGATGCCGGTGTCGATGGCGCCGGTGGCGTTGACGACGCCGAGAAAGCCGCCCAAGAGCAGGACGAACAGCGCCACGTCGATGGCGTTGGCGGCATAGCTTTCGGGGTCGTAAAAGCCCGCTACCGGTGCCATCAGGATGTCGATGATACCTTGAGGGTTGGCTTCAACCGTCTTGTAGGTGCCCGCAACCGCGATCTCGCGCCCGACTGTCTCGCTCGCCACCCGGTCGAACTGGCCGGCGGGGATGATCCAGGTCAGCCCGGCGACCAGCACGATCAGCAGGAACAGGATCGTGTAGGCGGTGGGAAAGCGGGCGGCCAGCCGGTCGGCCCCTTGCCCGGAGTTGACGTCGCTCATCGTGAATTCCTTCCATGTTCGACGAAGGCGCCGCTCATTCGCCGTCGTCCATCTTCATCATCAACGCCTTGACCTCTGCGGGAATGTCCGCAGGTGAAAAGCGCGCCTGCTCCCCGGCGTCGTGGACGAAGGCGGTGATGTCGGCTAGTTCCTGCCCAGTCAGACCGATCGGCGCACCCAGTTCGTCACGTTGCAGCGCCACCATCGCCTCGGACCCGCGCCACATACCGGCGGCGAAGTCGAAGGGGTTCATCATCGGTTGCATGTTCGCGGCGTCGAGCGGCGGTGCATCCTTGCCACCTGTGCCGTTGACGGAGTGGCAGACGACGCAGCCCTTGGCCGCGAAAAGCTGCCGCCCCGCCGCGGCGTCCATGCGCGGCAGCACAATGCCGGCGGCCATCATCGGCATGTCCCCGGCAGAGGCCGGCTCCTCGGCGGCGGCGGATGCCACCATCGCCAACGAGACGAGCGCCAGCAAGATGCTTCGGCGGGCGGCAGTCATGACGTGGCACCCCCGCCGGCGAGGCTGGACGGCAGGTAGGCAGGCACCCGGCCCGCCCAGGCGTCATACTCCGCGCCAAACCGGGCGCGGGCCTCGGCCTCCTCGCTGCGCGCGAGGCGCAGGTACATCCAGATCAGCACCGGATACATGGCCAACGTCAGGATCGTCGGCCATTGAACCAGAAAGCCGGTCAGGATCAGCACGAAGCCCACATACTGGGGATGGCGGATGCGCGAATAGGGGCCGGTCGTGGCCAGCCGCCCGGCGCGCTGCGCCTCGTAGAGCACCGGCCAGGCAGCGGAAAGCAACCAGAAGCCGCCGCCGATCAGCAGGAAGCTGAGCAGATGGAACGGGCCGAAATGCGGATTGGCCCTCCAGCCGAACATCATCTCGGGCAGGTGGCCGGCATCGTGCGAGAACCAGTCGATCCCCGGATAGGCGCTGCCCAGCCAGCCCGACAGCAGGTAGATGGTCAGCGGGAAGCCGTACATCTCGGCAAAGAGCGCCACCAGAAAGGCGCTGAACGCCCCGAAGCTGCGCCAGTCGCGCGGCGTCTGCGGCTTGGTGAAACTCAGGGCGAATATGATGAACACTGCCGCGTTGACGATGGCGAGAAGCCAGAGCCCATAGGCGGGTGCGCTTTCCGGGGTCATTGCTGTCCGGCCTCCCTGTCATCCGCAGGCTTGCCTGACGCCGGGTCCGCCGCGCCGCGCGGCTTGCTGCCGTGGCCGCTGTGGCCACCATGACCGCCGTGGCCGCCGTGCATCAGCGAGTGCAGGCCGATGCAGGCGAAAAGCGGCAAGATCACCAGAAGACTGCCGAACGGAATGTGGATCCGGTGTTCATAGACCAGAAGCAGCGCGGCGACGGCGGCAAACCCGATAAGGGCCAAACCCCATCGCGTCTTGTACCAGGGCCGGCTGTTTCCCGAATTGTTGGCGTGCTGGTGTTCGTGCATCGGCGTCTCTTTCGACTGACGGGCGGAAAGGTCCCATGCTGCTAAGGACGCGCGGCCCGGCATCGGATTACACACCCGGCGCAATCGGCGTCGCGGCCTGCGAGAAAACGGGTGTACCCGTGTTGATTTGCATCAAGGCATTTCCAGCGCCGGCGAGTCAGTTTGCCGGCATGAAACGCGCCGCCAACTCCACCGGTTACCCTGCATCTGGCTCGCCCTGCGCTGCCTTGCTCGCGCTGATCGCGGTGGTCGTTGCCGCAGCGGTTCTGCTCAGCCCAGCGCCTGCAACTCCGACCTCCGAACCACCGGTTGCCGTTGTCTCCGCGCCGGCACATGACAACGGCGCGGCGGGTGACTGCGGGGTCCAAGCCGGCAGCCCGGGCCACTGCCGTGTTCCGTTCGCCACCACGGAGAGGGGCGGTTTGGCCGGTGCCGCGCCGACTCGCCGGCTCGATGAACGCCGGAACATTGGCAGCGAACCCCGCCGGGCCCAGCACTTGCCCGGCGGGCGCTTCCGGCCACCGAATTCCGCCGCCTTGGCCTGACCCCGCGCCGCAACCTAAAACCGGCAGTCGTCCTTGGCGCCGACCTGTCCGGGCGCTGCACAACCGTGCCGATCCAACGAACGGAATCCCGCTATGCTTCATCAATCTTTGCTTTGCGACGGGCCGTCGCAGGCGCAACTGGTCGTCCCGGACCCCTGCGCGCGGCTCGCCGCCAGGCGTTCGGACTATCTGGCGTTTCTCCGCAAGCGATTGCGCGATCCCGACGCGGCTGAGGACGTGCTTCAGGACTTCAGCCTGAAGGTCGTGCGGTCCTCGCGGCACTACGCGCAGGTGCAGAACACCGACGCCTGGCTGGCGCGCGTGCTGCGCAACGCGCTTTTCGATCACTACCGACGCCGCGACGCCCGCCGGCGGGCGGAATCAGCCTATGCCTGCCAGATGGCGGCGCTGGCTGATCCGAATGAAGCCGATGCGGGACAAGCACTGTCCGACGCATCCGGGCACGGCGAGGCGAAGATCGAAGCTGCGCTCGCCCGCCTTCGGCCAGACCACGCGGCCCTGATCCGCGCAATCTACTTCCGGGGTATGCCGCGCGCGACCGCCGCGGAATCGCTCGGCGTGGCGACCGGAACGCTGAACGTCCGCCTGTTCCGCGCCCGGCTGGCGCTGCGCGAGGGGATCGAGCATCCGGAGGCCGGGCAGGCCGACGGTGGCGTCCGGACTGAACATTTGTCCACTTTTCGCCCTTTCCCGCAGCCGGCCGGCCTGCAGGGGGCCAAGGGCAGCCAGAAAGGAGCTGCGCCATGACCAGACATGAACACCCGACCGAACGCGGGGCCGAACCTGTTATTGAACTGGCACAACGATCCGGCGCCCGCCGCGCCGCCGTCGAGGCCGCTCTCGTCGAGGGGCAGCGCCGGTTCCTCGGTTTCCTGACCACCCGCATCGGCAATGCCGAGGAGGCCAGGGACGTGATGCAGGACTTCGCCATGCGCGCCCTGGCGCGGTCGGACGATCTGCGCGACGATGCCAGCGTCAGGGGCTGGCTCAGCCGCATTCTCGCGACATCCATCGCCGATCACCACCGGCGTTCGTCCCGCAGGCTTCGCCGCGAGACGCCTGCCGATCCGACCGTGCAGGACGCCGTCGCCGCGCCGGCCGCGGACGCCGAGACTGACGCGGTTCTTTGCGCCTGCATGCACATCTTGCTGCGCGCGCTGCCACCGCGCCAGGCGGATCTGATCCGTCGGGTCGACCTTGGCGAGGTTCCGCGCCCTGTCGTCGCCCGCGATCTGGGGATCAGCGAGGGTACGCTCGCCGTGCGCCTGCACCGGGCCCGCAAGGCGCTGCGCGGCCTGCTGGTCGCGCAGTGCCTGACCTGCCCGGAGCACGGCTTTCTCGACTGCGGCTGCGACCGCGCGCGGACCCGGCTCCACAAGACTGCGGGCCAGGCGGGCCCGGATCTGCTGTAATCGGCGCGCGAGAGGCGCGTCCATTTCACCGCAAGGGCCGCTCAAACACGGGCTTTGCCATCAGATGAACCGAAAGAACTGGAGATCGAGTATGAACGCACCTAAAATTCAGCCCAAGACGTCGCCGGAGGCCACCGCCGACGGCTGCTGCGGCTCGGGCAACCACCAAGACCACAAGCAAGCGTCGCATGGCAAGCCGGCGAGCCATGGCCACGAGGACTGCCACACCTCGAAGACGTCGGAAGCCCGGCCTCCGGCTGACAAAAAGAAATCGGGACACGGATCGGGCTGCTGCTGTTCCTGACAAGCGACGTCGCGGCGCGCCGGACCGTCCGTAGGCGCCGCGGCCCCATGATCGACCGAAGGAAGGCAGAACATGACCACGACCGCAACACTCGATTTCAGCGCTTCGGCCGACCGGCTCGGCCATCTCGGGATCGAGAAACATCTCGCCGCGCAGCCCGGCGTCGACTCGGCCACGGCCAATCCGGCGGGCCTGTCGGTGACCGTGACATTCGACGAAAGTCGGACGAGCATCGAGGCGCTGCGCAAGGCGGTCGAGGACTGCGGCTACCACTGCGCGGGCGAGGTTCTTCCCAGGCACGTCTGCGCGGACCACGGCGGCCAGATGGCGATGCCGGCAGCGACCGCGCCGGTGCGACATGCCGGGCATGACCGGTTGGCCGGCGCCAGAGCGGTCGCCGGTGCAACCGCCAAGCCATCCGGCCACGATGCGATGGCGCATGAGATGGGCCACGGGGCGGGCGACATGCAGTCGATGGTGCGCGACATGCGCAACCGCTTCTGGGTGGCGCTGGCCTTCACCGTCCCGATCTTCATCTGGTCGCCGATGGGAGGCATGTTCACACCCCCCGCCCCGCCCTTCGGCCTGCGGCTTGACCTCTGGCTTTTCATCCTGGCGACCATTGCTGTGATCTGGCCGGTCTGGCCCTTTGTCGTCGCCGCCTGGCGGGCGCTACGGAACGGCATCCTGAACATGGCGGTGCTGGTCGTCCTGTCGGTCGGCACCGGCTATGTGTTCAGCGTCGGCTCGACCTTCTTCTTCCCCGGCGTGCAGTTCTACGAGGCGGTTGCCGTCCTTCTGGTCTTCATCCTGCTCGGTCACTGGCTGGAAATGCGCGCCCGTGCCGGCGCGTCCGAAGCGATCCGCGCGCTTCTCGATCTGGCACCGCCGATGGCGACGGTGATCCGCGACGGCCGCGAGGTCGAGGTGCCGACCGCCGAGGTGCTCAAAGGCGAAACCGTCGTGATCCGTCCCGGCAACAAGATTCCCGTCGACGGCGAGGTCACCGAAGGCGCCTCGCTGGTCGATGAATCGATGCTGACCGGCGAATCCATGCCGGTGCAGAAGGGCGTCGGCAGCATGGTGATCGGGGCCACGATCAACAAGTCGGGCACCTTCCGCTATACCGCCACCAAGGTCGGGGCCGACACCGCGCTGGCGCAGATCGTCAAGCTGGTGCAGGAGGCGCAGAACTCCAAGGCCCCGGCGCAGCTTCTGGCGGACCGGGCGTCACAGTGGCTGGTGCTGGTCGCCATCGTCATCGGCGTCGGCACCTTTGCCGTCTGGTATGGCTGGATCGGGGCCGAGCTTCTCTTCGCGCTGACGCTGACGATCACCGTCTTCGTCATCGCCTGCCCCGATGCGCTTGGCCTCGCCACGCCGATGGCGGTGATGGTCGGCACCGGCCTTGGCGCGATGAACGGCATCCTGTTCAAGAATGCCAGCGCGCTGGAGGATGCCACCAAGCTCGACGTGGTGATCTTCGACAAGACCGGCACCCTGACCATGGGTCAGCCCAAGGTCGTCGAAGTGGTGGCCGCCGAAGGCCGAACCGAGGACGAGGTTCTGGCGGCCGCGGCGGCGGTGGACAAGGGCTCTGACCACCCGCTTGCCGTCGCCATCGTCGAACGCGCCGCGAGCCTGACCCTGGGCGCGATGTCGGGGTTCGAGACGCTGGACGGCCGTGGTGCCAGGGCCGAGGTAGCCGGCAAGGCGGTGCTGGTCGGCAACCGGCGGCTGATGGACGAGGAGAAGGTGTCGCTCGGCGCCTTGACCGACCGCGCCGATGCGCTGAAGGGCGCGGGCCGGACGGTGGTGCATGTCGCCGAGGGTGGCCGCATCCTTGGCCTGATCGCGATTGCCGACGCGCTGCGCCCAAGTGCCAGGGAAACAGTGGCCAAGCTGCGCGAGCGCGGGGTTCAGGTCGCCATGCTGACCGGCGACAATGCCGGGACGGCGGCGCGGATCGCGGGCGAACTGGGCATCGACATCGTGCTGGCGGATGTGCTGCCGGGGCAGAAGGCCGACAAGGTCAAGGAATTGCAGGCGCAGGGCAAGAAGGTCGGCATGGTGGGCGACGGAGTCAACGACGCCCCGGCGCTGACTCAGGCCGATGTCGGCTTCGCCATCGGCGCGGGCACCGATGTTGCGATGGAAAGCGCCGACGTGGTGCTGATGAAGAGCGATCCCCATGACGTGCTGGGCGCGATCGTGCTGTCGCGCGCAACCCTGCGCAAGATGCACCAGAATCTGTTCTGGGCGGTGGCCTACAATGTGGTGGCCTTTCCGCTGGCAGCAGGCGTGTTCTATCCCTTCACCATCAGCCCCGAGGCCGCCGCGATCGCGATGTCGGGCAGCTCGGCGCTGGTGGCGGTCAATGCGCTGCTCCTGAAGCGGACGCGGCTCGAAGGCGTGGCGCGCCGCGCGCCGGTCGAACCATCGGTGCCGCCGATGACGGAAATGAAGGCATGAAACGGGTGCTGCCGGATCGCGACGCGCGGATGAGACCCTGCACGTGATCCCGCAGGAGCGGCTCCGGATTGCACACTGATACCGAGGTGGAGAAAAACATGGACTTCAGAGAAAAGATCCGCGTCGCGGTGAACGGCTACGGCGTCATCGGCAAGCGGGTCGCCGATGCGGTGACGCTTCAGCCCGACATGACGCTCGCCGGGGTCTGCGACGTCGCGGCCGACTGGCGTCCGCGAATGGCGCTGGCGAAGGGCTATGCGCTGTTCGGAGCGATGGCGGAGCATGCGGCGGCGATGCGTGAGGCGGGACTCGAGGTGGCCGGCACGCTCGGGGAGCTTCTTTCCCGCGCCGACATCGTGGTGGACTGCACTCCAAAGCGTGTCGCCGCGGCGAACGTCGAAGCCTACCGGAAACGCGGTATCAGGTTCATCGTCCAGGGCGGCGAGAAGCACGGCGTCACCGGCCATTCCTTCGTCGCCGAGTCGAGCTTTGCCGGCGCCATCGGGCGCGACAGCACGCGGGTGGTGTCCTGCAACACCACCTCCATCGTCCGCACGCTGACCGCGCTGAAGCGGGCCGGCCTTCTCGCGCGGGCACGCGGGACGCTGCTTCGGCGCGCGACGGATCCTTGGGAAAGCCACATGGGCGGCATCATGAACACCCTTGTCCCCGAGGCCGAAATTCCGAGCCACCAGGGTCCCGACGCTCAAAGCGTCGATCCCGGCCTCGATGTGGTGACGATGGCGGTGAAGGTGCCGGAAACGCTGGCGCATCTGCATTACTGGTCGGTGCAGATGACCCGCGCCGCAAGCAAGGACGAGGTTCTGGAGGCCTTCCGCGCCTCGTCGCGGATCGCGCTGATCCGCATGGGCGACGGGCTGGACGCGCTCAACGCGGTGAAGGAGATGATGGCGGACATGGGCCGCCCGCACGACAATCTCTACGAGGTCGCGCTGTGGCAGGACATGCTCACGGTGCAGGGCGACGAACTCTTCTACGCCTACATGGTGGACAACCAGGCCATTGTTATCCCCGAGACGATCGACGCCATCCGGGCGCTAACGGGCCTCGCGGCCGAAGCGCCGGCGTCGATGGCACTGACCGACTCTGCGCTGGGGATCGGCGCGATCGGTCGGAGCTGAGCGGGAACCTGCCGGTCGAAGGCGGCGGGACGCGTCCTGGACCCGATGCGGTAGATCGCCCTCGGGCGTTACCGCATCGGTCGTGGCGCGGATCGTTGCGGCACATGTGAGATGACGCTAGTAGCCGGGCAGTTCGCGTCCCTGTCCTCCGCCCGGTGGGCTCGGATAGGGATGGCAGGCACGGATGTGCCTGCGGCCATGGCTCGGCAATTCAGTCGATCTGACGAACGAAGCCCGGATCGCGGTTGAAGGCCGGCCTTTGCACCAGCGCGCGGTCATTCGTTCAGGATCGCGGTCATCAGGTCAATCTCGGTCTGCTGCCCGGCCTCAATGCCCCGGCAAAGCTCCAGAATGCGCGGATCGGTCAGCTTTGCCTCGCTGCACATCAGGATCGCGCCGGCGTGGTGCGGGATCATCGCGCGCAGGAACTGCCGGTCGCCGACGCCCCACTGGCCGCGGATCGCCGCAAACGCGAGGACCCCCGCCAGCACCACGAAACCTACCGATGCCCAGGTCTTGGTCCGGTCGGGATACATGTCCGGCATGGTCAGGACCATGAGCAGCGTCATCGGCGCGGCCATCAGGACGGCCATGTAGAACATGTTGGAATTGTTCCAGAAGTTCCCGACCGAATTGATCATCGCGAACATCAGCACATACATCAGCGCGACGTGAACTGGAAACCACAGCCAAAGCGCCAAATAGGGCCGCATGGTCCCCATGCTGCCGTGCGACATGCCGTTCATGCCGCCCATCCCCTTGTGCGCGCCATCGTCCGAAAACTTGTGATCTGTCATCGTGTCGGTCCTCTCCGGGTAAGCCGGCACCAAGGGTTGCAAATGCTGCCAGAGGCAGTGCGCGGGCCGGACGTTCCCCGACCCGCGCACCGCAAGATCTTACATGCCCTTCGCCGCGAGCCAGGCGTTCAGCGTGGCGATCTCGGCCTCCTGCGCCGCGATCACTTCTTCGGCCAGTTTGCGCAGTTCGGGGTCCTTGCCGAATTCAAGCTGGACCTTCGCCATGTCGATGGCCGCCTGGTGGTGCGGGATCATGCCCCTGGCGAAGTCGACATCGGCATCGCCGGTGTAGGGCACCATCATTTTGGCCATCATCGTGTTCATGACTTCACCGAAAGCCTTCGACGACGGGCTGTTGGCATCGCCCATCTGCATGCCGCCCATATCCATTCCGCTCATCGACCCGTCGGTCTGCGCGAAGCCGAAAGTCACCGCGCCCACAACGGCCAGCGCCGTCGCGGCAGTTACCAGCCATCCCGTTCTCGTCATCGGTCTTTCCTTTCCTTCGTTTCATTCAGGCCGGGGCGTATCCGACTTCGGAAAGTGCTGCGGCCAGCCGCTCGCGCGGCGCGGATGTCGTCACTTCAACCTTGTGCGTACCGGTATCTGCGCTGACCACCGCGGCCGGATCGACCGACTGGATTGCCTTTGTCACGCTGCGCACGCAGCCGCCGCAGGTCATGTTCTCGATGTGAAACTGCATAATTGCCTCCTTGGTTCCATCTCATCTTCGCATATGTAGTGGCTCCCGCGATTGGAAGGTCAAGATCACAAGGCCGTGATGCGACTGACAAGATCGGCTCTTGACCTTCCCATCATGGGAACCATTATCTGATGTCGGCGTCCCAAACGTCGAAGGAGTTTCGCCATGAACATGCAGGCACAGCCGTCTGGTCCCTCCACCATGGTGCTGGAGGTCGAGGGCATGACCTGTGCCTCTTGCGTCGCGCATGTCGAGCGGGCGCTGAAAGCGGTGCCGGGCGTAACCGGGGCCGCGGTCAATCTTGCGACCGAGCGGGCCGAGATCACCGGCCCGGCGCTCGACCGCGCGGCTCTGGTCAGGGCGGTGGCCGACGCGGGCTATGAAGTCCCGGCACGTCCTGTTGAACTGGAGATCGAAGGCATGACCTGCGCCTCCTGCGTGGCACGGGTGGAAAAGGCGCTGAAGGCGGTGCCGGGGGTGACTTCGGCGGCGGTGAACCTCGCGACCGAGCGGGCGACCGTCTCGGGCAGTGCCGACCTTGACGCGCTGAGCCGCGCCGTGGCCGATGCGGGCTACGAGGCGCGGGCAGCGGCCCCCGCCATGGCGACGGCGGACGAGACGGCGGCGAAGAAGGCCGCCGAAGAGGCGCAACTGAAGCGCGACGTGCTGATTGCCGCCGCCCTGACCGCGCCGGTGTTCGTGCTGGAAATGGGCCGGCACCTGTTCATGCCGATCCATATGGCGATCGTGAACACCATCGGCATCCAGGCAAGCTGGTATCTCCAGTTCGCGCTGGCCACGGCGGTGCTTTTCGGCCCCGGCCTGCGGTTTTTCCGCAAAGGCTTTCCGGCGCTTGCGCGCCTAGCCCCCGACATGAACAGCCTTGTCGCCGTCGGCACCTCCGCCGCCTATGGCTATTCGCTGGTCGCGACCTTCACGCCGGGCCTGCTGCCGCCCGGCACGCTCAACGTCTATTACGAAGCCGCGGCGGTGATCGTGACGCTGATCCTTTTAGGCCGCTACCTTGAAGCCCGCGCCAAGGGCCGCACGTCGGAGGCGATCAAGCGACTGGTGGGGTTGCAGGCCAAGACGGCGCGTGTGGTCCGTGACGGCGTAGCTGTGGAAGTGCCCGTCGCCGAGGTCCGCCCCGGCGATGTGGTCGAGGTCCGCCCGGGCGAACGGGTGCCGGTCGATGGCGAAGTGACGGACGGGAAGAGCTGGATCGACGAGAGCATGATCTCGGGAGAACCCCTGCCGGTCGAAAAGACCGCAGGGAGCCATGTCACCGGCGGCACGGTCAACCAGACCGGCGCCTTCACCTTCCGCGCGACGGCGGTGGGCGAGGCGACGATGCTGGCGCAGATCATCCGCATGGTTGAGGCGGCGCAGGGTGGCAAGCTGCCGATCCAGGCGCTGGTCGACAAGGTGACGATGTGGTTCGTCCCCGTCGTGATGGCGCTGGCCGCCCTGACCTTCGCCGTCTGGCTGGTCTTCGGTCCCGATCCGGCGCTGACCTTCGGCCTTGTCAACGCCGTCGCCGTCCTGATCATCGCCTGCCCCTGCGCCATGGGTCTGGCCACGCCGACCTCGATCATGGTCGGCACCGGGCGCGGCGCGGAACTGGGCGTCCTTTTCCGCAAGGGCGAGGCGCTGCAGTCGCTGCAAGGCGTCAAGGTGGTGGCGCTGGACAAGACCGGTACGCTCACCGAAGGCAAGCCGATGCTGACCGATCTTGTGCTGGCTGAGGGCTTTGACCGGGCTTCGGTGCTGGCCGCCGTCGCGGCGGTCGAGGCGAAATCCGAACACCCGATCGCCCGCGCCATTGTCGCGGCGGCGACAGAAGAAGGGCTGGCCCTGCCCGAAGTGGCGGCCTTCGACTCGGTCACCGGCTTCGGAGTGACTGCGCAGGCGGGCGGGCAAAGGATCGAGGTCGGCGCTGACCGCTACATGGCGAAGCTCGGCCTTGACGTGGCCGAGTTCGCCGACACTGCCGCACGCCTTGGCGACGAGGGCAAGTCGCCGCTCTATTCTGCCGTGGACGGCAGGCTCGCGGCGATCCTCGCCGTCGCCGACCCGATCAAGGAAACGACGCCGCAGGCGATCCGCGCGCTGCACGCGCTTGGCCTGAAAGTCGCGATGATCACCGGCGACAACGCCCGCACCGCGAATGCAATCGCCCGTCAGCTTGGCATCGACGAAGTGGTGGCCGAAGTGCTGCCCGACGGCAAGGTCGATGCGGTGAAGCGGCTGAAGGGTATCGGCCAGCTAGCCTATGTCGGCGACGGCATCAACGACGCCCCGGCGCTGGCCGAGGCGGATGTGGGTCTCGCCGTCGGTACCGGCACCGATATCGCCATCGAGGCGGCGGATGTCGTCCTGATGACCGGGCGGCTGACCGCCGTGTCCGACGCCATCGCGCTGTCCAAGGCGACGATGCGCAACATCCGGCAGAACCTGTTCTGGGCCTTCATTTACAATGCGCTTCTGATCCCGGTCGCCGCCGGGGTGCTCTGGCCCGCCTTCGGCCTTCTCCTGTCGCCGATCATCGCCGCTGCTGCAATGGCGCTGTCCTCGGTCTTCGTCCTTGGCAACGCGCTTAGGCTGCGGCGCTTTGCGGCACCGGCGGCATGACCGAAATCGCGCCCCTTGCCGCGCCCGGAAACAGGGGCGATGCTCTGCTCCAAACGGGGCGGCAGGGGACAGGCATGGGCGATCTTGACGGCGCGACGCGCGACCTGATCCTCCGCTGGAAGGACGATCCGGCGGCGGCTTACCAAAGCTGGTTCCTGTGGTCTGAACGGGTGAAGAACTTCCGCTCGATCCGCCGGGGGCTCGAGGTTGTGGTGGCCGAGATCGAGGCGGGCAGCTTCGGCAACGCCTATCGCGGCTCGTCGCTGGAAACCGTGGTGCATTCCATCGCCGAACAACGCCAGATCTTCCGGGGCGCAGACCATGCCTTTTTGTGGAAACCCAAGCTGCGCATCCCCGATATCTACGAAAACCCCGGCAACCAGCGTGCCTTCGGGCATCTGATCGACGGCTGCGCCTGCTGCTCCAGCGAGGGCGAGATCCTCCGTCATATCGAAGCCATCGACCGGCAGGGCATCAAGGGCCTCGGTCCGGCGGTGGCGAACCTGCTCTATTTTCTGCATCCGACGCTGGTGCCGCCGTTCAACACGAAGATCGTCGAGGGCTACAACCGGCTGACTGGGGCTCAGGTGAAACTGGGAAGCTGGCCGCAGTTCCTGGCGATGCGGGCGGGCATCCTTGATCTGAACGCGCGCTACCGCGACCTCTTGTCGAACGATTTGGGCGCCATCGGCGCGCTTCTCTTCGACATCGGATCGGACCGCTACCCGGCCCCGCCGCGCGATGGCTCCGATGCGACGGCCTTCGCCGACCGGCTGCGCGAAGCCCGCGCCGCCGCCGCCGCCCTGACGCCCGCCGAGGCGCGCAGCGAGAAGGACGAGGCCAGCCATTCCGAGGTGCAGTCCTGGCTCCGCGACCTTGGCCACGCCCTTGGCTACCGGGTCTGGATCGCCGCGAATGATCGCGGACGGCTTCATGCCGGTCAGCCGCTCGGCCGGGGCTGCCTTGACGCGCTGCCCCCCGTCATCGCCACCGCGCCGGGGGCCGAGGCGGTGCGGCTGATCGATGTCCTGTGGCTCCGCGCCGACGCCGACCGGGTGGCGGCGGCCTTCGAGGTGGAACATTCCACCTCGATCTATTCCGGCGTGGTGCGGATGCTTGACCTCGCGCTCGGCCACGCCGACCCGCAGGCCGAGGGCGGCCTCTTCCTCGTCGCCCCCGACGCGCGCGAGGCAGAGGTTCGGGCGCAACTGGCCCGCCCGGCCTTCGCCCGCGTCAGCGACCTGAAGATAGGCTGGCTGCCTTACGGCGAACTCGCCCGCCACCGCGAGGCCATTTCCCGCTTCGGCGAGGGGCTGAAGGCGATCCGCGCCATCGCCCGCCCGCTGCCCTGACCGCAAGGAATGTGACCCATGAACATCGGTGAAGCCTCGAAAGCCTCGGGCGTCTCGACCAAGATGATCCGCTACTACGAATCCATAGGCCTGATCCCTGCAGCCATGCGGACGGGGTCGGGCTACCGGGTCTATTCCGGCACCGAGATCCAGCTTCTGCGCTTCATCCGGCGGTCCCGCGACCTCGGCTTCCCGGTCGAGAAGATCGAGGAGTTGCTGGCGCTCTGGCGCGACCGCACCCGGCAAAGCGCCGATGTGAAGCGCCTTGCGCTGGAACAGATCGACGGGCTGAAACGCAAGGTGCAGGAGATGCAGGGCATGATCGACACGCTGCGCCACCTGGCCGATGCCTGCTGTGGGGATCATCACCCCGATTGCCCGATCCTCGAAGACCTGGGCCACGGCGCTGTTGCCGGGATTGGCCAGCACGACCGTGGAACCGAGGCCAAGTCGCGGCATCATTCCCGGCTGCATTCGCGCCGGTTCGGAAACTTCGAGTAAACTCCTTGTGACCCGGCGCGCCGAGGTCACGCGCCTCGGTTTGCGCTTGATTTGCGTCAAGGACTGATTCGGCCGGATGCATATGCTGGCGTAGTCGAATAGAACAAGACGCCGCATGTCTGAGACTTTTCCAGATCGAAGATCAATGCGCTCCATTCCGGGAGCCGTGGCCTTCCTGCGCGCCGTGATCTTCATCGCCGTTGCCGCCCTCGGCGCGTCAAATCCGGCAATGGCGCAGTTCTCCACCATGCCGAAAGGTTGCATGGAAGCCATATCCCACGCTGAAACCGCCTCGTCCGAGGTGCCGGATGCGGCAACGCAGGAATGCGGCCCTCAGTCGCCGCATCAGGCCGCTTGTCCGCTGGCCGGATGCCCGTCGGCCGCACTGGCCGGAATTTCGCCAATGGCGCCGACTTCGGACTCGCCCGAGGCAGCCGCCTTCGTGATCCTGAATAGACTTGGCGCGGGGGGTGAGATTCCTCCAGGCCGCCGTCCGCCGATCGCGCTCCAGTCGTGATTGCTGTCTGCCCCGCTCCTTGAAGCGGAGGCGCGACAGCATCCTCCGGACAACACCGGAACCCGGTGCGACCGGCACCTCCAACCATGAACAGCAGACCCGCACGCCGCTTTTGTGCGTCGGGCGTCAATCAAATTGTCAGGAAAATCAGATGGAAACCTCCAGACACCTCACGACACGACGCGGCTTTGTCGCCGCGGTCGGCTTCGGCGGAGTGAGCCTTTACGGGCTTTGGGCAGCCTATGGGGCCGCGCCGGATCCGATCGCTCTGATCAGGGACGCCGGTGCCGATGCTGCCGAAGTTGCGCCGCCCACGCAAAGTGCGATGGCCGGGCATGGCGGCATGGATACTGCCGCAGATGTCGAAACGTTCCGGGCCGACCTCGCCCAGTTCATCGAGCGGTTCGGCCAGGAGGATGGAAGTGTCTATCCTCGCATCGCCGCGGGCGAACCCGAAACCCTCGACCCGCAGATGGCGGGGATGGATATGTCAGGCACCGCGTTGACCGCGCCGACCGATGGCAGTGCCGCCCATGATGCCCACCACGGACCGGGCGAAGACGCGGCGGCGGTGCCAGTGGACGTTCTCATGATGGCGGAACGCTGGTACTTCGAGCCAGGCGTCCTGCGCCTCGACCGTGGCACGGCCTACCGCTTCCGGATGATGACGGCCGACGTCACGCACGGCGCCTCGATTCAGTTCGGGCAAGGCGCGCGCATGATCCGCCTCAGCCCCGGAACGGTCGCGGAACTGGAACTGACCTTCACCAACCCCGGAAGCTACCTCGTCTATTGCACCTCCTACTGCGGGACCGGGCATGACGGGATGCAAGCCACCATCGTCGTAGCGTGATGGAGCCACCGATGTCCGATACATACGCATCCCGCCTCGCCGCCCTGCCCGTTCGGGACCGGCGGCTGATCATCGGCCTTGCCGGCGCAGCGCTTGTCGCCCTTGCCACCGGAATCGCCGGAGGTCTGCTCACCGCCCTCGCCCGCGCCGGTTTCATCCCGGTCGAACCGGAGTCCGGCTACCGCTTCCTCACCCTTCACGGCGTCAGCGCCTTCTTCTACTGGCTCTATTTTGCCCAGGCCGCACTTCTGCTCGGCTTTGCCGCCATCGAGCGCGGCAACGGCGGCGGCGCCATCGGCCTCGTCCGGCGTCGGATCGCCGTCGCCGGCGCCATTGCGATGGTGCTCGGCTTCGGTCTCGGAATCTTCGCCACTTTCATGGGTGCACCCCCTCTCTACGACGGCAAGGCCGAACTCCTCGAAGGCGAGCCGCTCACCCTCTTGGTCTTCAGTCTGGGCTATGTATCCCTCGGCATCGGCTTGATGCTGGTTCCGGCGACGGCCATCGCAACGCTGCTGTCGTCACTGGGCCGAAATCGCCGCGACAGGCTCGATGCCCTCGGCTTCGCCCTGCTGGCGTGGGCGGGCTTCCTCGTGGTCACCGGGTTCGCCGCGATCCATGCCTTCCTGCCTGCCCTTCTGTGGGCGATCGGCCTCTCGGATTTCCCCGCGGCGCAGGAAACCGGCTGGCACATCCTCTTCCACAACCTGCACTACCTGCCGCTGATGGCGACAGTTCTGGTCTGGTATGTGCTGATGCAGGTGCTGACCGGCGTGAAGTCGGTGTTCGGCGCGCGTTTCTCGAAGATCGTCTTCACTCTTTACCTCGTGTTCGTGCCGCCGACATCGCTTTACCACATGTTCCTCGACCCGGGACTTCCGGACTTCGTGAAGGTCACGGGCTCGATCCTGTCTCTCTTCGTCTCGGTGCCGACCCTTACCGCGTTTCTGGTCATCGTCGCCTCGCTCGAAATTCACGCGAGGGCATCGGGGGCGCGGGGCCTCTTTGGCTGGTTGCGGATGCTGCCGTGGGAACATCCCGCGACCACAGCCGTGGCAGCGGCGGTGATCAACATGATGCTCGGCATCTCCCTTGCGTTCGTGCTCATCCAGGAAAAGCTCGCGCCACTTCTATCGGACACGTTCTTCGTGCCGGGATACTTCCACTTCTTCACGGTCGGGACAGTCAGCCTGTCGCTCTTGGCCGGTCTTTCGGTGCTGGTGCCCGGGCTGACCGGAAACCCGCTTCGCTGGCCGGGGCTTCTTCGCGCGCTGCCATGGGTCGCCTCGGCCGGACTGCTCGTGTTCGGCGGCGCCGGGGTGGCAGCCGGCTACATGGGCGTACCGCGCCGCGTCATTGACATCGGCTACGGCGGAGAAGCGCCCGCGATCTGGGCCACACTCATGGGCCTCGTCGGGGTTGGTGGCAGCGTGATGGCGCTTGCCCTCCTGGCCTACGCTGTCGGGGTCTTTCTCTCGATCTTCTGGCCGCGCGATTCGACGGCCGCACAGGCTCCGGCAAACCGGCTCGAAATGGCGGCGCCCACCGACCGGGCGGCGGCATGGACGGGGCCGGTGTCCATTCTGGTCATCGTGGCCGCGATGTACGGTTTCACGATCATCGGGTTTGAACTGATGCAGAACCTGCCGGTAATCGCTTCCGGCGGTGCCGGTCACTGAACAGGAAAAGAAGGAGAAATGTCATGAACGAAGATACCTGGCTGCTCGTCGGAGTGGCGATGGTCTGGGCCCTTCTCGCGCTTGCCTACGCCTTCGCGCCCTGGGGGGACATGATCGGCTATGCGCGGGTGTGGGGCTTCGGCGCCGCCCTCTTCCTTGTGATCGCCGGCCTCGTCTGGCGTGCCCGCCGACAATAGCACCTTCCTGCGCCTGCGGTTTCCCGGCGAACCCGCAGGCAACCCCACGCTTGGAGAGTACCCGCTCCGCGACCGTTGCGAGGCGCGCCGCAATTCGCTGCATGACGGTATCACCCTCCAGCGGCCGATCGCAAAACGGCATCCAAATGGCGCAACGCAACGGCCCTATGGTCGGCATCGGTTGTTTCCTTCACCTCCGCCTCTGAGGTCGCTGGCCAATCGGTCACCACCGCGCGGAGACGAACCGCAGGGACGAGAACTTCCAACTCGGCGCGCCTCGCTCGCAGACGCTTCCCGCATTCTCTTGCGACCGCAGCTCGCTGGGCAAGGTGGTGATGAAAGCATCGTCCGAAGGGAACCACAGCACATTCTGGTGGACCTGCCGGATGATCTCGCGGATCAGCCGTCACTGGCGTCACCCTTGCAAACCGGCTGGCGACTTTCTGATCGGACGGATTGCGTCCGCCGGCCGTTTCCGCGGTTTCATCACAAGATGCAGAGAGAGTCTTCCAGCCTCTCGGCGAGTTCGACGTTGCCCTTGCGCCGCGCCGCCGCGCCGAGCGCGGCACCGTAGCGGGCGATCACCCGGTCCTCGCGCCAGTGCGCGTCAAATGCAGTAAGCGCGGCGCGGGCCAGATCCGCCCGCCGCATGGGGTCATCCTGCAGCGCGGCCATGACCGAAACGAGTTCGTCATCGGTCTCGAACAGTAGCCCCGCCCCTGACGTCTCGACGAGTTCCGGAAACGGGCCCAGGCGGCGCGCGATCACGGGCGTGCCCATGCGGAAGCTTTCGATCAGGATGGCGCCGAACGTCTCGTAGACGATCGAGGGCACGACGCAAGCGATCGCGGCGCCATAGTAGCGCGCGAGATCGTCCGGCGCGACATGCCCGAGGAATCGCACCCTCGGATGCCCGGCGGCCTGGGCCTTCAGCTCTTCGGTGTAGTGCCCGTTCCCGGCAATCAGCAGATCGGCGCGGTCGTGGCGGATGGTCGCCCGGATCAGATCCTGTACGCCCTTGATCTTCTCGATCCTGCCGACGAAGAGGAAATAAGGCCGTGGATGAACCGGCGGGGTGTTCCCGGCCGGCCGCTCCGCCGCCGCCAAGGGCGGCAGGAAGAGCGGCAACACCTCCATGTCGAACGGCAGGCCGTAGTCGCGGTGCTTGCGTCGGCTGAACTCGCTTTTCGCGATGATAAGGTCCATCCCGGCCAGCTTGCGGTGAAGCAGGCCCGAGTAACGCCAGAGCTGCGGTGGCCGCCGGTGGGCGATGGTGCAGCGCAGGCATTGCTTTGTCTCGCAAAGCTCGCGGTCGTAACGCCAGAGCACATGCGTCGGACAGACGAGCCAGTGCTCGTGCGCCTCATAGACCCGGAGCGGTGCCTCAAGGGCGAGGATGCCCGGCGCTCCCATGAGTGAAACGTTGTTGTGCCAGATCACGTCCGGCTTGATGTCGCGGACAAGGGACGCCAGCTCCCGGCCATGCACGACCGCCCTTCCGGTCTGATGGACCAGAAGGCTCGACAGGATTCCGAGGCTGCTCTTCAGCGCGACGGTACGGACACCATCACGTCCGGCTTCAGTATCGTTCGGGGCAGACTCGGCGAGCGACAGATAGGCGTCCTGATCGTACACCACCGTCACCTCGTGACCGCGCGCGACGAGGGCCCGCGCCATGCGGCGCACACTTATGCCGTCGCCGCCAAAGGAATAGGGCGGATAGAAGGTTGCGACGAGCAGGAAGCGCAACGGCCTCATTGTCCGGCACACGCCGAAACCAGCACCTCTGTCACCGAAGTGCCCGCGCTGGGGGTGATATGAAACGATTTACGAATATCGGTCACCACGCATTCATTTTCCCAATGGAACACAGGTGCGAACCCAATGCAAAACGATAAACCTGTGAAGCAGGGTCCGCGCGCGCCGCCGTTTCGGATCAAACGGAAGTGAGGGATGCGTTGACGGAGGTTTTTCCGGCCGCTAGGCTTGATTGCCGAAGCGCCGCTCGTTCGGTGCGAGCTGCGAAATTTGAGCCAAGTTGCCGGAGTCATTGTTGAAATCATGCACATTTCTGACGGCTGCGGCGTTAGCTCTCGCGCCCTTGGGGGTGCGGAGATGATGGCTTGCGAATGGCAAGGTTTGCGCCCCAGCGACAATGACCGCGATCGGCGGGAATTTGCATCGCTTCCGGTGGCAGGCCTTCGGTCCGCATTTTTCGCCAGTGGCCCTAGCGCCGCTGACGGAGTGTTTCGGGCGCGGAAGTTGCAGGCTGCCTGCGCCCTTTCGCCGATCCATGAGTGTATCTGAATGGAAACGCGGTCATCGAAAAGTCCGCCAAGGGGACAGACGCCGGGACCGGTCGCGCTGATCCTTCTGGCCATTGCGGCGACCCTTTGGGTGTTCGTCGCGAATGGCGGGCTTCTGACCTATACCGACAGCGCGCATTACATCAAACGCGGGGTCGCGCTGGTCCAGACCCTGGGTTTCGGCGAGGATCTGGTGCTGCCGGCACCGGCGCCCGATCCTGACGTGCCGGCTCTGGTGCAGCCGGGCGGAGAGCGGTCCCTGGACGGCTCGCGGGCCATGGTCTACTCGCTCCTGACCG
>DJUV01000299.1 GCA_002440625.1 Rhodobacteraceae bacterium UBA6273 | reverse complement strand
CGGTGATGTTCTTGACCACGCCGTCCACAACCTGACCTTCGGTGAGGTTGCCGATGACTTCGGCGCGCTGTTCGGCGCGGCTTTCCTCAAGGATCGCGCGGCGCGAGACAACGATGTTGCCACGGCGGCGGTCCATCTTGAGGATCTGGAACGGCTGCTTCATGCCCATGAGCGGGCCGGCGTCACGCACCGGACGAACATCGACCTGGCTGCCCGGAAGGAAGGCCACGGCGCCGCCGAGGTCGACAGTGAAGCCGCCCTTGACGCGACCGAAGATGGCGCCATCGACGCGCTCCTCCTTGGCATAGGCTTGCTCGAGACGGTCCCATGCCTCTTCGCGGCGGGCTTTCTCGCGCGACAGCACGGCCTCGCCGCGGACGTTCTCGACGCGGTCTAGATAGACCTCGACTTCATCGCCGATGCTGATGTCGGGCGTTTCGCCGGGGTTTGCGAATTCTTTCAGATCGACGCGGCCTTCCATCTTGTAGCCGACGTCAATGATTGCCTGGCCCGCCTCGATGGCGATGACCTTGCCTTTGACGACCGAACCCTCATCCGGGGTGTCGATCTCGAAGCTTTCTTTGAGGAGGGCTTCGAATTCCTCCATCGTGGCTTTAGCGCACATGCGTTTACAGTTTCCTTTGTGACATGTTTTCAGGCCAGACGGTTGGCTCCGCCGGTCTTGGGTTGGTCTGGCCGCCATGCCGGATCTTCAGAAAACAATCAGGGCCGGACACGTCCGACCCTGCCTATCCTCATCTGTCCCGGACACTTGCGGCCCGTTCGACGCTCGGGCGTATAGGCTGAAAGGGGGCGGAAGGCAAGGGCGGCGGCGGTCGGCCGCCCTTCTTCGCGCCTCAGGCGACAAGCTTGACGAACTCGTCACGCGGACGGCGCACTTTCTTGAGGTTCACCAGCCAGTCCTCGCTCGCATCTCGGTAGCCAAGCGGCATGATGACGACCGAGCGCAGGCCGCGTTCGCGCAGGCCGAGGATCTTGTCGAATGCGTCCGGGTCGAAACCCTCCATCGGCGTGGTATCGACCTTTTCTTCGGCGGCGGCGGTCAGGCCGATTCCGAAGGCGATATAGGCCTGACGGGCGGCATGCTGGAAATTCGTTTCCGCTCCCTGCACCAGATAGTTCGCCTTGAGGTTTTCGTAATAGGCGGTCAGGCCTTCGTTCTTGAAGCCGCGTTCGGTCTCAAGCTGCTCGCGCACCGCGTCGATACGCTCGGCGGTGTATTTGTCCCAGGCCGCGAACACGATCAGGTGCGAGCCGTCGGTAAGCTGGGCCTGATCATTGGCGGCGGCGCGAAGCTTGGCGCGGGTCTCGGGGTTCTTCACCACGATGACCTCGAAAGGCTGAAGCCCGCTCGAGGTGGGGGCGAGGCTGATGGCTTCGAGGATACGTTCGACCTTGTCTTCGGAGACAACCTTCGACGGGTCCATTTTCTTGGTGGCATAGCGCCAGTTCAGAATGTCGTTGAGCATGATTTTCGTCCTTCAATCAATTTGACGGGCCTCAAGACGGGGCTCTCATCACTCATTTAGGGCGTGGGCCCCGAAGCCGAAGGCCTTGTGACGCTGCGGAACGGCTCCGACCGTGCTTACGTTGCGTCAGACCTTTCCGGCGGCCCTGAGCGCGTCCCCGACAATCCCGATCGCAAGACTGGTCGCTGCCGTCACCGACATGTCGCTGCTATCAATCACCACCGCATCCGCAGCCGCCTTCAGGGGCGCATCGGCCCGACCCATGTCGCGCGCATCACGCTCCTTCACCTCGGCCAGAACGCGGGCCTCGTCGCCACCCACTTCCAGCCAGCGGCGATGGGCGCGGACCTCGGCGCTGGCGGTGACGTAAAGCTTCACCTCCGCCTCGGGGCAGATCACCGTGCCGATGTCGCGCCCGTCAAGAACCGCACCGCCTTCGCGCCGGGCGAAGCGGCGCTGGAAGTCGAGAAGCGCCGCCCTGACCTCGGGGATGATCGCAACGCGGCTCGCCGCCTGCCCGGCTTCCAGCGTCCTCAAATCCCCGCGCGCAAGGTCGGCCTCGGTCAGCGTCTGCGCCGCCAAGACGGGATCGCCGCCCTTGGCGCCCACGGCCCGGTAGAGAAGCCCGGTATCGAGATGCGCAAGGCCGAAATGTGCCGCAACCGCTCGGGAAATCGTCCCCTTGCCCGCAGCAGCTGGACCGTCGATCGCAACCGTGAAGATCACCACCCTACCCTTCGTGGCGCACGATCGCCGCGCCAAGCCCTGCCATCAGCCCCTCAAACACCGGGAAGGACGTCGCGATGGGCGAACCGTCGTCGACGCTGACCGGCTTTTTCGACGCGAGCCCGAGGATCAGGAAGGACATGGCGATCCGGTGGTCGATATGGGTCTTCGCCGTCGCCCCGCCCGGCACGCCGCCCGGCCCCATCCCGTGAACGATGAGCGTATCCTCATTCTCCTCGACCTTCACGCCGCAAGCCTCCAGGCCCCGCGCCATGGCGTCGATCCGGTCGCTTTCCTTGACGCGCAGTTCCTTGACGCCGCGCATCACCGTCACGCCTTCGGCGCAGGCGGCGACGACCGACAGGATCGGATATTCGTCGATCATGCTGGCCGCGCGCTCTTCCGGCACCTCGATCCCCTTGAGGGAGGAGAACCGGACGCGGAGGTCCGCGACCGGCTCGCCGCCTTCCTCGCGCGGGTTCTGGAACTCAATATCGGCGCCCATCTCCACGAGGGTCGTGTAAAGCCCGTTCCTCGTCGGGTTCTGGCTGACGCCCGGCACGAGGATGTCCGAACCCTCGACGATCAGCGCCGCACAGATCGGGAAGGCTGCGGACGAAGGATCGCGCGGCACGGCGACGGTCTGCGGGCGCAATTCCGGCTGGCCGGTCAGGGTGATGATGCGGCCCTCGGGCGCGTCCTCCACCGTCAGCGCCGCGCCGAAGCCGCGCAGCATCCGTTCGGAATGGTCGCGCGTCGGCTCCTTCTCGATCACCACGGTCTCGCCCGGCGCGTTCAGCCCGGCAAGCAGCACCGCCGATTTCACCTGCGCGGAGGGCACCGGCACTGTGTAGCGCACCGGCACCGGATCGGCAGCACCCACCACCGTCATCGGCAGCCGCCCGCCCTGCCGCCCGTAGGCCCGCGCCCCAAAGAGCGCCAGAGGGTCCGTCACTCGCCCCATCGGCCGCTTGTTGAGGCTGGCATCGCCGGTGAAGGTCGCAGTCATCGCCGTCGTCGCCATCGCCCCCATGATGAGCCGGACACCGGTGCCGGAATTGCCGCAGTCGATCACGTTGGAAGGTTCGGCAAAACCGCCGACGCCGACGCCGTGGACCGACCAGATGCCTTCGCCATGCCGTGTCACTTCGGCCCCGAAGGCGCGCATCGCCTTCGCCGTATCAAGAACGTCCTGGCCTTCGAGAAGACCCGTCACCTTCGTCTCGCCCACCGCCATCGCGCCAAGGATGAGCGAGCGGTGCGAAATCGACTTGTCGCCCGGCACTTCCGCCCGCCCCTTCAGCGGCCCGGACTTGCGGGCGGTCATCGGAATGGCGGTGCCGTGGCCGGACATGATTGCTCCCTCGCGAAATCGTCCCGCTGATAGCGCAAGCGCGGGGGGCGGTCCATGCTCTGCCGCTTCTTCGTTGCGAAAATACCCCCGCCGGAGGCATCCGCAGTCAGGGCCTGCAGAACGTCAGGTAATGCGGCGCCCGACCCTCGCGCAGAGCCTTCTGCTCATAGCGCGTCGAAAGCCAGTCCGCCCAGGGCTCGGCGCTCTCCAGGACCAGTTCGAACCCCGCCTTCGGCACTTCCTTCAGCGCCTGGCGCACATAGTCGGGAATGTCGGTGGCGATGCGGAACTCCGCCCCCGGGCGCATCACGCGGGCGAGCAGAATGAGATGATCCTGCGTCACGAAGCGGCGGCGGTGGTGGCGGCGCTTCGGCCAGGGATCGGGGTAGTTGAGGAAGGCCTTCGCCACCGAAGCCTCCGGCAGCACCTCGAGCAGGTCGCGCGCGTCACCGGGATGGACGGCAAGGTTTTCCACCCCGGCCGCGCGGATCTTGCCGAGAAGCATGGCGATGCCGTTGACATAGGGCTCGGCGCCGATGATGCCGATGCCGGGATAACGCGCCGCCATATGCACCAGATGCTCGCCGCCGCCGAAGCCGACCTCAAGCCAGACCGCGCGGTCATCGCCGAAGATGCCGGCGGGATCAACCGGCTCGCGCTCGGGATTTTCCGCCCGCGTCACGCCCCGCGGCCTCAGGCTGTCGAGATCCTCCGACAGATAGACCTTCTGCGCCGGCCGCAGCGTCTTGCCGTGGATACGGCCGTAGAAATTGCGCCGTGCCGTGGTCGTCTCGGTCTCGTCTTGCATCATCGCCGGGCCTCGGTTGAAGCTGCCCAGTAGCGTCAGGCAGCGCGCCGGGTCAACCCCGGCCGCGATAGGGCTGGACGCCCTGATCGGGAATCCAGACGCCCTCCGGCGGGGTCCCGGTCTGCCAGAAGACATCGATCGGGATGCCGCCGCGCGGAAACCAGTAGGCGCCGACCCTGAGCCATTCGGGATCAAGCAGCCCGACCAGCCGCTTGCCGATGTCGATGGTGCAATCCTCGTGGAAGGCGCCGTGGTTGCGGAAGGAGTGGAGGTAGAGCTTGAGGCTCTTGCTCTCCACCAGCCAGTCGCGGGGGATGTAGTCGATGACGATATGGGCGAAATCGGGCTGCCCCGTCATCGGGCAGAGTGAGGTGAATTCGGGCGCGGTGAAGCGCACGACGTAAAGCGTGCCGGCATGTCCCGCCGGAACCTTCTCAAGCACCGCCGCCTCGGGCGAGGCGGGCAGGTCCGTCTTCTGGCCAAGCTGGCTCAGGCCGGACACATCGGTCGTGGTCATGGCGTTCCCTTTTGAAACGACAAGGCGGGCCACGATGGCCCGCCCCGGATAGTCCTGCAAGGCGCCCGTCCGGGGGCGCCCAGCGATCATACCGCCTTTTTCAGCGCCTCGACCAGATCGGTCTTTTCCCAGCTGAAGCCGCCCTCGGCATCCGGCGCGCGGCCGAAATGGCCGTAAGCCGCCGTGCGCTGGTAGATCGGCTTGTTGAGGCCAAGATGGGTGCGGATGCCGCGCGGCGTCAGATCCATGACCCGGGCCACCGCCGTCTCGATCAGGGCCGCATCGACGGTGCCGGTGCCGTGGGTGTCGACATAGATCGACAGCGGTTTGGCGACGCCAATCGCGTAGGAAAGCTGCAATGTGCAGCGTTCGGCAAGGCCTGCCGCCACGACGTTCTTGGCAAGGTAGCGCGCGGCATAGGCCGCCGAGCGGTCGACCTTGGTAGGGTCCTTGCCCGAGAACGCGCCGCCGCCGTGGGGGGCCGCGCCGCCATAGGTGTCGACGATGATCTTGC
>DJUV01000053.1 GCA_002440625.1 Rhodobacteraceae bacterium UBA6273 | reverse complement strand
GTTTCCTCGATCACCTTGGCCATGGTGAAGGTCTTGCCGGTGCCGGTCGCGCCGAGAAGCACCTGATCGCGTTCGCCCGCGCGCACGCCTTCGCTGAGTTCCGCGATGGCCGTCGGCTGGTCGCCCGCAGGCGCGAAGTCCGTCTTCATCACGAAACGCCGCCCGCCCTCGAGCTTTGGCCGGGTCAGGACCTCGGGGCGCGGGGCGGGGGCGTTGGTGTTGTTGTGGGGCATGGCGATTCCTCTGCTTGCAGCAGATTTGATCTGTTTTTGTTCCGGTTCAAGGCCAGGCGCGGCGATGCGGCGGAGGTGGGCGCGACAAATCTTCACATCCGATCAACTTATAGTTGTGTTGCGTAAGAATCGCTCCTACAAAGAAGGGGCGTAAAGCACCTGACTGCCGGCCAGAAGGCACCCACCCCACCACCCACCCACGCTCCCGATCGGCCGGCAGTCAGACCCCTCGCCCACGAGCAAGCCCCTTGCGGAAAAGGCGAAATTTCCCGATAACGTTGCGCGACACTGCCCCGGAGAAAACCCATGCGCGCGCGCATCTATCAGCCTGCCAAGACCGCCATGCAGTCAGGGACTGCCAAGACCAGCCACTGGCTTTTGGATTTCGGCCAGGGCTCGGCGCGCGACATTGATCCCTTGATGGGCTGGACCAGTTCCGACGACACCCAGAGCCAGGTCCGCCTCAGGTTCGAAAGCCGGGAAGCGGCGGAAGACTACGCCCGCGAAAACGGCATCGACTACACCCTGTCCGAACCGCACAAGCGCAAGGCCAACATCCGTACGCGCGGTTATGGCGAGAATTTCGCCACCGACCGCCGCGCGCCCTGGACCCATTGATTTCCCAAAGCAGCCTCTCAGGATATTTCCCATGATCCGCAGTTTCCCGTTCGCCTTCGTCGCGGCGCTGTCCGCCGCCGTTCCTGCCCTTGCCCAGACCGCAACGTCCGAGGGCGCCGCGCGCCTGACCGAGGTGTTCCAGACCTATCTCGGCAAGACCGAGGGTGTCGTGACGGTCACGCCTTCGGGCGACGGCTATGTCGTGGCGATCGATCCGTCGAAGCTGCTTGCGGCGGCGGGCGATGCCGCGTCGGGCGCCACGGTATCCGCCATCGACTTCGAGGTCGCCGAGCTTGGCGGTGGCAAGTGGAAGGTGACACAGGCCGGGCCGGCCTCGTTCAGCGTGAACATCCCCGGAGCACTCACGCTGGACGTGCAGGCTGAAAGCTATGACTGGAGCGGCGTCTACGACGAGACGCTGAAGGCCTTCGAGTCGAGCGAAGGCGTCATTGCCGGCCTGACGGTGAACGAGTCGATCACCCAGCCGGGTCAGCCGGCGATGAACGTGTCCTACGCCATCGACAAGCTTGACATCGCGAGC
This sequence comes from Rhodobacteraceae bacterium UBA6273, assembly GCA_002440625.1. GTDB lineage: Bacteria > Pseudomonadota > Alphaproteobacteria > Rhodobacterales > Rhodobacteraceae > Albidovulum. The sequence goes on along the minus strand of DJUV01000053.1, from coordinate 5,127 downwards.
GCCGCTACCGTCGCCACCGGCGGCGTGGACGCCACGGCGAACTATACGGTGACGGGCCTGACCGAGACCTTCACCGTGCCGCCGTCGGACGGGATGCCGATGCCGATGGATGTGACGCTGACCGCCGACAGCTATGTGGGCGACAGCAAGATTTCCGCGATGCGCACGGGCGAACTCCTTGACCTCTGGGCCTGGTTCGTGGCGCATCCGGGCGAGGCGGCGATCAAGGCAGATTTCGACGCAATGAAATCCGGCATCCGCGCCGCGCTGCCGTTCTTCGACGGCATGTCCGGCACGGGCACCATCACCAACCTTGCAGGCACGACGCCGATGGGCGGCTTTTCGGCCGAAAAGGCAGATGTCGTCGTCGACGTGAGCGGCGCCACGGCGGACGGCAAGCTGCACGAAAAGATCGCGCTCACCGGCCTGAAGCTGCCGGAAGAGATGATGCCGGCCTGGGTGCCGCCGCTTCTGCCGCACGAGGTCACGCTCGATTTCACCTTCGACAGTTTCGACCTCGCCGCGCCGGCGCAGATACTGCTCGATGAGATGAAGCCGGAAGGAAAGCTTTCGGACGAGGTCAATGCCCGGCTGATGCAGGCGCTTCTGCCCGACGGGACATTCCAGACGACCGTGGCGCCGTCGAACGTGACCGGGAACATCTACTCCCTGTCGCTGCAAGGCGCGATGACAGCGGGGCCTGCCGCGCCGATGCCGGTCGGTTCGGCGCTTCTGAAGGCCACCGGGCTTGATGCGGTGATGAAGGCGCTTGAAACGGCGCCGCCCGAGGTCAGCCAGCAGGCGATTCCCGTCATCATGATGGCGCGCGGCATGGCCAAGCCCGAAGGGACGGACAGCTACAGCTGGGATGTCCAGATGGGTGCCGATGGCAAGTTCACCATCAACGGCGTCGACATGAGCGCCATGACCGGCATGGGGGCGCAGTGATCCGGATCGGACCGGAAAGCCCGCTCGGGGCCGATCTTGCCGACCTGATGGCGCGCCATACGCATGCGATGCATGCCGACACGCCGCCCGAAAGCATCCACATGATGGATGCTTCCGAGCTTGCAGCACCTGGCATCGCCTTCCACGTCATGCGCGAGGACGGGCGGCCGATCGGCATGGGCGCGGTCAAGCGAATCGGCGCGGACGAGGGCGAGATCAAGTCGATGCATGTTCTGGCGGAGCTGCGCGGGCGCGGACTCGCGCGGCGCATGCTCGACCATCTTGTCGCCGAGGCGCTGGCGAGCGGCATCAACCGGCTCAGCCTTGAAACCGGATCGCAGGAAAGCTTCCTTGCGGCACGGCGGCTTTACGAGACGGCGGGCTTTGTCCCCTGTCCGCCCTTCGCGGACTATCGCGAGGACCCGATGAGCGTCTATCTGACGTTGAGGCTTGCCTGACACCCGGCCAGCCCGATAAAGCGGGCCGCACGGCCCCGTAGCTCAACTGGATAGAGCACGGACCTTCTAAGTCTGGGGTTGGGGGTTCAAGTCCTCCCGGGGTCGCCAGCTTCAATCTTGCCGCCGCGGGCTCAGGCGGGTTGTTTCTGCTCTTCTGCTTCTGCCGCTTCGTCATCCTCGTCGTTCGGGTCGATGGCCGGGGGTCGGTCGTCGGCAAGGAAGTTGCCGAACTTCTCCAGCGCCGGGATGTGTTCGCTGAGAACGCGGATCACCACCAGAAGCGGCACGGCTACGATCATGCCGATGACGGACCAGAGCCAGGCCCAGAGCGCCACCGACAGGAACACCACCACCGTGTTCATCCTGAGCCTGCGCGAGATGAAGTAGGGCGTGATGATCTGGCCTTCGATGGAATTGATGAGGATGTAGCTGAGGGCCGCCATCAGCGGCACGAAATAGCCGTCGAAGCTGACAAGACCGACGACGCCGATGATGGCGGTGCCGATCAGCATGCCGATATAGGGGATGAAGTTCAGAAGGAACGCCATCGCCCCGAACATCGAGGCCGAGGGCATGCCGAGCGCATAAAGCACGGCGCCGATAGCGAGGCCCAGGCCGAGATTGATGATCGTGATCGCACCGAGGTAGTTGCCGATGCTGTCCTCGATCTCACGCAAGGCCAGATAGGCGCGGCGCTTGTCGCGCATGGTGTCGAAGCTCTGGACGATCTTCAGGTAGAGGAGGTCGCCCGACGCAAGCATGAAATAGAGCAGGAGAAGTGTGAGCAGGAGCTGCGAAAAGAAGGCCGGCACATAGGAGGTGGCGGCGGTTACGACGCCGATGCTGACCGAGCCCCCGTCACTTTGCGCAACAACGGTTGGTGTCGCCGGCGCTTCGGGCGACGCGGCGGCGATCTCGCCGATCTTTTCGGCGGCCCGTTGCAGGGACTTGAACGATGCTTTCAGCGCCTGAAACTTTTCCTCGAGCTGCTGGCTGATCTGCGGGATGTCGTTCATGAACTGGCGCGCGGGGGTCACCAGCATCGTCCCCATCACGATCACGAACACGATCAGAAGCGCGGTGATCCCTGTCGCGGTGACGACCGGTGATATGCCCTTGCGCCAGAGCCAGCGTCGGATCGGCACGAAGACGAAGAAGAGAAGCACCGCCAGCGTGACCGGCATCAGGAACTGGCGCGCATAGGCGACGGCGGCGCCAAGAAGGATGATAAAAATGCAGATTACCGCCCAGGAATGCACCGAGTGGGTCTTGCCGGTGTCCTTCCGCGAAGGAAACATCTGGACCATTTTCGACACCCCATCCCGCACGACCAGGGGCCGCGCCGATCCGCGCATGGGGTCTCAATGCGGACCGGGGCATTCCGGTTCCGTCAGAACTCCACTGACCGGTCTCCCTTCGCATCCTTCACACGGGTGGGAAGGCCCATGCGGTTCAGAAGCGAGATGAAAGGCCGGGGGTCGAGGTCTTCGACATTTGCCATCTTTTTCACATCCCACGTCCCGTTCGCGATCAGGATCGCGGCGGCGACGGGCGGCACGCCGGCGGTATAGGAAATGCCCTGGGCGCCCACCTCATCGTAGGCTTCCTTGTGGTCGGCCACGTTGTAGATCAAGACCTCGGTCGGCTTGCCGTCCTTCACACCCTTCACCACGTCACCGATGCAGGTCTTGCCCGTGTAGTCGGGCGCGAGGCTCGCCGGGTCGGGCAGCACCGCCTTGACGAGCTTCAGCGGAATGACCTCCTGCCCCTCGGCGGTCATCACCGGCTTTTCGGAGAGAAGCCCGAGGTTCTTCAGCACCGTGAAGACGTTGATGTAATGGTCGCCGAAGCCCATCCAGAAGCGCACATCGGCCTGCGGGTAGCGGGCCGAAAGCGAATGCACCTCGTCATGCCCGGTGAGGTAGGCCTTCTGCTTGCCGACGACGGGCAGGTCCCACACCTCGCCGACCTCGAACATCGTGTTCGACTGCCACTTGCCGCCCTGCCAGGAATAGACCGTGCCGGTGAATTCGCGGAAGTTGATCTCGGGGTCGAAGTTGGTCGCGAACCAGCGGCCATGCGATCCGGCGTTGATATCGACGATGTCGATGCTGTCGATCCGGTCGAGGTAGTCTTCTTCGGCGAGCCTCGCATAGGCATTGACCACGCCCGGGTCGAAGCCGACGCCGAGAATCGCGGTGACGCCGGCTTTCGCCGCAGCCTCGCGTCGCTGCCATTCGTAGTTGCCGTACCACGGCGGCGCCTCGCAGATCTTCGCGGGGTCTTCGTGGATCGCGGTGTCCATATAGGCGGCGCCGGTGTCGATGCAGGCCTGAAGCACGGTCATGTTGACGAAAGAAGAGCCGACGTTGATGACGATCTCCGCATCCGTTGCGCGGATCAGGGCCGCCACGGCGGCAGAGTCCATCGCATCGACGGCGTGCCCGTCAAACCGGCCCGGCACCTTCATCGTGCCTTTGGCATGGACGCTGGCGATGATCGCCTCGCATTTCGCCTTGGTGCGGCTTGCGATGTGGAGGTCGCCCAGCACATCGTTGTTCTGCGCGCATTTGTGCGCCACGACCTGGGCGACGCCGCCGGCGCCAATGATAAGCACATTCCGTTTCACTTCGGCTGTCTCCTTGTCTTCAGGACAGTTGAAGGGGTGAGCGTGACAGGCTCACGACAGGCTAGAGGCGTAGTCCTCATAGCCGAACTCACGGACCAGACGGAGCGATCCGTCGAGGTCCCTCATGACGATGGACGGCATGTTGACGCCGTTGAACCAGTTCTTCTTGACCATCGTGTACCCGGCTGCATCCGCGACGGAGATGCGGTCGCCGACCGACAGCGGGCGTTCGAAACGCGCGTCGCCGAAGATGTCGCCGGCAAGGCAGGACTTGCCGCAGATCTGGTATTCGTGGCTCCCCGCCTGCGGCAGCTTGGCCTTTTCACGGTAGATAAGGAGATCGAGCATATGCGCCTCGATCGAGCTGTCGACCACGGCAAGATCCTTGCCATTGTTGAGGATGTCGAGCACCGTCACCTCAAGCGAGGTCGAATTGGTGATCGCCGCTTCGCCGGGTTCGAGATAGACCTGCACGCCGAACCTGTCGCTGAAGACCTTCAGGCGGGCGGCAAGGTCATCGACCGGATAGCCTTCGCCGGTGAAATGGATGCCGCCGCCGAGGCTGACCCATTTGACCTTGTCGAGAAGTCGCGCGAACTCCGTCTCGATCCGGGTCAGTTGCCGGTCGAAAAGGTCGAAATCGCGGTTCTCGCAGTTGTAGTGGATCATGAAGCCGGAAATGCGGTCGATCACCTGGCCGATCTTCTCCGCATCCCATTCGCCAAGGCGCGAGAAGGGCCGCGCCGGGTCGGCGAGGTCGAATCCGCTGGTCGAGAAGCGGGGGTTGAGCCGGAGGCCGCGCTGGATGGTGGCCGACTGGTTGTCGAACCGTTCCAACTGGCCGATGGAATTGAAGATGATCTTGTCTGCATAACCGACCGCCTCGGCAATCTCGTGATCGGCCCAGGCGACGGAATAGGCGTGGGTTTCCTTGCCGAACTTCTCGCGCCCAAGGCGTAGCTCGAAAAGCGAGGAGGAGGTCGTGCCGTCCATGTGGTCGTGCATCAGGTCGAAGGCCGACCAGGTGGCGAAGCATTTCAGCGCCAGAAGCGCCTTCGCGCCGGAACCTTCGCGCAGCCGGTCGATGATCTC
>DJUV01000144.1:5802-5922 GCA_002440625.1 Rhodobacteraceae bacterium UBA6273 | reverse complement strand
CCTGCATGACGGCCTGTCCGACCTCGATCGACATCCCGCTCTTCATCCGCCAGATATCCACCGGCACGCCCGAAGCAGCGGCAAAGACGATCTTTTCGCAGAACATCCTTGGCGGCATGT
>DJUV01000144.1:4003-5696 GCA_002440625.1 Rhodobacteraceae bacterium UBA6273 | reverse complement strand
AACATCCTTGGCGGCATGTGCGCCCGTGTCTGCCCGACCGAGCAGCTTTGCGAGGAGGCCTGCGTGCGCGAAACCGCCGAGGGCAAGCCGGTCGAGATCGGGCGGTTGCAGCGCTTCGCCACTGACACGCTGATGGCCAAGGGCGTCCATCCCTTCGTCCGCGCCAAGGCGACCGGCAAGACGGTTGCAGTCGTCGGCGCCGGGCCTGCGGGTCTGGCGGCGGCGCATCGGCTGGCGATGAAGGGCCACGACGTCGTGGTCTATGATGCCAGGAAGAAGGCCGGCGGTCTCAACGAATACGGCATCGCCAGCTACAAGTCGCCGGACGATTTTGCGGCGGAAGAGGTGGCCTGGCTTCTGAAGATCGGCGGCATCAGGGTCGAGACGGGCAAGGCCATCGGCAAGGGCCTGACGCTGGAGGGCCTCAGCAAGGATCACGATGCCGTGGTGCTGGCGGTGGGTCTGGCCGGGGTCAATGCGCTCCGCGCCGAGGGCGAGGCGCTGGAGAACGTGCTGAATGCCGTCGATTTCATCGCCGACCTGCGTCAGCAAGGCAACAAGGCGAAGCTTGACGTGGGCCGTGATGTGGTCGTCATCGGTGGTGGCATGACGGCGGTCGATGCCGCCGTGCAGTCGAAGCTTTTGGGCGCGGAGAACGTGACCATCGTCTACCGCCGGAATCAGGCGCAGATGAGCGCGTCGGCTTATGAACAGGAACATGCGGCGTCGGTCGGCGTCCGCATCATCCACAATGCGGCACCGGTGAAGGTGCATGGCAACGGCGGCGTGGCCGAGGTCGAGTTTGCCTATACCGAAAGTGGGCCAGACGGGCTGAAGCTCAAGGCGGAGACCTTCCGGCTTCGGGCCGATCAGGTGATGAAGGCCATCGGCCAGACGCTTTCCGGCACGCCCGAGGGGCTGAAGCTCGAAGGCGGCAAGATCGCTGTGACCGGGGCGGGCCGCACCTCCATCAAGGGCGTCTGGGCGGCGGGTGACTGCGCTTCGGGCGGCGAGGATCTGACCGTCACCGCTGTCGCAGAAGGCCGCGATGCGGCGGAAGATATTCATGCGTGCCTGATGGGGGCGGCGGGCTGAGGCCCGCCCTACGGGGAGGAACATCAATGGCAAATCTGACCACCAACTTCATCGGCATCAAAAGCCCGAACCCGTTCTGGCTGGCCTCGGCCCCGCCGACGGACAAGGAATACAACGTGCGGCGCGCCTATGAGGCGGGTTGGGGCGGGGTCGTCTGGAAGACGCTCGGTTCCGAAGGGCCGCCCGTCGTCAACGTCAACGGCCCGCGTTACGGTGCCATCTGGGGCGCGGACCGGCGGCTTCTCGGCCTCAACAACATCGAACTGATCACGGACCGCCCGCTTGAGGTGAACCTGCGCGAGATCAAGTCGGTCAAGCGCGACTACAAGGACCGGGCGCTGATCATCTCACTGATGGTGCCTTGCGATGAGGAAAGCTGGAAGGCGATCCTGAAGGCCATCGAGGATACCGAAGCCGACGGGGTCGAGCTGAACTTCGGCTGTCCGCACGGGATGAGCGAGCGCGGCATGGGCTCCGCCGTGGGCCAGGTGCCGGAATATATCGAGATGGTGACGCGCTGGGTGAAGCAGCATTCCCGGATGCCCTGCATCGTCAAGCTGACGCCCAACATCACCGATGTGCGCAAGCCCGCCGAGGC
>DJUV01000144.1:0-3826 GCA_002440625.1 Rhodobacteraceae bacterium UBA6273 | reverse complement strand
CGTCAACCTCGACAGCTTCGCGCCGGAACCAACCATCGACGGCAAGGGCGCCCATGGCGGCTATTGCGGCCCGGCGGTGAAGCCCATCGCCCTGTCCATGGTGTCCGAGATTGCCCGCGGTGCCGTGACCCGTGGCATGCCAATCTCAGGCATTGGCGGCGTGACGACATGGCGCGACGCGGCGGAGTTCATGGCGCTTGGCTGCGGCAATGTGCAGGTCTGCACCGCGGCCATGACCTATGGCTTCAAGGTCGTGCAGGAGATGATCTCGGGCCTGTCGGAATACATGGACCAGAAGGGTTTTTCCGATACGTCAGAGATCGTCGGCCGCGCGGTGCCGAATGTCACCGACTGGAACCAGCTCAACCTCAACTATGTAACCAAGGCAGAGATCGATCAGGACCTCTGTATCAAATGCGGCCGCTGCTATGCCGCTTGCGAGGATACCAGCCATCAGGCCATCGCCATGTCCGCCGACCGCACCTTCACGGTGATGGATGACGAATGCGTCGCCTGCAACCTCTGCATCGACGTCTGCCCGGTCGAAAGCTGCATCACCATGCGGACGCTCGACAAGGGCGAGACCGACCCAAGGACGGGCAAGAAAGTCGGCGACTATGCCAACTGGACGACCCATCCCAACAACCCGATGGCACAGGCGGCCGAATAGGCCCGCGCCAGACGCAACTGGGGCGCGGTTGGAACCGGCCCGCGCCCGAATACCCGCCCCGACGATCCCTCCCTGGCGTCGGGGCGGTCCTTTGTCAGGGGGCGAGGAGCTTGCGGAACAGCGTGTCGAGGAAGGCGTCGGCCTCGGCGAAGGGATCGTGGCCCTCGCCAAGAACGGCGCGGACCTGCACGTCGAAATCGGCGTAGTGCTGGGTCAGCGCCCAGATCGAGAAGATGAGGTGATGCGGCGGCAGCGGGGCAATGCGCCTCTCATCCGCCCAGAGCTTCAGGACGGCGGCCTTTTCATCGACCAGCGCCTTCAACTCGCCCTCAAGCGCCGACATGATGCGTGGCGCGCCTTGCAGGATCTCATTGGCGAAAAGCCGGCTTTCGCGCGGGTAAAGCCGGCTGATCTCAAGCTTGCGGTGGACATAGGCGATGATCTCGGCCACCGGATCGCCCTTCGGGTCGAGCGCGCGGAGCGGGTCGAGCCAGGTGTCGAGAAGGCCCGCGAGAAGCTCCGCATGGATCGCGTCCTTGGAGCCGAAATAGTAAAGCATGTTCGGCTTCGACAGCCCCGCGACATCCGCGATCTGGTCAAGCGTCGATCCGCGAAAGCCGAAGGTCGAAAACACCTCAAGCGCGGCGGTGAGGATCGCCTCGCGGTTCCGGGCCTGAATGCGCGTCGTGCCCGTCTTCTGCTGCCCCTCTGCCATCCCGTACCTCCGGCATTCCTCGCGGTCAGTCTGCGCAATTTCAACCAGATGGTCAAATCGGCAAATGGTGCCGGTTGTCAGGTCATCACGGCGATTGGAGTTTCCAGGGGAGTAAGACCTTCCGGCGACAGCCCGGCGGGAAGCGGACGATGAGGCTGCGCCACCGCCTCGACGATGAAATAGGCGCGCCTGCCCTCGGCGAAATCGCGGTAAATCCAGCTTTCGGTAGTCCCGGCCCAGAGCCGGGCGAGCTTTCGTGTACCGAAGGGAAACCGCGCGTCGATTTCCCGCCGGCGACGTGCATCGTCTGCGTCAAGTCCGCTCAGGATTTGCGAGGTTACATCGTCGATCCGAACACCGCCGAACCCGACCTGGGCCAGCGTCATCGCCAATTCCCGGCGCACCTCGACAGGGTCTCGGCGCGGTGGCGTGAAGTCGGCGAAAAGCAGCGTGCCGCCCGGCCTGAGGACACGGTGGACCTGCTGGAAGAACGCCTGCCGGTCGCGGTAGCAATGCGCGCTTTCCACATTAGTCACCGCGTCAAACTCGGCGGCGCCAAAGGGCAGGGCGCCGGCATCGGCCTGAACGAAGCTCAAGCCGGGGACGCCGCCATGGACCCGTTTGCTGAAGGCGACGGCCTGACGGGCCACGTCGCAGCCGACGGTTTCGCGCGGGCCGAAATGCCGGTGGATATGCGCCGCGCCGCCGCCCCGTCCGCTGCCGACGTCGAGGACCCGCTTTCCGGCGAGCGGAATGCGCGAGGCGACCGCGTGGTAAAGCTGCGCCGAATAGCGCTCGGCACCCTCGACCGCGCATCCCGAGACGGGGCGCGGATCGGCATAGCCATAGTTCATGAACACCAGATCGGTGTCATTCCGGAAGAGCCATCCGATCAGTTCATACAAGGCTTTCGCCCTCGCGCCGTGGAAAACCTGACGCTCACGCAAGCCGGAAAATACCAGACGCACGAATGTAACCTGTCCCTGTCTCTGGCCGCAAGATTGTTACGCTGTCGCCCGGTGGTCAACTTGTCTATTTGTCAGGTCAGGCGGGAAATCCCGTGGCCCCGATACCGCGCAGGATGATCTTCTTGACGCTCTCCTTGGCGGCTGCCCACTGCTTCTCGCTGAGCGGATTGCCGGCGTTCAGCGTCTCGATCTGGTGACCGAAATCGGCGTAATGCTGCGTCGTCGCCCAGATCATGTAAAGGAGGTGCCGGGGATCGACCGGGGCGAGCCGGCCTTCGTCGATCCAGCGCTGGATCGCGGCGATCCGGCCCGCCGTCCAGTCGCGCAAGGTGGTTTCCAGATAGTCCTGGATCACCGGCGCACCGTGCATGACCTCTGACGCCCAGACCTTGGAGCCGAAGGGATGGCGCCGGGAAATATCCATCTTCGCGTCGATATAGGCGCCGATCCCCTCCACGGGCCCGGGGGCGTTGTCGAAGGTGTCGGCGGCGTGGAGCCATATCTCGAAGATGCGCGAGACGACCTTGCGGTACAGTTCTTCCTTGGTGGCGAAGTAGTAGTGGAGGTTCGCCTTCGGCAGCCCCGCCATGTCGGCGATCAACTGCATCGTGGCACCGCCGAACCCCGCTTCCGCGAAGACTTTTTCGGCAGCCTCGAGGATCGCCTGCTCATTCTGCCGGCGGGTCTGAAGCCTTTTCGTCGGTCGGTCTGATGCTGTCATCCGTGCCGAGAATTCCGTTGACCCATGGGGCGCGCTGTGATGCTCTCAACCCTGACCATACGGTCAGAAAACGAGTCGCCGCAAGGGGCAATGCCCAAGGGACGGACGGCCGGGGAGAGGAACGATGACCGCACTTGGCGACAACGTCCGCATTGATTCCGCGCGTCTCTGGGACAGTCTCATGGAGATGGCGAAGATCGGACCGGGCGTCGCGGGCGGCAACAACCGCCAGACGCTGACCGACAGCGATGCCGAGGGGCGGGCGCTCTTCAAACGCTGGTGCGATGCGGCGGGGATGTCGATGGGCGTCGACACCATGGGCAACATGTTCGCGACCCGTGCCGGGACCGATCCGAAGGCGCTGCCGGTCTACATCGGCTCGCATCTCGACACCCAGCCGACGGGCGGCAAGTATGACGGGGTGCTCGGCGTTCTGGCGGGGCTTGAAGTCATCCGCACGATGAATGACCTCGGCATCAGGACGAAGCATCCGGTCGTGGTGACGAACTGGACCAATGAGGAAGGCGCGCGGTTTGCGCCTGCCATGCTCGCGTCCGGCGTCTTTGCCGGCATCCATACCGAGGATTACGCAAAGGCCCGAACCGACCTTGACGGCAAGGTATTCGGCGATGAGTTGCAGCGCATCGGCTGGGTCGGCGAGGAAAAGGTCGGCGCCCGCAAGATGCATGCGATGTTCGAATATCACATCGAACAGGGCCCGATCCTTGAAGCCGAGGGCAAGGATATCGGCG
>DJUV01000276.1 GCA_002440625.1 Rhodobacteraceae bacterium UBA6273 | reverse complement strand
TCGCCGTCGATGTTTTCCTTCAGAAGCCCTTCCTTCATCATCAGGCCAAGGTTCGGCCGGACCCTCCGCCAGGGCGCATCGGCGGATTTGTAGATGATGTGGCGCAGGTCGTTCAGGCGCCCCGGCTGCTGCGGGCGGCCCTGGGCCAGCCATTTCTCGCGGCTTTGCCCGCCTTTCCAGGCGCGGGTGGTGAAGCCGAGGATCTCCACCTTCACCTGACAGCGCTCAAGCGTCCGGGCCAGCACATCGGCGCAGATCGCGGCGATGGAGATGGGGCGGCCCCGCATGGAGCCGGAATTGTCGAGGAGGAGGGTCACGACGGTATCGCGGAATTCGGTGTCCTTCTCGACCTTGAAGGAAAGCGGCGTCGTCGGGTTGGCGACGACACGGGCGAGGCGACCCGCATCGAGTATGCCTTCCTCAAGGTCGAATTCCCATGAGCGGTTCTGCTGCGCCTGCAACCGGCGCTGAAGCTTGTTGGCAAGGCGGGAGACGGCGCCCTTCAAGGGTTCGAGCTGCTGGTCGAGATAGGCGCGCAAGCGTTCAAGTTCGGCCGGCTCCGCAAGCTCTTCGGCCTTGATTTCCTCATCGAAATCCGTGGCATAGACGGTGTAGTTCGGGTCCGCGTCGGAATAGGGGGCAGGGGGCGGCGGCTCAAGCGGCGCTTCGCCCTCGGGCATCTCGGCTTCCTCGCCGTCCTCCATGTCGGAGAGTTCGTCCATGGAGACCTGGGCCTCGGACTGGTCGTCCTGCTCTTCCTGGCTGCGCTCGGGCTGGGCGTCGCTGTCGTCCGGTTCCTCCTGGCCTTCCTGGCTTTCGGAATCGTTCTCCTGTTCCTCGCTCTCGGCGCTGTCGCCCTCATCCTCGTCCTGAAGGTCGGGATCGTCGCCAAGCTGGTCGCCGTAGCCGAGATCCCTGATGATCTGGCGGGCGAGGCGGGCGAAGGCCTTCTGGTCGGCAAGGACGTCCTTCACATGGTCGAGCGTGCCGCCCGCCTGTTCCTCCATGAAGGGTTTCCAGAGGTCCATGACATGCTGCGCCGCGCGCGGCAGATCGCGCCCGGTGGCAAGGTGGCGGACGAGGTAGCCGGCGGCCTGGGCCAAGGGCGCGTCCTGCGCCTGCCGGATGGAGCCGTAGCCGCGCCGTTCCGCCTCTGCCCCGATCTTGGCGTCGATATTGCCAAGGGTGCCGGGCATGTCGCGGGCGCCGACGGCCTCGCAGCGCGCCGTCTCCATCGCCTCGTAAAGATCGCGCGCCATCTGGCCCTGCGGCATGTATTTCGCCGCGATGCCGTCGTCATGGAAACGGTGGCGGAGCGCGAAGGCATCGGCGGTACCGCGCGCGATCAGTACCTCATCCCGCGTCATCCGCCGCGAAACCTGCGGCAGGCGCATGGTGTCGCCGGCCATGCCGGGCGGATCGACCGAATAGGTGACGGTCAGCTCCGGATCATCGGCCATGGTCTTGGTGGCCTCGGCAAGGGCCTTCTTGAAGGGATCGGCGGGGTTGTCGGAGGGGCGGGTCATGTGCCGATAAATCACCCGGCGAAGGGGAAAGGCAAGGCGGATTCAGCGCTTTGGTGCGCCGGTGTCTTCGGTAGGATGGGCAATATTGCCCATCCTACGGGTGAAGCTGGAATAGGGCCAATGCTCCGGCTCGTGGACAAGCCCGTGCTTCACAGGGTTCAGATGGCAGTATTCCATCGCGCGAATGAACTCGGCCTCGTCGCGTAGCGCGTGTTCCCAGAACCGCCGCTGCCAGAGGCCGCGCTCGCGCTTCAACTGCTTGCTGGGACTCGGGCGGAAGTCACCGCCGACCGAGTGTGAGAACCGCGCCTTGATGCGGCGCCAGCGTTCCGGAAAGTTCGCCTCGCCTTCGGGTTCGGTCCAGATGGCGTGGATATGGTCGGGCAATACGACCATGGCGTGACAGGTAACCGGGAATTCCTGAACAGTGCGCCGGTAGGCGTCGCGGAGGTGGCCGATATTATCGGTAAGCGTCCGGGTGCCACGTTTCTCGACACAAACGGTGAAGAAATAGGTGGCGCCGGGCAGGCGCAGGCGGCGGTAGCTGGTCATGCCGCAAGGCTGGACGAGCGTGGTTAAGCCCTAGTTAACGGGGTTGTAGCATGGGCAATATTGCCCATCCTACGGGTCGATCACCGGATCGACTGCGAGGCCGCACTCTCCGGCAGTTCCTCGTCAAAGCAGCGCTGGTAGAACTCGGCCACCGTCTGGCGCTCCAACTCATCGCATTTGTTGAGGAAGGTCAGACGGAAGGCATAGCCGATGTTGCGGAATATCTCGGCGTTCTGGGCCCAGTTGATGACCGTGCGGGGCGACATGACCGTCGAAAGGTCGCCGTTCATGAAGGCGGTGCGCGTCAGGTCCGCGACCGTCACCATCTGGCCGATCTGCTTGCGGCCCTTTTCGGTGTTGTAATGCGGGTTCTTGGCCAGGACGATCGCGGTTTCCGCATCGTGGGACAGGTAGTTCAGCGTCGCCACAAGGCTCCAGCGGTCCATCTGCGCCTGGTTGATCTGCTGGACGCCGTGGTAAAGCCCGGTCGTGTCGCC
>DJUV01000184.1 GCA_002440625.1 Rhodobacteraceae bacterium UBA6273 | reverse complement strand
GCCGCGATCACGAAGGGCAGGAGGTAGTGGAGCGAAAAGAAGCGGTTCAGCGTCGCGTTGTCGACCGCGGGTCCGCCCAGAAGCCAGGTCTGGATCGACGGGCCAATTCCCGGGATCGCGCCGAAGAGGCCGGTGATGACGGTGGCGCCCCAGAAGGACATCTGGCCCCAGGGCAGGACGTAGCCCATGAAAGCAGTGCCCATCATCGCGACGAAGATCAGGATGCCGACGATCCAGGTCACTTCGCGCGGCGCCTTGTAGCTGCCGTAGAAGAGGCCGCGGAAGATGTGGACATAGACCGCGAAGAAGAAGAGCGAAGCGCCGTTGGCATGGAGGTAGCGCAGTAGATAGCCGCCGTTGACGTTGCGCATGATGTGCTCGACCGAGGCGAAGGCCTTGTCGACATGCGGCGTGTAGTGCATCGCCAGGGCGATGCCGGTCGCGATCTGCAGCACCAGGCAGAAGGCGAGGACGATGCCCCAGATCCACCACCAGTTCAGGTTCTTCGGCGTCGGGATCATCAGCGTGTCGTAGGCGAGGCTGACGATCGGCAGACGCCGGTGAAGCCACTGCTCGAAACCCGTCTTCGGCTCGTAGTGATCGTGTGGAATTCCAGCCATGTCTCTTCCCTCAGCCGAGTTTCAGGGTGGTTTCGTCGGTGAAGGCGGCGACCGGAACGTCGAGGTTGCGCGGTGCGGGACCTTTCCGGATGCGGCCCGAGGTGTCGTAGTGCGAGCCGTGGCAGGGGCAGAACCAGCCGCCGAAGTCGCCAGCGCCATCGCCGAGCGGAACGCAGCCGAGATGGGTGCAGACACCGATCATCACCAGCCATTCGCCGGCCTCGTCGAGGCTGCGGTTCTCATCGGTCGCTTCGGTCCCGGTGGGACGGTTGGCATTCTCAGCCATCGGATCGACAAGATCGGTCAGCGGCACGGCGCGGGCCGCATCGATTTCTTCCTGCGTGCGGCGGCGGATGAAGACCGGCTTGCCGCGCCATTTCACGGTGAGCTGCGTCCCGACGGTGACGCCCGAGACGTCGACGAAGATCGAGGACAGCGCCTCAACATCGGCGGAGGGGTTCATCTGGTCAACCAGCGTCCAGACGGCCGCGCCGGTGGCGACCGTCCCGGCCCCTGCGGTGGCGTAGTAGAGGAAATCCCTCCGGGTACCTGCGTGGTCTTCTGCGTGGGACACGAAACCTTCTCCCCTTTTCCAGCCGCGCGACGGCCCTGCAACGCTTTTGACCGCAGTTGCCCGCAGCCTTTAACGGCGGTTATTAGCCGTCAAAATCCGGGGCGTCCAGCAGACAATCAGGCCCTAGCACAGGCTATGAGAGCATTATGTCGCAGTTGCCGCAATCGCGCCCTTGCTTCGCAGGCGCGGGAACGGGGGGACGGCGGCAAACGTCTATCCCTTCGGTTCGGTCGCCTTCATGCTATTGCGCGCGGCGAAACCCTCATACCACTTGGCCAGCGCGGGCCGGCCGCTACGCCATCCGCGTCCGTCATGGCGGAAATCGAGGTACGAGAGCGCGCAGCCGATTGCCACCTGCCCCATGTCGAGCGGGCCGTTCAGATGGGCGATCCAGCGTGCCTCGAGCGTGTCGAGCGCGCGGGCAACCTTGGCCCACTGGCCTTCGACCCAGGGCTCGAAGCGGATCGCGTCGGGCCGCAGCCGCGATTCGTAGACCATGAGGATCGCCGCGTCGATCATGCCGTCGCCGGTCGCTTCCAGCGTCAGCGTATCCCAGAGCCGCGGCTTTGCCGGGTAAAGCCTGCCGCCGGCGCGGTCGTCGAGATAGCGGCAGATCACCCGGCTGTCGTAGATCGCCGGGCCGTCGGGGCGTTCAAGCGCCGGAATCTTGCCGAGCGGGTTCTGCGCGACCGGCATTCCCGACGAATCCAGAGGTGTGCCGGCGGCGACAACCTCGTCCACCTCGGCGGTCAGGCCGGTTTCGCGGATCAGGATGCTGACCTTGCGGCCGAAGGGCGTGGTCGGAGAGGTGTGGAGCTTCAGCATCGGGTCCTCTGGCTTTGTGGTTGAGAATGATGGGCGAGAAGAACGGGTGGCTCGTCACGCTGTCAAGCGCCGGGGCGGTCACATCCCCGACAGCGCGCCTACCACGGCGGCGACCGCATCAGCGCGGCAAGGGCAGCGGTCTCTTGCCCCGGCGTCCCGGCAAGCACGCCCTCCGCCGCGCCAAGGCGGGCCGGTTCGGGCTTGTTCTGCGACAGTTTCCAGGTGCCATCCACGCTGTCGATGGTCAGCCGCAAGGGGACGATGGCGCGCATCATCCGCGCCAACACCTCCTCGGTCATCTTGTGGCTGCGCCACGGCTTTTTCGGCGCCAGCCGCGTCTCGAAAAGCTCCGATAGCCGGTCGATCTGGCTCCGCAGCGCCTCGGCCGGCAAAGGTTCCAGCCTGCCGCGCAGGTGGACGGCGACGTAGTTCCAGGTGGGCACCTGATCCTCCATCCCGTACCAGTCTGGCGAGACATAGCCATCCGCGCCGATGACGGCGACAAGTGCGGGCATCGGGGCCTTCAGCGCGCCCACGATCGGGTTGGAGCGGACGAGATGGATGTCGAGCGTGTCGCCTTCGGGTGACAGCACGAAGGGCACATGCGCGGCGAGCGGGCCATTGTCGCCGTTGACCGAAAGCATGCCGAAACCGCGTTCGCGGGCGAAGGCCAGATTGGCCTTGCGAGGGTTCTGCCGGTAAATCTGATTGGGGTGCATCCTGTCCTCCGGCCCTTGGTTCTGCACCGGATCGGGATGCCTGTCATCCGCGTCAATGTAACCGGGACAATCCAGACGGTTGCGCCCGCCCCGCGCCGATGCCACCTTCGCCCTCGTTCTCAGGGCGGGGCGAAACTCCCCACCGGCGGTATGGGGCCTTGCGCCTTGAGCCCGCGAGCGCCCCGGCGAAAGCGGGGGGTCAGCAGATCCGGTGCGATGCCGGGGCCGACGGTCACAGTCCGGATGAAAGAGAACGTGCAGGATTGCGGGGGCTTCGGCCTTTTCGGGATTCTGTCCGTGATCGCCTTGGGTGACGTGTCGAACCTGAAAGGAGATCCACGGATGACACACACCCGCTATGCCTTCATCAAGGCCAACTGGCATTCCGACATCGTTTCGCGCGCGCTCGACGGGTTCCGCGAGGCCATCGGCAATCAGGCGGAGATCGAGGCTTTTGACGTCCCCGGTGCCTTCGAAATCCCGCTGCTGGCGCGCGACCTTGCCCGGACGGGCCGGTTCGGCGCCATCGTTGGCGCCGCCTTTGTCGTCGATGGCGGCATCTACCGGCATGATTTCGTCGCTTCCACCGTGGTCGAGGGGCTGATGCGCGCGCAGATGGATACGGACGTTCCGGTGCTGTCGGTGGTCCTGACACCGCATAACTATCAGGAGACTGAGGCGCACAACGCCTTCTTCCGGGAGCATTTCGTCCTCAAGGGCCGTGAGGCTGCCGCTGCGGCGCAGGCGATCAGCGAAAACCGCCGGAAGCTCGCCGCCTGAGGCGAGCGCGGCCGGTCAGGCGGTCAGACGTTCGCCCGAGGCGCCAGTGATCCGCGCCTCGACGATGGCGCCTTCGGGCTGATCGGTCGCGAAGCCGACTTCGGTGAACTGTTCCGTCCGGCCCATGCGCGGGCTTTCGGTCAGAACGCGGTGACTGCGGCCCTGTTGCCCGGCGAGGTGCCGCGACAGGGCCGCATCGCCCTCGGCCCGAAGGCGCGCGGCACGGTCGCGAATCTCAGGTCCTCTGACCTGCGGCATCCGCGCGGCAGGGGTGCCTTTCCTCGGGCTGAAGGGAAAGACATGCAGGAATGTGAGGTCACAGTCCCCGACGAGCTTCAGTGAATTCTCGAACATAGCCTCCGTCTCGGTCGGAAACCCCGCGATGATGTCGGCGCCGAAGATGATGTCCGGCCTCAGCCGCCGCGCCTCTTCGCAGAAGCGGATCGCGTCGTCGCGAAGGTGCCGGCGTTTCATCCGCTTCAGGATCATGTCGTCGCCGGCCTGCAAGGACAGGTGCAGATGCGGCATCAGGCGCGGCTCGGTGGCGATGGCTTGCATCAGGTTCTCATCCGCCTCGATCGAATCGATGGAGGATATCCGCAGCCGCGCGAGGTCGGGCACCAACCTGAGGATGCGCATGACGAGATCGCCAAGGCGCGGCCCGCCCGGCAGGTCGGCGCCCCATGAGGTCAGGTCGACACCCGTAAGCACGACCTCAAGAAAGCCGCGATCCACCAGCCGCTGGATTTGCTCGACCACCACGCCGGCCGGAACCGACCGCGAATTGCCGCGGCCGTAGGGAATGATGCAGAAGGTGCAGCGGTGGTCGCAGCCGTTCTGGACCTGAACATAGGCCCGGTGCCGGCCAAAACCGTCGATCAGGTGGCCGGCGGTTTCCTTCACCGACATGATGTCGTCGACCTGGATCTTCTCGGTCTCGCCGATCCAGTTCGGCGCGCGGAGCCGCGTCCAGGTTTCGGGCTGCATCTTCTCGTGGTTGCCGATGACCCGCGTCACCTCGGGCATCGCGGCGAAGGTTTCCGGCTCGGTCTGGGCCGCGCATCCCGTCACGATCACGGCCGCACCGGGGTTTTCCCGCGCGAGCTTGCGGATTTCCTGCTTGGCTTTGCGCACCGCCTCGGCGGTCACCGCGCAGGTGTTCACCACGACCGCGCCGTCAAGCCCGGCGGCGGCGGCGAGTTCCCGCATCGCCTCCGTCTCATAGGCGTTGAGACGGCAGCCGAGGGTGGAAAAGACTGGCGGTTTCATGGGTGCGCGGCGATGAATTCGGACGTGAGCCAGCCGTCGAAGATCCGCGCCGTCGGGCCGGTCATCCAGACACCATCTACGCGCCAGTCTATCTCAAGGACACCGCCATCCAGGTCGAGCGTGACATGCCGCCCGGTCAGCCCGCGCAGGTGGGCGGCGACGGCGGTGGCGCAGGCGCCCGACCCGCAGGCCAGCGTGATGCCCGCGCCACGTTCCCAGACCCGCATCCTTAGGCGGTCGGGGCCGGTAACGCTGGCGAATTCGACATTGGTGGCCTTCGGGAACAGCGGATGATGCTCCATGGCGCTGCCTTCGCGCGGCAGGTCCACTACCCCGGCGTCAGCGACGAAGAAGACGCAATGGGGGTTGCCCATGCCGACCGCAGCGGGATCGCCCGCGATGGGAAGGTGGAGAAGATCCACATCCCTGGCCAGCGGCACGCCCCGCCAGTCGAGGATCGGGTCGCCCATGTTGACGCTGATGAGCCCGTCGGCCCGGCGAACCGCGCCCAGCGTGCCGCGCTCGGTCACGAAGCGGACCGCGCCACCGCCCGTCCCCGTCATCACCAGATCGGCGACGCAGCGAGAGGCATTGCCGCAAGCCCCGGCCCGGCTGCCGTCCGAATTCCAGAAGTCGAGCGCATAGTCTGCACCCGCCACATCGCGAATTTCTGCCAGCTGATCGAAACCCACGCCCCGGTGCCGGTCACCCAGCGCTGCGGCCAGAGCCGGCGTGGCTACGGCTCCGCGCCCGCGTGAATCGATGATCACGAAGTCATTGCCGGCGCCGTGCATCTTGATGAACGGCAGGCCATCGGAGGGGCGCGCATCCTTCATGCCCCGCCATATACGCCCGGCCCTTTGATTTTGCCAGTCACCGCCCGCTTTTGCTCTTGACCGCCCATGCCGGGGTTCATAAAGAGCGCCCTGTGATGGGCCGGTAGCTCAGTTGGTAGAGCAACTGACTTTTAATCAGTAGGTCTCGGGTTCGAGCCCCGACCGGCTCACCACTTTCTTCCATGATGTTGCAGGCACGGTCTACTTCGACCGCCGGAAGAACCTTGCGCGGGCGTAGAGGTCTTCCAGCCGCTTCATCCGCGCCTGCGTCTCGTCCCAGGTCAGGCCCTGGACGGCGGCCAGCAGCGTTTCGACCAGCACCTGAAGCGCCACAGTCGAATCCCAGGCCGAGGGCGCCTCGATATGGGCCGATAGGCGGAAGCGGGCGTGTTCGGCGGCGGGGCTGACCCATTGGTCGGTCATAAGGATGACCTCGACCCCCTGTTCGGCGGCCATCTCGACCAGCGCCAGCACGTTGTTTTCATAGCGCCGGATATCGAAGGCCAGAAGCACGTCGCCCGCCGTCATGTCGATCAGCGCGGGCGGCCAGGCGCCGGGCATGTCGGAAATCAGTGTCACGTCGCGGCGGATGACCTTCATGTGGGTGACGAAGTAATCGGCCATCGCATGGGTGATGCGCCCGCCCACTGCGAAAAGCTTGCGCGCCGGATCGGCCATCAGCCGTGCCACCGCGTCGAATTCGGCGTGGTCGATCTGACTGAGCGTGGCTTGAAGATTGCCGACGACCGTGTCGGCAAAGCGGTTGAGGATATGCGCGTCGGGGGCGCCTTCGGCCCAACGGTCATGCTTGGCGATGGGGGAGACAAGCCTTTCCTCGACCTCGCTCCGCACCACCGCCTGAAAGTCGGGATAGCCCTTGTAGCCAAGCTTCTGCGCCAGCCGCACCACCGTGGGCGTCGACACCTCAGCCGCTTTCGCCAGCGCGGTGATCGAGCCGAGCATCGCCACCGGATAGTGCCGTGTGATATGGTTGGCCAACTGGCGTTCGGTGCGGGTCAAGCCATCAAACGAGGCCTTGATATGCTGTTCGACCGTGGCGGCGGGCTTCGGCAAGCGCATTCCTCCGGCAAGGCGCCCGCCGATTGAACAGGGTGCGCCCGTAACTAATGTAACAGAATTTCTGCATTTGAAACTATCTTGACAGAATACCCCGATGCAAGAGAACCTGCGCGCGCAGAATTGGGGAAAACCTGCATGTCAACCGGACGCACTGGAAGCCGCTCTGCGGTGGTCCACATCGAGAACGGCAACGCGCCGGGACCGTTCCTTGTCGTCTGCGAACATGCCTCGAACCATATCCCGCCCGCCTATGGCGCGCTTGGGCTCGATGCCGCAGCGCGCAAGGCCCATATCGCCTGGGACCCCGGCGCGCTGGGTGTCGCGCGGCGGCTGGCGCAAAATCTCGATGCCCCGCTGATCCATGCCGGCATTTCGCGACTGGTCTATGACCTGAACCGCCCGCCAAGTTCCGCGGGCGCCATGACCCGGAAGAGCGAAAGCTTTGTGGTTCCGGGCAACCAGACCCTGACGCGCGAAGAGCGGCAGAAGCGGACGAACGAGATCTACCTGCCCTTCCACGATGCGGTTCATGCCGAGATTGCCCGCCGGATGGCGCTTGGCACGCCGCCCGTCCTTGTCACCATCCACAGCTTCACGCCGGTCTGGTTCGGCAAGCCGCGCGCCGCTGAATTTGGCATTATCCATGATGCGGATCCGACGCTCGCCAAGGCCGTCCTTGCCGAGGCGAAGGCGCGGACCGGGCTCGATTGCCGCCTGAACGAACCCTATTCGGCAGCGGACGAGGTGACCCATACCCTCCGTCTGCACGCCACGCCCTACGGGCTGAAAAGCGTGATGCTGGAGGTCAGGAACGACCTGATCGCCGATCCCGTGGCCGAAGCGGCGATGGCCGACGGGCTGACGCCGGTGCTTTCGGCGGCACTTCGGGCCTGCGCGCCGGAGGTGGCGGCGTGAAGGGCCAGACCGAACTGAATTCCCGATACCGGCGCTGCGCCCTGCGCCGGCTAGCAATCGTGCACCACGTCGCGGCCATGCTGCCATGCGGGCACGACCGGGCGCAACCAAGATAAAAGCCGCAGACAGATGCGGCGAAAACAGGAGGGAAGATGTGAACGACTACAATGACAAGGACCACCATGAGGATGTGAAGATCCTTCATGGCATGGGCTACGCCCAGGAGCTTTCGCGCTCCATGTCGAAGTTCTCCAACTTCGCGATTTCCTTCTCGATCATCTGTATCCTTTCGGGGGGGATCAACTCCTTCGCCCAGGCGATCGGTTCCGTCGGCGGGGCCGGCGCGGGCATCGGCTGGATCGTCGGCTGTATCATTTCCGGCATGTTCGCGCTTTCCATGGCGCAGATCGCCTCGGCCTTCCCGACGGCGGGCGGGCTTTACCACTGGGGCTCGATCCTCGGGAACCGCTTCTGGGGCTGGCTGACCGCCTGGCTCAACCTGCTTGGCCTCATCACCGTGCTCGGCGCCATCAACATCGGCACCGCGTACTTTTTTGCCGGCACCTTCGGGCCGACGTTCGGCTTCACGGGAACCGACTGGCAGGTGGTGTTCTTCGTTGCGGCGATCACCATCATCCAGGCGATCTTCAACCACATCGGCATCAAGGCGACGACCTTCCTGACCGACATCTCGGGCTATATCATCTTCGCGACAACTGCCGTCCTGGTGCTGGCCAGCCTCTACTTTGCCCCGGCCATCGACATCTCGCGGCTCTGGACTTTCACCAACTACTCTGGCGAGGCGGGCGGCAATGTCTTCCCGCAATCCGACAGCATCTTCTACCTCTTCCTGCTGTCCCTCCTCCTCCCGGTCTACACGATCACCGGCTATGACGCCTCGGCGCATACGTCCGAGGAAACCAAGAACGCCGCCACGTCGGTGCCGAAAGGCATCGTCTCGGCGGTATTCTGGTCGTCGATCGTCGGCTGGATCATGATCAGCGCCATCACCCTGGCGATCCCGGACATGAACGCCGCCGCAGCCCAGGGTTGGGGCATGTTCTTCGGCACGATGGATGCGATCATGCCGACGGGCCTGAAGCTGGCGCTCTACTTCTTCATCCTGATCGCCCAGTTTCTCTGCGGCCTCGCCACCGTGACGTCGGCAAGCCGGATGCTCTTCGCCTTCTCGCGCGATGACGGTGTGCCGGTCTTCTCGAAGGCGCTCGCGATGGTGTCGCCGAAGTACCGGACTCCGGTGAACGCGATCTGGACGGCGACGGTGCTTTGCATCCTCTATGTCGTGCTGGCGCTCTCGATCAAGGTGGCGGGAACCTCGATCTACGTGATCGTGGTGAACTCGACGCTGGTGTTCCTGTTCCTGTCGTTCACCATCCCGCTCGTCGCGGCGATGCTGAACTATGGCGGGCCGAAGTGGCCGCAGCCCGGCCCCTGGGCCATGTCTGCGGGTCTTTACAAACTCGTCACCGTCCTGTCGGTTGTCGGCATGGGGATCATCCTCTTCATCGCCGTCGCCCCGCCGAACGAACGGGTGCTCTACGTCGTCCTTGGCTTCATCGCGATTGCGCTGGTGCTTTGGGTGCTGGTTGAGAACCGCCGCTTCGAAGGCCCGCCGACGGGCGACCGGATCGCAGCGCGCAAGGCCGCCATCGCGGCGGCGGAAAAAGCCGTGGGCGAACGCGCCTGACAGAAACACCCGGCGCGGCGGTCGTCCGCCGCGCCGATCCAGACAACAGGGAGAGAGGCTGAAATGCCCGCAAATCTGACATTCGACGCATTGAAGAAGGCTGTTGCCGCAGGTGAGATCGACACCGTCCTTGTCGCGATGGTCGACATGCAAGGCCGCCTGATGGGCAAGCGCTTCGTTGCGCAGCATTTCGTCGACGGCGCCTGGGAGGAAACGCATTGCTGCAACTACCTTCTGGCCGTCGATGTGGAGATGTTCACGGTGCCCGGCTACAAGTCGGCGGGCTGGGAAAAGGGCTATGGCGACTACACCATGAAGCCCGATCTTTCGACGCTGCGCCGCATTCCGTGGCTTGAGGGCACCGCCCTCTGCATGGCCGATCTTCTCGACCATCACACGCATGAGGAGGTCAGCGTTTCACCCCGCGCCATCCTCAAGCGCCAGGTCGCCCGCGCCAAGGCGATGGGCTTTGACGCGATGATGGCGACCGAGCTTGAGTTCTTCCTGTTCCAGGACAGTTTCGAGACGATTCACGACAGCAATTTCCAGACGATGCAGCCGCTTGGCCGGCACAATATCGACTACGCGATCTTCGGCACGACCAAGGAAGAAAGCGTGATGCGGGCGATCCGCAACGGGCTTTGGGGCGCGGGCATCCCGATCGAGAATTCGAAAGGTGAGGCCGAGGTCGGTCAGGAAGAGGTCAACGCCAAGTATTCCGACGCGCTCGACACTTGCGACATGCACGCGATCATCAAGAACGGCGTGAAGGAGATTGCCCATCAACAGGGTCGAGCCGTGACCTTCATGGCGAAATACGACCACCGCCGCGCCGGCTCGTCGAGCCATGTCCACCAGTCGCTCTGGAAGAACGGCAAGCCCGCCTTCCGGGATGAGAATGACCCGCATGGCATGTCGGCGCTGATGAAGCACTACATCGCCGGGCAACTGGCCTATGCGCGCGAGATCACGCCTTTGCTCGCGCCCTACATCAACAGCTACAAGCGCTTCGTCGTCGGCATGTTCGCCCCGACAAAGGCGGTCTGGAGCCTCGACAACCGCACCGCCGGCTTCCGCGTCTGCGGCGAAAACTCGAAGGCGGTCCGCGTCGAATGCCGGATCGGCGGCGCCGACCTCAACCCCTATATGGCCTGCGCCGGGCTTCTGGCCGCCGGCCTTGCCGGGATCGAGCAGAAGCTGGAACTCGAACCTGCCATCGGCGGCGACATTTACAACGCCAAGCGTGTGCGCGAAATTCCCCATACACTGGGCGAGGCGGCGGCATTGATGGCAAAGTCGAAGATGCTCCGCGCCGCTTTCGGCGATGATGTGGTTGACCATTACGTCCATGCGGCGGAATGGGAGATTCAGGAACAAAACCGCGTGGTGACCGATTGGGAACTGAAGCGGGGATTTGAGCGGCTTTGACAGCCGCCTGCGGGCGCGCGTTGCGCCAAGTGAGGACCAGATGACGAAGATGATTCAATGTATCTCGCCCGTTGACGGGCGGGTCTATGCAGAGCGTCCCGCCCTGACGCTCGCCGAGGCGGAAGCCGCGGTTGCACGCGCCCGTGCGGCGCAAGGGGACTGGGCCGACCGTCCGCTTGAAGAGCGTATCGCGCTTGTGAAGGCCGGTGTGGCCAACCTCAACACGATGAAGGACACGCTGGTCGAGGAGCTGGCCTGGCAGATGGGCCGTCCGACCCGCTACGGTGGCGAATTCGGCGGCGTCAACGACCGCACCAACTACATGTCCGACATCGCGGCGGAGACGCTGTCGCCGATGGTGGTCGAAAACTCCAACCTCTTCGAACGCCGGATCGAGCGGGAGCCGCATGGCATCGTCTTCATCGTGGCGCCGTGGAACTACCCCTACCTGACGACGATCAACACCCTTGCCCCCGCGCTCATCGCCGGGAACGCGGTGATCCTGAAGCACGCGACGCAGACCCTTGTCGTTGGTGAGCGGCTGGCAGAAGCCTTCCATGCGGCGGGTGTGCCCGAGGATGTGTTCCAGAACATCGTCCTTGACCATCAGGTGACCGAAGACCTGATCGGCCAGCGCGCCTTCGGCTTTGTCAACTTCACCGGCTCGGTCGGTGGCGGCAAGGCGATGGAACGCGCGGCGGCGGGCACCTTCACCGGCCTCGGGCTGGAACTTGGCGGCAAGGACCCTGGCTATGTCATGGACGACGCCGATCTTGACGCGGCGGTGGACAGCCTGATGGACGGCGCGATGTACAACGCCGGCCAGTGCTGCTGCGGGATCGAGCGGATCTATGTCCACGAGAGCCTCTATGACGCCTTCGTCGAAAAGGCGGTGGCCTGGGTCAAGGCGCTGAAGCTCGGCAACCCCTTCGACGCTTCGACCACCCTTGGCCCGATGGCCAATCGCCGCTTCGCCGAAACCGTGCGCGGCCAGATCGCCGATGCGATCACCGATGGCGCCACGGCGCTGATCGACCCCGCACTTTTCCCTGCGGATGACGGCGGCGCCTACCTTGCGCCGCAGATCCTCGTGAATGTGAACCACGAGATGCGGGTGATGCGAGAGGAAAGCTTCGGCCCGGTCGTCGGCATCATGCCGGTCAGGAACGATGACGAAGCCATCGCCATGATGAACGACTGCGACTATGGCCTGACCGCCTCGCTCTGGACCACGGACAGCGCGCGGGCGGCCCGGATCGGGCGGCAGTTGGAAACCGGCACCGTGTTCCAGAACCGCTGCGACTACCTCGACCCCGCGCTTTGCTGGACCGGCTGCAAGGACACCGGGCGCGGCGCCGCGCTGTCGGCCCTTGGCTATTTCTCTGTGACCCGTCCGAAATCCTACCATCTGAAGAAGGTGACGAAATGAGCGTGCCTACCGCCAACTGGTCCTATCCCACCGCCATCAAGTTCGGGCCGGGGCGCATCAAGGAACTGGCCGACCACTGCAAGGCCGTCGGCATCAAGCGGCCCCTCCTTGTCACCGACAAGGCCTTGGCTTCCCTGCCGATCACCGCACAGGCGCTTGGCATCCTCGATGCCGCCGGTCTTGGCCGCGCGGTCTTTTCCGAGGTCGATCCGAACCCCAACGAGAAGAACATGGCCGACGGCCTCGCCGTCTACCGTGCGGGCGGGCATGACGGCGTGGTCTGCTTCGGCGGCGGCTCCGCGCTCGACCTCGGCAAGATGATCGCACTGATGGTCGGGCAGACGGTTTCGGTCTGGGATCTGGAGGATATCGGCGACTGGTGGACCCGCGCCGATGCCTCGAAGATCGCGCCGATCATCGCGGTGCCGACGACGGCTGGGACCGGGTCCGAGGTCGGGCGCGCCGGCGTCCTGACCAACTCGGAAACCCACAAGAAGAAGATCATCTTCCATCCGAAGCTGCTGCCTTCGGTCACCATCTGCGACCCGGAACTGACGGTCGGCATGCCGCGCTTCATCACCGCCGGCACCGGGATGGACGCGCTCGCCCATTGCCTTGAGGCCTACTGCTCGCCCTTCTACCACCCGATGTCGCAGGGCATCGCGCTGGAAGGGATGCGGCTGGTGTTCGAGAACCTGCCAAAGGTTTACGACAACCCCAACGACCTTGAGGCGCGGGCGCATATGATGAGCGCGGCTGCCATGGGTGCCGTCGCCTTCCAGAAGGGCCTTGGCGCCATCCATTCGCTAAGCCACCCGGTCGGCGCCGTCTACGGCACCCACCACGGTACGACGAATGCCGTGGTGATGCCGATGGTGCTGGAGTTCAACCGCTCGGCCATCGAGGACCGGATCGAAAAGGCCGCCGCCTATCTTGGCTTTGACGGGGGTTTCCCGGAATTCCATGACGAGATCATGGAGCTTCGCGGCAAACTTAACATCCCGGAAAACCTCTCGGCCATGGGGGTGCAGTTCGCCGACCTCGACATGCTGACCGAGATGGCGCTGGAAGACCCGTCCTGCGGCGGCAACCCCATCACGATGACGAAGGAAAACACACGCAGGCTTTACGACGCCTGCATGTGAGAACCGGGAGGGGGCGGCCGGACCGCCCCTTTTCTTCCCCGGGGGGAAGATGGAAAAGGTCGAAATCGCGGTCATCGGCGCCGGTATCATCGGCCTAGCCATCGCGCACCGGCTGGCCTCGGCAGGGCGCGAGGTGCTGCTGATCGACCGGGCCGAGCCTGGGTCCGGCGCATCCTACGGCAATGCTGGCACGATCGCCGACTATGCCGTGCAGCCGGTCGGCACGCCCGAGGTGCTGAAGAACCTGCCGAACCTGCTTCTCGACCGGAACTCACCGCTTGCAATCCGAAAAGCGGCTCTGCCAACGCTGGCGCCATGGCTTTTGCGCTTCGCGCAGCAATCAATGCCGGGGGCGGCGAAGGCCAATGCAGAGGCGCTTGCCGCACTTCTCGCTGATGCCGCGCCGCGCTGGCGGGCACTGGCGGCGGATACCGGTGCCGGGGAACTCTTGCAGGACCGCGGATGCCTCTACTGGTATCAGACCGATGCGGAGTATCGCGCCGCCGGGGCGGAGATGACCTTTCGCCGCAAACTGGGCGTGTCGGTGGAGCTTCTTCCCGCGCAAGACCTCGCGGCGCTTGAACCCCAGCTTCCCGTCGATGGCGGCGGCGCGGCCTTCTTTCCGGGCGCACTGTTCCTAAGCGATCCAGGCAAAGTCGTGGCCAGCATCTTCCACCACGCACAGGCACTCGGCGCCCAGTTCCTGACCGGCGAGGTCACGCGCCTTGCACCGGAAGGCGGCGGCGTCCGGCTCTCCGGCCCCGGCCTTGCCGTCACCGCGCGCCACACCATCATCGCCACCGGCGCGCATGGGCGCGGGCTGGCCCGGCAGGCGGGGGATCGTATCCCGCTTGATACCGAGCGCGGCTATCACCTTGAATGGGACACGGAGGTGCCGCGGCTCACGCGCCCGGTCTGCCCGACAGCGGGCGGCTTCTATCTCTGTCCGATGGCGGGGCGGCTTCGCGTCGCCGGAACGGTGGAGCTTGGCGGCCTGACCGCGCCGCCCTCGCCGCATCGCCTGAAGCGGCTGGAGGAAGGCGCGCGTTCAATCTTCCCTGACCTTCCCGCGCCAGCCCGGACATGGATGGGCTTCCGCCCCTCGATCCCCGACTCGCGCCCGGTGATCGGAGCCTCGGCGGCGGGTGGGTCCGTGATCCACGCCTATGGCCACGGCCATATCGGCCTGACGCTCGCCCCGGTCACGGCGGAAATGGTCGAAGCCGTGGTCGAAGGCCGCGCTCATCCGCTTTTACCCCTGACCTACCCGCGCCGCTTCTGATGCGAACCGTGCCTCTGCCTCCGATTGTACCGGCGCGCGGAACAAACTCGCCAAGCCATCGCCTGCGGCGCGCCCCCCGGTTGACAGTTCCCGCCGCTTCACCGCATGTCGGGGCGGCAATTGCATGAGGGTTCGTTCATGAAGATCGCAATGATCGGCACTGGCTATGTCGGCCTAGTCTCAGGGGTCTGCCTTTCGGACTTCGGCCATGATGTCGTCTGCGTCGACAAGGACCCGCGCAAGGTCGAGATGCTGCTGCGCGGCGAGGTGCCGATCTATGAGCCCGGCCTCGACACTCTAATGGCCAAGAACGTCAGCGCCGGGCGGCTGCATTTCACCGGCGACCTCAAGGCGGCGGTCGATGGCGCCGATGCGGTCTTCATCGCCGTCGGCACGCCCACGCGGCGCGGCGATGGCCATGCCGACCTAAGCTACGTCATGGCCGCCGCCGAGGAAATCGCACAGGCGCTGACCGGCTATGCGGTCATCGTGACGAAATCGACTGTTCCCGTTGGCACCAACGCCAAGGTCCGCGCGGTGATCGAGGGGGCGGCACCGGGCAAGGAGTTCGACGTTGCCTCGAACCCCGAGTTCCTGCGCGAAGGCGCCGCCATCGACGATTTCATGCGGCCCGACCGCGTCGTCGTCGGCACCACCTCGGAGCGCGCGAAGAAGGTGATGGGCGAGGTCTACCGCCCGCTTTTCCTGCGCGACTTCCCGGTGCTTTACACCGATCTCGAGACGGCGGAGATGATCAAATACGCCGCCAATGCCTTTCTTGCGACCAAGATCACCTTCATCAACGAAATCGCCCGGCTTTGCGAAAAGGTCGGCGCGGACGTGAAGCAGGTGTCGAAGGGCATGGGCCTCGATAACCGCATCGGCAACAAGTTCCTCCATGCCGGGCCCGGCTATGGCGGGTCGTGCTTTCCGAAGGACACCACGGCGCTCGCCCGGATCGGGCAGGAACATGCCGCGCCGATCCAGATCATCGAGACCGTCATCAAGGTCAATGAAGAGGTCAAGCGGCGGATGGTCGAGAAGGTCATGGACCTTTGCGGCGGCTCGGTGAACGGCAAGACCGTCGCCGTGCTGGGCGTCACCTTCAAGCCCAACACCGACGACA
>DJUV01000185.1 GCA_002440625.1 Rhodobacteraceae bacterium UBA6273 | reverse complement strand
GTCATGGCCGCAGGCATGCATCTTGCCGGGGGTTTTGGAGGCATAGGCGGCGCCGGTCTGTTCAATGATCGGCAGCGCATCCATGTCGGCGCGAAGGCCGATCACCCGGCCCGCCTTGTCCGACCGCCCCTCGATGACGCCGACCACGCCGGTTCGGCCAATGCCCTCGACCACCTCGTCGCAGCCGAAATCACGGAGCAGGCCGGCGACCTTGGCGGCTGTCCGGTGCACCTCGTAAAGCAGCTCCGGGTTCTCGTGGATGTCCTGCCGCCAGGCGGTGATTTCCGGCAGAAGCTCGGCAAAGCGGTTCTTCACGGGCATGGCGGGTTCCTTCCGGGTGGCGGCGGTCAGCCGCGATCCTTCCAGCCGTACCACGCATAGGCCGGGCGCAACAGGCTCCGCCGGGCGGCGCCGAAGGGAAAGCGGCGGGGTTCCGGCGCCATCAGCGCGGGCGCGGTGCGGGTGCCGGTCGCGAGCCCGGCGAGGAGTTTGCCCGACCAGGTGCCGAGCGCCACGCCGTTGCCATGCCAGGCAAAACCCGCCCAGGCATTGTCCATGCCGGGGATCGGCCCGGCAAAGGGGGTCAGGTCGCGGGTCAGGCAGACGAAGCCCGACCAGAAATGCGGCGTCTCGACTCCGGCCCATGCCGGGAACATCCGTTCGAAATCCGCACGCAGGATCTTGCGGCGGTCAGCCAGCGCTTCCGCGCTGGAACTGACGCCGCCCCGGCCGCCAAAGAGGAACCTCCGGTTCGGCATCAGCCGGAAGTAATGGAGAAGGTTCCGGGTGTCATAGGCCATGTAGTCCGAGGACCAGCCCTGCGCGGCAATCTCCTCCACCGTCAATTCTCGGGTGACGAGGATCGCCGACAACGCCGGCAGGTAGCGCCCTTCCATCCAGTTAGGGACATCCTCGCTCGAATAACCGTTTGTGGCGATGATGAGCCTTTTCGCCCGGACCCGGCCCTTCGGCGTGGTCAGGACATGGGCGCCGTTGTCGCGGGCGACGCCGCTCACCGGCGCGTCTTCGTAAATCCGGGCGCCAGCCTTGCGCGCGGCCTGCGCAAGGCCGATGACATATTTCAGGGGGTTCAGCGCGAAGCCGATGGGCAACCGCATCCCGCCATGGAACTCCGGCCCCGAAAGGCCCATGCCCTTCAACTCGCTTGGGCCGTAAACATCGACCTTCACGCCGTAAGCTTGCTCCAGTTCCGGCTTTTCGGCACGGAAGCCGGCGAAATCCTGCGGGCGGTGGGCAAGGGCCATCTCGCCCTCGCGCGAATGGGCGTCGACCTCCATGCCATGCGTTTCGACGATCTCGGCCAGCAGTTCGCAGGCCGCCTTTTGCGCGCCATGCCATTCCTTCAGCGCCTCGGCGCCGAAGCGACGCAAAAGCGACGCCTCGCTGGCCTTGGTGCCGCCCATCGAGCCGAAGCCGCCATTGCGGCCCGAGGCGCCCCAGCCGATGGCCTTCGCCTCCAGCACCGCCACATCCACCCCGGCCTGTGCCAGATGCAGCGCCGCCGAAAGCCCGGTGAAACCGCCACCGATGATGGCGACCTCTGCCGTCACTTCACCTTCCGGCCCCGGCTGGCGCGGGGGGCGGAGGGTGGTGGTGTCCCAGTAGCATTCGGCCACCGGGCCGTCGCCATAGGCGAAGTCCTGATAGATACGGCGCATGACTCAGGTCCTGACCGCGGCCTGCTCATCGGCCCGCTGCTGCGCGATCTGCCGCTTCGACACCAGGGAGGCGGTGATGACCCCGATGGTCACGATCGAGATGAGGATCGTGGAGAGCGCGTTGATCTGCGGATTGACGCCAAGGCGAACAGAGGAAAAGACTTTCATCGGCAGCGTCGTCGAGGACGGCCCGGCCACGAACTGCGAGATCACGAGGTCGTCGAGTGACAGGGTGAACGCCAGCAGCCAGCCCGAGATCACCGCAGGCGCGATGATCGGCAGGGTGACAGAGCGGAAGGCGTCGAACGGCGTGCAGCCAAGATCGAGCGCCGCCTCCTCCAGCGACTTGTCGAAGGTGACAAGGCGCGACGACACCACGACCGATACGAAGCACATCGTGAAGGTGATATGCGCAAGGATGATGGTCAGGATGCCCCGATCCAGCCCAATGGAGATGAAGAGGAGGAGCATGGCGAGGCCGAGGATCACCTCCGGCATGACCAGAGGCGCGTAGATCATCCCGGAAAAGAGCGTCCGCCCGGCGAAGCGCCCAGCCCGCATCAGCACATAGGCTGCGGTGGTGCCAAGGATCGTCGCAACGGTCGACGAGATGATCGCCACCTCAAACGTCACCTCTGCGGCATCGAGGAAGGCCTGATCGCGGAACAACTCGCCATACCACTTGGTCGAGAATCCGCCCCAGACCGTCACCAGCTTCGATGCGTTAAAGGAATAGAGGACGAGGATGATGATGGGCAGGTAGAGGAAGGTGAAGCCCAGCGTCAGCGACGTCGCGTTGAACCATGAAAAACGGCGGTTCATTGCCCGGCCTCCCTTTGTTTCTGTTCGTTCCGCTGAAAGAGGATGATCGGGATGATGAGGATCAGAAGCAGCACCACCGCCACAGCCGAAGCCACCGGCCAGTCCCGGTTCGAGAAGAATTCCTCGTAAAGCGTCTTGCCGATCATCAGCGTCGTCGTGCCGCCAAGGATCGAGGGGATGACGAATTCGCCAAGTGCAGGGATGAAGACGAGGAAGCAGCCGGCGATGATGCCGGGGCGTGACAGCGGGAAGGTCACAAGCCAGAAGGCCGAGGCCTTAGAGCAGCCAAGATCCTCCGCCGCCTCGATCAGAGATCCGTCGAGCTTCTCCAGCGCCGAATAGATCGGCAGGATCATGAACGGCAGATAGGCATAGACGATGCCGATATAGACCGCCGTCGAGGTATTGAGGATCACCAGAGGTGTGTCGATGATGCCAAGCCACATCAGCGTCTGGTTGAGAAAGCCCTCGTTCGACAGGATGCCGATCCAGGAATAGACCCGGATCAGGAATGAGGTCCAGAACGGCAGGATCACCAGCATCATCAGCGTCGGGCGCCATTCGTCCGGCGCCTGCGCCATGCCGTAGGCGATGGGATAGGCGACAAGGAGCGTGAGAAAGGTCGAAATGGCGGCGATCTTCAGGCTGGAAAGATAGGCTGTGTAATAGAGCGGGTCGTCGGCGAGGAAGCTGAAATTCTCGAAATCGAGCCCGTTGAAGAACTCCCTGAGCCCTGTCCAGCCCGCCGAAAGATCGAGGAGCGGGGTATAGGGCGGGATCGAGATCGCATAGTCCGAAAGCGATATCTTCAGGACGATGATGAAGGGCACGAGGAAGAAAAACCCGAGCCAGAGGTAAGGCGTCAGGATCAGGGCCAAGCGGCGGAAGTTGAACATCTCGCGCCCCTATTTCAGCAGGACGACACCGGCGGTGTCGGTGAAGGAAAGCCAGACGTCGTCTTCCCAGGTGATGTCGCGCCGCGACAGGCGGCGTTCGTTGGCAACCTGCGCCTTGATCATCAGCCCGCCCGCGACCTGAACCTTGTAGGTCGAGATGTTGCCGAGATAGGCGATGTCATGAACCTTGCCAGCAACGACGTTGGCGCGACCCTCGGGCTTGTCGCGGGCAATCGCCACCTTTTCGGGGCGGATCGCGAAATGCGCCGTGCTTCCCGCGGTCAGCGGCCCGGCAGAGGTGGCGTTGATCGCCGGCTGCCCTTCGGCCCAGTTGATCGCCACCTTGTCGCCGGTCTGCGCGCCGACCTTGCCCTCGATGATGTTCACGTCACCTATGAAGTCCGCGACATAGACCGAATTCGGCATCTCGTAGATCTTGTCGGGCGTGTCGACCTGAATCATCTTGCCGTGGTCCATGACCGCGACCCGGCTGGCGACCGTCATCGCCTCTTCCTGGTCGTGGGTCACGATCACGAAGGTCGTGCCGGTCTTTTCCTGGATATCCATCAGTTCAAACTGGGTATCCTGGCGCAGCTTCTTGTCGAGCGCGCCCAGAGGTTCGTCGAGCAGAAGAAGCTTCGGCGCCTTGGCGAGCGAGCGGGCAAGCGCCACGCGCTGGCGCTGGCCACCCGAAATCTGGTGCGGCTTGCGGCGCGCGAACTTCTCAAGCCGCGTCAGGCGCAGCATCTCTTCGACCCGCGCCGGGATCTTGTCCTTCGGCATGTCGGAGCGCTTCAACCCGAAGGCGATGTTGTCCCAGACGCTCAGATGCGGGAACAGCGCATAG
>DJUV01000256.1 GCA_002440625.1 Rhodobacteraceae bacterium UBA6273 | reverse complement strand
GACGCCGCCGGCAAGGGCGGCGCCATCGAGCGGATGCGGGAAAACCTCAACCCGAGGAGCGCCCATATCGTCGCCTTGCCGAAGCCGACCGAGCGCGAGGCAACGCAATGGTACTTCCAGCGCTATACCGACTGGCTGCCGGCGGCGGGCGAGATCGCGCTTTTCGACCGGTCCTGGTACAACCGCGGCGTCGTCGAACATGTCTTCGGCTTCTGCAAGCCCGAACAACGCAAGCTCTTCTTCAGGCAACTGCCGGAATACGAAAAGATGCTGGTCGACGAGGGCATCATCCTTGTGAAGCTCTGGCTGAACGTCGGGCGGGCAGAGCAGCTTCGCCGTTTTCTTGCCCGGGAAAGCGATCCCTTGAAACAGTGGAAGCTGAGCTGGATCGACGTCGAGGGGTTGAAGAAATGGGATGCCTATACCGATGCCATCCGCGAAACGCTGGCGAAATCCCACACCGATGTCGCGCCCTGGACGGTGATCCGCGCCGATGACAAGAAGCGCGCCCGGCTCGCAGCGATCCAGACCGTGCTGAACGCCGTCGACTATGCCGGCAAGGACGAGAAGGCCATCGGCAAGATCGACGGCAAGATCTGCGGCGGGCCGAAGATCCTCGATGCCTAAGCAGGGCTACCATCACGGCAATCTCCGGCAGGCGCTGGTCGAGGCAACGTTGAAGCTGATCGCGGAACAGGGTCCGCGCGGCTTCACGCTTTCGGATGCGGCGAAGCTTGCCGGGGTCACCCCCGCCGCCGTCTACCGCCATTTCGCCGGACGCGAGGACCTCATCGCCGAGGTGGCGCGGCAGGGGTTCGAGATATTCGCCGACCTGATGGAACATGCCTATGACGGCGGCAAGCCCACTGCACTTGTGGCCTTCGAGGCGACGGGCCGCGCCTATCTCGCCTTCGCGCGGAAGTTTCCCGGCCATTACCCCGCGATGTTCGAAAGCGGTATATCGTTGAACGCCAACCCCGATCTTGCCCGCGCCGCCGAACGGGCGCGCGGTGTGCTCCTCCGCGCCTCCCAGCAGCTTTCGGAACATATCCCGGCCGCCCGCCGCCCGCCCGCCTCGATGTTCGCCAATCACATCTGGGCGCTGAGCCACGGCGTGGTCGAGCTTTTCGCCCGTGGCGCCCCCGGCACCCGGGGTCCGTTCTCGCCCGAAGATCTTCTCGAAAGCGGCATCGGTATCTACCTCCGCGGTCTCGGCCTCGTGCCGCCCGACGCCTGAAGGGCGATTGTGACGGCGACAATTTAAACCACCGCCCGCGCCGAAGCACCCTTGCCGCGCCCCGGCGCGGGCGGATAGGGATTTCGCCATGAGCGCGACCGATCCCTCCCTCGCCGATCCCAATGCCCGCGCCCGCCGCAACGTGGCGGTGCTGGTCGCGGCGCAGGCGGTGCTTGGCTCGCAGATGCCGATGATCTTCGTCGTCGGCGGGCTTGCAGGGCAGATGCTGGCGCCCAATCCCTGCTTCGCCACGCTGCCGATCTCGATGATCGTCCTCGGCTCCATGCTGTCGGCAACGCCGCTTTCGGCGCTGATGACCCACCACGGACGACGCGCGGGTTTCTGGGTCGGTGCGCTCGGCGGTGCCGCCGGTGCCGCCGTCGCGGCCTGGGGGCTGGCCTCGGGGTCGTTCCTGATCTTCCTCGCCGGCTCGCTCCTGACCGGCATCTACATGTCGGCGCAAGGCTTCTACCGGTTTGCCGCGGGGGATACGGCGACGCCGGATTTCCGGCCAAAGGCGATCTCATGGGTCATGGCGGGCGGCCTCGCCTCGGCCATCGTCGGGCCGCAGCTTGCCACGGCCACCGCAGACATTCTGCCGGTGACCTTCTACGGCACCTATCTTGCCGTCGTGGTCCTGAACGTCGCCGGGGCCGGGCTTTTCTTCCTTCTCGACATCCCGCAGCCGCCGAAGCCGGTGGCGGGGAGCGCGAACGGCCGCACGAGGGCCGAGTTGTTCCGCGACCCGATGATCCTCGTCTCGATGATCTGCGCGATGGTCTCCTACGCGCTGATGAACCTCGTCATGACCTCGACCCCCCTCGCCGTCGTCGGCTGCGGCTATGACAAGGCCGATGCGGGCAAGGTGGTCACCGCCCATGTGCTGGCGATGTTCGTGCCCTCCTTCTTCACCGGCAATCTCATTGCCCGCTTCGGCGCGCCCTTGATCGTCGGCATCGGCCTTGCCATTCTTGGCGCCGCCGGGGCGGTGGCGCTGACCGGGGTGGAGCTTGGGCAGTTCTACCTGACGCTCATCCTGCTCGGCCTTGGCTGGAACTTCGGCTTCATCGGCGCCACGGCGATGCTCACGTCGGCCCATGCGCCGGAAGAGCGTGGCCGCATCCAGGGCATCAACGACTTCGTCGTCTTCGGCGGTGTCACCTTCGCTTCGCTTTCGTCGGGCGGGCTGATGAACTGCTCGGGGACCAGCGTCATTGCCGGCTGGCAGGCGGTCAACATCGCCATGCTGCCGTTCCTGGTCCTGGCCGGCGGGGCACTGATCTGGCTGGTCCTGCGGCCGCGCTCTGTCTGAGGCGACCGGGGGTTCTACCCCCGGACCCCCGGGGTATTTGGACAACGAAGAAGCTGAAGTGGTCAGAACCTGCCGGTGAGGGCGCTCCAGGCCAGGGTGGCGCTTTTGCGGAAGGGTGAGATGCCGAGTGTGCCGGCGGCGATGCGGGCCGGGGCGGTTACAGCTTGAGTGAGAATCGTGTCGGCGGTGGTGCCGGTCCAAAGCGCGGGGATTGCAGCCTTGGGGATGCCGGCGGCGCGTGCGCGGGCAATGCGGGCGCGGCCTTCGGCGGCAAGCGCGGCGAGGCTTTCGGGGCGACTATCGACGTAGGGGATGCGGCCCCGCGCTTGCAGTTCCGGCGCAGCGCGGAACCACCCTGCAAGGCCAGCGCCCCAGGCGAAATCGCGGACGGCGGCTTCGGCGG
>DJUV01000178.1 GCA_002440625.1 Rhodobacteraceae bacterium UBA6273 | reverse complement strand
GAGGGCAAGCGCTGCGCCGAGACGCTGTTCTTCGATTATCACCGGCAGCACAAGCTCAGGATCAAGGTCGCACGCATCTTCAACACCTATGGGCCGCGGATGCATCCGCAGGACGGGCGTGTCGTGTCGAACTTCATCATGCAGGCGCTGGCGGGCGAGCCGATCACTCTCTACGGCGACGGCAGCCAGACCCGGTCCTTCTGCTTCGTCGATGACCTTATCTCCGGCCTCATCGGGTTGATGGGCTCCGAGGATAGCGTGACCGGCCCGATGAACATCGGCAATCCCATCGAGATGACGATCCGGGAACTGGCCGAAGCGGTGATCGAACTGACCGGATCTTCGTCCGAGCTTGTCCACGCGCCACTGCCGCATGACGATCCGGTCCAGCGCAAGCCCGACATCGGCCTTGCGCAAAGGACGCTGGGCTGGGAACCTCGGGTGAAGCTCCGTGACGGCCTCACCCGCACCATCGACTATTTCAAGGCCCTTCGGATCGAGCTTCAGGAAACGGGAGGTCGGCTCTGATGGCAAACACGGCTGTTCACGATGAAGCTCATGCCGGAGGCGCAGTTTCGTCGATGCTGTGGATCGCCGCCGCCTTCGTCGCGATGTTCAGCGTCCTCGCCATCAACGGACGGCCGCTCTTTTATTTCGACACGGTCGGCTACATTTCGCAGGGCACAGAGGCGCTCGACAAGCTGGGCGTCAGATCGGAATCGCCGCTGCACAAGCGCAATGCCGCCGCGAGAGCGGAGGGCGAGAGCAACGCTGCCCTGCCGGAGACGACCGAGATTGACGCCGACCATACCGTGGACGGATCGCGCTCTGCGCCCTATGCACTCCTTGCCGGCCTCCTCGCCCGCATGGGCATTCTGGAAGGGCTGATCGCGCTGAACGCCATCGCGGTCATGCTGTCCGTATGGTTGCCGATGCGCGTCGCGCAACGGCAACTCGGGCTTCACGTCTCCCTCGCGCAGATGGTCTGTCTGCCGATCATCATCGCCTCGCTCGGCTCGCTGCCGTTCTTCGTCGCCTATCTGATGCCGGATACCATGGCGCCGGTTCTCATCCTTTCGATTGCGACGCTGACGGTCTTTGGCCGGTCGATGTCCTGGTGGGAGCTTTTGCTGGCAGTCGGCATCGGCGCCTTTGCCGTCGTCTCCCACCTGTCGCATCTTGCCATCGCGACGCTCTTGGTGCCGGTTTCCGTCCTCGTTGCGCGGCTCTTGTCGCGCGACCGCTGGTGGCTGCCGCCGGCCTTCGTGCTGATCATCCTCGGGATCGGCTTTGCCGAGCAGAGCATGCTCAGGACGGCGGCGAAGGAAGTCGCCAATGCCGAGGTTGTCATCAAGCCCTACATCACCGCGCGGATGATCCAGGATGGGCCGGGCTTTCGTTATCTTGAGCAGACCTGCCCCGATGCCGATGTCCCCACCTGCAAGCTCTATGATGCGCTGATGCTGTCGGACGATCCCGATCGCCTGACGGCCACCCGTATAGTCTTCGAAAAGAGCGAGCGTCTTGGCTCGTTCCGGCTGATGGAGCCGTGGGATCAGAAGCTCGTGGCGGAAGACCAGATACCGTTCTTTTTCGCGGTTCTCTGGGACGCGCCCCTCGATACGACGCTCGCCTTCATCAAGAACACTCTGATCCAGTCGTATTGGGTCAGCGTCGAGATGACGCTGCCGGACGATGGCATCGTGGCGCAGAACGCCGGCGTAACCGGCCTGATCCTGGGCGAGTTCGATCATGGCAGGCTGTCGCGGAACCTTGACTGGCTGGGTCCGGTCACAACCATGCAGTTCATGCTCTACGCGGTCTCCCTCCTCGTCACGGCGGGGCTGCTGATCTGGCCGGCCCGCGTCCCGGCGCGGATCAAGGCGCTAGTCGTGGTGCTGCTCGTCGGAATTCTGGTCAATGCGCTGGTCTGCGCCGGCATCTCTCAGCCCGCAACCCGCTTCGGCGCCCGCGTCATCTGGCTGTTGCCGCTCGGTGCGACCATCCTTGTCCTCTTCTTCCGCCGCTCGCGGCAGTTCTATCCCGGAGTGAACGGATGACGGCGGGTGCAAGCATATCGGTGGTGGTGCCGGCTTTCCGGGCCGAGGCGCTGTTGCCCCGTGTTCTGGCGCCGCTGATGGCGATGCAGGCGCGCGGAGAGGTGGCCGAGGTGATCGTCGTCGATGACCGTTCCCCCGACCGCACGGCCGAAGTGGCGAGGAGCATGGGCGCGCGGGTGATGACGACACCGCAGAACGGCGGGCCGGGACTGGCGCGGAACCTTGCCGCGCGGGAGGCCACGGGCGACGTGCTGTGGTTCGTCGACAGCGACGTCATTGCCTGGGACGACGGAGCGGAGAAGGTCCGCGCGGCCTTCGCCGACCCGGAGGTGGCGGCGGTCTTCGGATCCTACGATTCCGCGCCGGACGGGCAGCACTGGTTCTCGCGTTACAAGAACCTGATGCACCGCTTCTACCACCAGACGGCGCAGCGCGATGCGCAGACCTTCTGGGCAGGCTGCGGCGCGGTCAGGAAGGATGTGTTCCTCAGGATCGGCGGCTTCGACGTTGAAACCTACCGGGTGCCGTCGATCGAGGATATCGAGCTTGGCTACCGCATCCGCCGGTCGGGCGGGCGCATCGCCGTCGATCCGACGCTTCTCGGCAAGCACCTGAAGGTCTGGACGCCAAAAGGAGCCTTGCACACCGACATCTTCCGCCGCGCGCTGCCGTGGTCCCGGCTGATGATCGCGCGGGAAGGGGTGCACAACGATCTCAACACCTCGCATGGCGAAAAGGCCAAGGCGGTGATCGCCGGGCTTCTGATCCTGTCGATTCTGGCGCTGCCCTTCGCGCCCGGCGTCTGGCCGGCTACGCTTGGTCTCGCCGCCGTCGCCATCGCCGCGAACTGGCGTTTCGCAAGCTTCATGCATGCCCACGGCGGCCTTGCTTTTGCCGGCGCAACGCTCGCCTATCACCAGTTCTACTATGTTTATTCCGCCGCAGCCTTCGTCTGGTGTCTGTTCGAGTATCACGTCCTGGGAGTGAAGAACCGGCTTCACGTGCCATGAAACGCCGGAGACGGACGATCGGGCTGCACCTTATGCGGGGGAGGGAATGAAGGACAGTGATATGAAGACCGCCGACAGGCCTGACGTGTCGACGATCAGTTCCGAACTCGACGGCATGTCGCTCAGCATCGTGATCCCGGCCTACAATGAAGAAGGCGCGGTGCGCGAAACGATCGAGGCGGTGCGCGCGGCGATGAATCCGCAGGGAATTCCCTATGAGATCATCATTGTCGATGACGGCTCCGAAGACCGCACGCTTGAAATCGCGCGCGAAACCGGCGTGGTCGTCGACGGGAACCAGGTCAACACCGGCTACGGCGCCAGCCTCAAGCGCGGCATCAAGCGGGCGCAATACGAGTATGTGGCGATCATCGACGCCGACGGCACCTATCCGCCGCGCTACCTGCCGCCGATGCTGGCCATGTGCCGCGATCAGGACATGGTGGTGGGCGACCGGGGTGCGGCGATGAAGAACGTGCCCTTGATCCGCCGGCCTGCGAAGTGGATCTTGAACAAGTTCGCCTCCTTCCTTGCCGAGCGAAAGCTGAACGACCTCAATTCGGGCCTGCGCGTCTTCCGCAAGTCCGAGCTTGTACCCTTCATCCCGCTCTTGCCGCAGAAGTTCTCATTCACCACGACGATCACGCTCTGCATGGCCGCGAACGGCAAGCGGATGATGTATACGCCCATCGAATACGGCAAGCGCGTGGGCACCTCGAAGATCCGCCCGATGGATTTCCTGAACTTCCTGATCCTGATCCTGCGGATTTCGACGCTCTTCAATCCGCTTCGGGTCTTCATCCCGCTCGGCATGGTTTTCATCGTGATCGGGACGATCAAGTTTCTGATCGACCTGACCTACGAGGATCTGTCCGAGACGGTGATCTTTGCCTATCTCGCCGCGATCATGATCTGGTCGCTCGGGCTGATCGCCGACATGATCTCCCGCCTCCATCTCAGACCGTAATGCTGGTGATCGTTTGGAGGCGTGGGGTCAAAGAGTCGATGCGTCGCCGGGGATCAGCAAGGGTGCGGATAGCATGAAGCCTGTGACGGTACTGGTAGGGGTGATTTTCGTCTGCCTCGCGCTTATCCCGGGGCAGGTACTCGTCGCATTCCTGCGCGGCGCCGGGGCGGCTGCGCCTGCCGGTCCGGAGACCGGGATCATGCTTCTCCGGGGTTCCGCCGCGGTCCTCGGCGTCTATCTCCTTGGCCTGTCGCGCTTCGCCACTGCCGAAAATGACCGCCGCGCCGCCTATGTGGACGATGCCCCGGCTTTGGCGGGATGGCTCTTCGCCGGCATTCTTGGCGTTGCGGCGGTGCTGCGCTTCCATGCGCTCGGGCTTGGCATCTGGTTCGACGAGATGCTGATGCACACGGGTTACATGCACCGTGGCCCGCTTGAGATCCTGACGACGCTCGACGATTCCAACAATCACATCCTCTACACCTTCCTCGCCCGCCTCTCGATCGGGGTCTTCGGCGACACGGTGGCGGCGATCAGGCTTCCCGCCGTTCTCTTCGGACTGGCGAGCATCGCGGCCATCTACGGCTTTTCCCGGCGGGTGATGTCCTGGCCCGAGGCGCTGGTCGCGGCGGCGCTGATGACGGTTTCCTATCACCACCTCTGGTTCAGCCAGAACGCGCGTGGCTACACCGCACTTCTCTTCTTCTCTCTGCTCTCAAGCTCGTACCTCATCGACGCCATCCGCACCGGCAGCACGAAGCGCTGGCTGGCCTACGCGGTTGTGGGGGCCCTGGGGGCCTTCACGCATCTGACGATTGCCTTCCTTTTCGTGGGGCATTTGGCCTATTTCGCCTGGCGCACGCTTTTCGGGCGCGAGCGGAGCGAAGCGGGGCTTTCCCGGTTCTGGGCCGGCATCTTTCAGGGCTTCGGCACCCTGACGCTGCTGACATTGGTGCTTTATGCAACGGTCCTGCCAGACATGCTCGGCGGCACGCTCCTGACCTCGGGCCTGCAGGGCAAGTCGGAGTGGACGAACCCGATCTGGGCGCTGCGCGAGCTTCTCGGCTCTCTCCAGATCGGCTTTTCCGGCGCGGGCGTGATTGCGGCGGGCGGGCTTGTCGTGCTGGTGGGCATGGCCCGGTTCATGCGTACGGAGGGGGCACCCGTCGCCTTCTTCGTGATCCCGGTCGGCCTTGCGGTCCTTCTGATGACCAGCATCGGCTACACGCTCTTCCCCCGGTTCTTCTTCTTCGCCATGGGGTTCGCCATCGTCATCGTCATTCACGGCGCCACGGCATTCGGTGCATTGGCGGCGCGGATCCTGCGGCTTGATGGCAGGCTCGCCGGCTGGGCGACGGTCGCGCCGGCATTGCTTGTCGTGGCCGCCTCGGCGTTTTCGCTGCCGAAGGCCTACTTTCCGAAGCAAAGCTTCGAACAGTCGATTGCCTATGTCGAAGGCCAGCTACAGCCCGGCGATGTGGTTGCCGTGATCGGCATTTCCGATCTGCCCTACAACAGGTACTACGGAAAAGGCTGGACGCGGATCGACACCGTTGCCGATCTCGACGCCCTTGTTGCCACCGGCAAGCGGGTCTGGGTTCTCTACACCCTGCCGGTGCAGGTCCGGGCCTCGGCCCCTGAACTGCTGGCGCGGCTTGAGAATGGCTTCACCCGCAAGGAAACCTTCTGGGGCTCGCTCGGCGGCGGAGAGATCGTCGTCAGCCTGTCGGGTGAAAGCTGATGAACCGGACCGCCTCGCTTTGCATTTTGACCGAAAGACCCTGAGATGTGCGGAATTTGCGGACTCATGCGGATCGGATCGGGCCAGTCGTCCGATGACCGGAGAATCCTCGACGCGATGGTCGAGACGATGGCGCACCGCGGCCCGAACGATCGCGGAACTTGGGCCGAAGGCGTGGCTGCCCTTGGCCACCTCCGGCTGTCCGTCATCGACCTGTCGCCCGCCGGCCACCAGCCGATGCTGAACGAAGATGGCCGCTTCGTCATTTCCTACAATGGCGAGGTCTACAATTTCCGCGAACTAAAGGCGAAGCACCGGCTTGAGGAAAAGGGCCACGTCTTCAAGTCGCAGACCGACACCGAAGTGATCCTGCACCTTTTCGAAGAGCTTGGGCCGGGCGTTGCCGCCGAACTCAGCGGGATGTTCGCCCTCGCCATCTGGGACCAAAAGACCGAGACGCTGCACCTGATGCGCGACAGGTACGGCATCAAGCCGCTCTTCTATCAGCAGGACGGGACGCATTTCCGCTTCGGGTCCGAGATCAAGGCGATCATCGCCGACCGCCGGGTT
>DJUV01000095.1 GCA_002440625.1 Rhodobacteraceae bacterium UBA6273 | reverse complement strand
AGCGACAGGCCATAGCGCCAGACCATCAGCCGCTGTTCGCGCCAGAAGGTGAAGGCGCCGCACCAGACCATGTCATTGGTGCGGTTGAGCGTGTCATAGAGCGCCGGGATGCGTTCTTCCGGCGGGTCCATCTCGAAGGTGCAGATGAGGCGCAGAGTCTCGTCATAGCCCGACCAGGCAAGCGTTATCGAATAGGTGCGCCACTGGCCCTCGACCGCCATGGCGATCTGGTCGTCGGTGACGCGGTCAAAATCCCATTCGTGATGGGCGGCCAGCGTCTCGACGATGTCGATCGGATGCAGCTCGTCAGTATCGAGGTAGCTCTCGGAAGCAGACATGCCCGGCCTCTCTTGTCTTGCCCACTGAGGTTTAAGGACCACTAGGGACAGGGATGATCGCAAGGAGCGGCGTTTGCCTGCCACCGTCCTTACAAGATATGGTGGCAGGCATTGGCCCGGCCTGTAAAGCAGTATTTTGTGGATAAGCCGGGGTGGCGGCACAAAAGACACCAGGCGCGGTTTCTTGACGCTTCGGCACCCATGTGCCCAACTTGGCGCATGGGGTGGCGGGCGCGAGAGGACCTTATGGACGGCAAGGCGATCTGGTTTCCGGGGGACGAGAACCT
This sequence comes from Rhodobacteraceae bacterium UBA6273, assembly GCA_002440625.1. Classification (GTDB taxonomy): domain Bacteria; phylum Pseudomonadota; class Alphaproteobacteria; order Rhodobacterales; family Rhodobacteraceae; genus Albidovulum. The sequence goes on along the minus strand of DJUV01000095.1, from coordinate 6,526 downwards.
GATCGGCGGGCGCTGGCAGGCCTCGCTCTCCGGGAAGCACCTTGCGGTCCTGAACCCCTCGGACGGGTCCGGGCTCTGCGCCATCGCCCGGTCCGGGGCGGAGGACGTGGATCAGGCGGTCGCCGCCGCGAGGGCTGCCCGCGATGGCGACTGGGGCCGGTTGACGGCAGCGGAGCGGGGGCGGCTGTTGCTGCGGCTGTCGCAGCTCGCCCTTGGCCGCGCCGATGATCTCGCCCGGCTTGAGGCAATGGATGTCGGCAAGCCGCTGGCACAGGCGCGGGCCGATGCCGTCGCCCTCGCCCGCTACATGGAGTTCTACGGCGGGGCCGCCGACAAGTTGATGGGCGAGACGATCCCCTATCTCGACGGCTACACGGTTTACACACTGCGTGAGCCGCATGGCGTCACCGGCCATATCATCCCGTGGAATTACCCGATGCAGATCCTTGGCCGATCGGTCGGGGCGGCGCTCGCCGCCGGCAATGCCTGCGTGGTCAAGCCCGCCGAGGATGCTTGCCTGACCGCCCTCGCGCTTGGCCGGCTGGCCGGGGAGGCCGGGTTTCCACCGGGCGCCCTCAACATCGTCGCCGGCCTCGGGGTCGAGGCGGGGGCGGCGCTCGCCAGCCATCCGGGCGTCAACCATCTTTCCTTCACCGGCTCGGTGCCGGTCGGCCGCATGGTGCAGGAGGCGGGGGCGAAGAACATCGTCCCGGTGACGCTGGAACTTGGCGGCAAGTCGCCGCAGATCGTCTTTGCCGATGCCGATCTCGACCGGGCGCTGCCGTTTCTGGTGGGTGCCGGCATCCAGAACGCCGGGCAGACCTGTTCCGCCGGCTCGCGCATCCTTGTCGAGCGGTCACGTTACGGCGAGGTGGTGGAGCGGATGGCGGCGCGCATCGCCGGCCTGACGGCGGGGCCGGCACTTGCCGATCACGACCTCGGCCCGGTCATCTCGGCCCGGCAGAAGGCGCGGATCGAGGCTATGCTGGGTCAGTCCGGCAGCCTGTCGCTCGCCGCCGAGGGCCGCATTGCCAATGACGCGCCGCGCGGCGGCTTTTACCTGAGTCCGCGGCTTTATGCCAATGCCCGGCCCGACCACCCCCTGGCGCAGCAGGAGATCTTCGGCCCGGTGCTGGTGGCGATCCCCTTCGACAGCGAGGAAGAAGCGGTCGCCATCGCCAATGGCACCGACTACGGCCTTGTCGCCGGGGTCTGGACGCAAGACTTCGGCCGCGCAATGCGGTTGGCACGGAAGGTCCGCGCCGGGCAGGTGTTCCTCAACAACTACGGCGCAGGCGGCGGGGTGGAACTGCCCTTCGGCGGGATGGGCAAGTCCGGCCACGGCCGCGAAAAGGGGTTCGAGGCGCTTTACGGCTTCACCACGGTCAAGACCGTGGCGGCCTGGCACGGGTAGGCGTCAGCCCGTGCCGCTCACGAGTCCGAGCGGGTCGGCCTGGATGTACCTCCCCGTCGTCGGATCGTAGTCGCGCATCCATTTCTGGTGCAAGCCGGATTCGGCCTGGAACCATTGCCCCGGGAACCGGAGGTCGATGCCGCGGAAGGCGAGGTAGGAGGCCTCGCAGACCTTCACGCCGAGATCGTTGGTGCCGAAGACTGGCCGGCCATTGTGGTCGGTGCGGATGAAGAAGATCTCTCCGCCCTCGACCACCGCAACCGCGCGGCCCTCCATACCGACATACCGCCGGGATCAACCTTCCGGCGCGGTCAGGTCAGCCCGCCGCAACCTTGCCCTTCTCCAACGCCTCGATGCGCGCCTTCAGTGCCTCGTTCTCTTCCCGCGCCTTCTGCGCCATGGCGCGGACGGCGTCGAATTCCTCGCGCGTGACGAAATCGCGGTCGGCGAGCCAGCGGTCCATCCAGCCCTTCATCGCGGTTTCCGCCTCGGTTCGCGCACCCTGGGCCACGCCCATCGCATTGGTCATCAGCTTCGACATGTCGTCGAAGAACCTGTTCGGTCCGGTCATATGGCACCCCCCTTCGGGCATATCGGCGGGCCTGTCGGCCATCCTCGCCAATATGTGCATCAGCACCGGAAAGCTCAAGGTTGACTTCGTCGCAGGGAGAGGGTCTGAGAGGTCCACCAAGGAGACGCCCGATGCTTGCCGCGATACGCTTTCCCGACATCTCGAATGCAATCACCATCCCCATTTTCGGCTGGGACCTGGAACTGAGGTGGTATGCGCTGGCCTATATCGCCGGCCTCGTCATCGGCTGGCGGATCATCGTCGGGCTGATGAAGCGCCCGGACCTCTGGCCGGGCGGCGTTGCGCCGATGGAGCCGAAAAAGGTCGAGGATCTGTTGACGGCGATCATCCTCGGCGTCGTCCTTGGCGGCAGGTTCGGCTATTCGCTCTTCTACCAGCCCGGCTACTATCTTTCCAATCCCCTTGAAATCCTGAAGGTCTGGGAAGGCGGCATGTCCTTCCACGGCGGCTTTCTCGGCGTCGTCGTCGCGGGCCTGTGGTTCTGCCGCCGCCATGGCGTTCCGGCCATGCAGTTGTCCGACGCCATGGCGCTGGTGGCGCCGGTGGGCCTTTTCCTCGGGCGGATCGCGAACTTCGTGAATGCCGAGCTTTGGGGGCGTCCGACCACGCTTCCCTGGGGTGTGATCTTCCCCGGCGAGGCCGCGCAGGACTGCCCCGGCATCGAACCGGGCCTTTGTGCCCGCCATCCGAGCCAGCTTTACGAGGCGGGGCTTGAGGGGCTGCTGCTCGGGCTGGTGTTGTTCCTTCTCCTGAAAGGCGGCGCACTTCGCCGCCCCGGCCTCATCACCGGCGTGTTCCTTCTGGGCTACGGGCTGTCGCGGTTCCTTGTCGAGTTGGTCCGTCAGGCCGATGTGCAGTTCATCACACCGGACAACCCGCTGGGCCATGTCCTCGACCTTGGCAGCTTCGGCCTGTCCATGGGCCAGCTTCTGTCGCTGCCGATGATCCTCGCCGGCCTCTGGTTCATCCGCAAGGCAAGGGCATGAGGCCACTCGCCGGGCTTCTGGTTCGGCGGATCGCGGCCAGCGGGCCGATGACCATCGCGGACTACATGGCCGAATGCCTGCTGCACCCCCGGCATGGCTATTATTCGACGCGCGATCCCTTCGGGCGGGCGGGCGATTTCACCACCGCGCCGGAGATCAGCCAGATGTTCGGCGAGCTGATCGGCATCTTCCTTGCGCAATGCTGGCTTGATCAGGGCCGACCTGCCCCATTCCTTATGGCCGAGATCGGGCCGGGGCGCGGTACGCTGATGGCCGACGCCCTGCGCGCCATCGCCAGAGTGCCGGGAATGCGCGCGGCGGCAGAGGTGCATCTGGTCGAGGCCTCGCCCGCCCTCCGCGTCCGGCAGGCAGGGACGCTCGGGCCCGGGATCATCTGGCACGACCGCATCGAAGACCTGCCCGACGCGCCCCTTTTCCTCGTTGCCAATGAATTCTTCGACGCCCTGCCGATCCGACAGTTCATCCGTTCGGGCGCGGGCTGGCGGGAGCGGCAGGTTGGGCTTGCCGATGGGCAACTCAGTCCCGGCTACGGCCCCGAGACCGCTTACGGCCTTCTCGCCCATCGCCTGGCAGACACCGCCGAAGGCGACATCGTCGAGATTTGCCCGGCGCTCACGCCGATTGCTTGCGAAATCGGAAGACGGATTGCGCAGCATGGCGGTGCCGCGATCGTGGTCGACTATGGCGGCTGGCATTCGCGAGGCGACACGCTGCAGGCGCTGAGGGCGCATCGCCACGATGAGCCCTTCGCTGCCCCTGGAGAGGCCGACCTGACAGCCCATGTCGATTTCGAAGCCTTGTCGTTGGCCTTTCGCGAAGCCGGCGCCGGGGTCAGCGCGATGACCCCGCAGGGGGTCTTTCTCGAAAGGCTCGGCATCACCCGGCGGGCCTCGGTGATCGCCGCCTCGCTCACGGGAAACGCGCTTGAAAGCCACGACGCCGCGCATCGCCGCTTGACCCATCCCACTGAAATGGGACAGTTGTTCAAAGTGATCGCGTGCTTCCCGCCGGAGGCCGCCACGCCTCCCGGACTGGACCCCGTGCCATGACGCTGGAAATCCTGACGAGCGACGCACTTTCACCCTTCGCCCACGGGTTCTTCACCCGCAGGGGCGGAGCGTCCTCCGGTATCTTCCAGGGGTTGAACTGCGGGCCGGGCTCATCAGACCAGAGCGAGGCGGTGGCCATCAACCGGGAACGGGCGGCGCATGCGCTCGGCGTCGAAAGCGCCGCACTTGCCGGCGTGCGTCAGGTTCATTCGGCGGATGTGGTGACTGTGACCGCCCCCTTTGCCGAGCAGCCGCGCGCCGATGCGCTGGTTACGGCGACGCCGGGCATCGCGCTGACGGTGCTGACTGCCGATTGCCAGCCCGTCCTCTTCGCCGACGCACAAGCGCAGGTAGTGGGCGCCGCCCATGCCGGCTGGCGCGGGGCGCTGTCCGGGGTACTTGAGGCCGCGGTCGACGCGATGGAGGCGCTTGGCGCAAGCCGCGCCAACATCCGCGCGGTGATCGGCCCGACGATCAGCCAGCGCGCCTATGAGGTCGGGCCAGAATTCCTCGACGCCTTCCTCGCCGAAGACCCAGGCTATGCCCGCTTCTTCGCTGGCGGCAACGGCGACCGGCTGCATTTCGACCTGCCCGGCTTCGGCCTGCACCGGCTGCGGACCTACGGGGTGGACGAGGCCGAATGGACGCGCCACTGCACCTACAGCGACCCTGAACGGTTCTACAGCTATCGCCGTTCCGTCCACCGCCATGAGGCCGACTACGGCCGCCTCATCTCGGGCATCCGCATCTGAGCCGGCGCCGTGATGTCTGAGCATCACCGGGTAGCGCATTGAATTCAAAGACCGTTCCAAGGGCCATTCGCCACGGAAAACCTCCATCCACGCCCCAAAGCCGCCGCATTGCGCGGCGATAACCAAGGTGCAGCCGGACGCAAGATTCGGCGCAAGCGGCCCAAAGAGGCCGCAAATTGAGGCAAAGGAGCAGTCAGATGAAACCGAAGCGCCGCTGGATGCAGTGGGTCCTGGCCGAAAGTGCCGAAGACCAGATCACGCTGCCTTGGCAGCGTGGCGCCCGCCAAATCGCCACCCGCCACTGATCCGGCCGGCCAACCGTTTTCATCGCCCACCACTGTCGCCATTGCCAGATGCCCGTGCCCGCCCGCACCGGCACCCCTCGTGGACTGGCGGAACGCATCGCCCCCCCTCATCGCGTTCCGCCAGCCGCACCGATTTGATTCGCACGCTAAAGTTGTATGCCTGCCAATGACTTGTCTATTTAGACAGGTCCCCGTTTTGCGGTGGTGAACAAACAGGCGGCGACCTTGCGCATTGCCGTGCCGGACCCCGAAAATCATCTCCAAACTTTGACAAGAGCCGCGAAAATCCGCAGTTTGTTCGCATAGTAACTCTGCATTACGGGTGGGGGCCCTGCAGAAGCACCAGACCGAAAGGCTGCTCGAGTGTCTTATCCCAGTAATGCCGTGTCCCGGCTGTCTCACGACCTTTTTTCGTCACAGATCATCACCCCAATCAATCTTCCCGCTGCGCTGACGCCAAAGCCGGCGACCATTTCCAAGACTTCGCGACTGACACGGCGGTATGAGATCGCCTATCTTGCCGGCGATGGCGCGATCATCTGCGATACCCGCGTCGCCGCCGCCTCTGCCGAGATTGAGGAGGCGTTTTCCGCCTTCGCGCGGGGCACCGTCGTCGCCACGACTGAAGGCCCCGTCGCCGTCGAGGATCTCTTGCCGGGGATGACCGCGCTGACCGCCGAAGGCCGGGCCGAGCGTATCCTCTGGATCGGGTCGATGACGCTCTTTCCGAACTGCTCCATTCCCGGCGTCGCCCCAGCGACGATGACGCGCATCACCGCTGATGCCTTCGGCGTGGGGCGGCCGATGCCGGACCTCGTTCTCGGCCCCCGGGCGCGGCTCCTGCTGCGCGACGCCCGCAGCCGGATGGCGACCGGCGTGATGACCAGCTACGCGCCTGCCCGCTGCTTCATCGACGGGGTCAGCATCATCGAGGTGACACCTGTGGCGCCGGTGACGGTGTTCCACCTGATGCTCGAAAGACAGGGATCAATCCGGGCGGCGGGGCTGGAAATCGAAAGCTACCATCCCGGAAGCGACATCAGCGACCGCTTCGATGCGCAGGTATCGACCGAGCTTATCGGCCTCTTCCCGCAGCTGAGGTCCTTCGCCGAATTCGGTCCGATGGCCCATCCCCGGCTTTCGGCGCGCGAGGTCGAGGCGGCGCTGTCCTTCTGATCCGGCAGCCCGGCGCAGCGGTCAGCCGTTGCGCCGCAGCCGCTCTTCAAGCACGTCGAACGGAACCCCCGGATCGTCTTTGGCCACGCGAATGACGAGGCTCGTCTTGACGCTGGCGACGTTGTCCGCGCGCAAGAGCTGTTCGGTCAGGAAGGACTGGAACCCCGACAGATCCGGCGCGACGCATTTCAGGATGAAGTCGATCTCGCCGTTCAGCATGTGGCATTCGCG
>DJUV01000241.1 GCA_002440625.1 Rhodobacteraceae bacterium UBA6273 | reverse complement strand
AATTGCCGTCGAGATAGATCACCCCCTCAGGCAGGTGGAAAAGCCGCCGTGTCGCTTCGAAGTCGCTCGCCATCAGTGCTCTCCCGCCGTTCTGAGTATGTTTCATGCTTAAAATATCTGTCGTGTCGGCGCCAGCAAATTCCGCGATGAAGCCCCAATCTTGCCCGTTGCCCGTCGTGGCCGCGACCTTTTCGCGCGCCATCTTGTGCAGTGACCGGCACCGACATAGTTTGCCGCCGCAACCGCCCGAGGAACTGCCGCGAGATGGCGAAAGAAATAGATTTTCCGCCCGTCTGGCTCGCCGGATTCGCAGCGCTCGGCGGCTTTGTCGGCAGTATTGTCCCTGTTGACTGGGCCTACAACAGCATCATCGGCGCGGCTCTCATCATCGTCGGGGCCCTGGTGATGGTCCTGGCGGTCGGTCAGATGCTTCTCGCCCGGACGACAGTGATCCCGCACCGCGACCCCTCGGCCCTGGTGATGAACGGGATGTTCAGCTTGTCGCGGAACCCGATCTATCTGGCCGATACGCTGATCCTGACCGGGCTTTACCTCCACTGGGACGCAGTTCTGGCGCTGCCTCTGGTCCTTCTCTTCATGATCGTCATTACCCGCCGCTTCATTCGCCCCGAAGAGGCGCGGCTTGAAAGCGCCTTCGGTGAAGTCTTTGCCGAGTACCGCGCCCGGACCCGGCGCTGGATCTGACCTTCCGTCGCTCCTGCCTGACGTGGCGGAATTGCCTGTTGTCGCGGCATGCCGCAACGGGTTAAGGGTGCCCACAGATGCAGGGCAACAAAATTACAAAACCAAGAGACGGATGGATCAGATTCTGAGCGCGGAAGGGGAGAGACTGTGAAGATCGGCGCACCGAAGGAAATCTATGAGGGTGAAAACCGTGTCGCGATGACACCGGACTCAGCCCTGCAGCTTCAGAAGCTCGGGTACGAGTGCTTCATCGAAACAGGTGCCGGCCAGAAGGCAGGCTTTTCCGATGCCGCCTATGAGGCCGCCGGGGTCAAGGTGGTCAAGACTGCCGCCGCGCTCTTCAAGGACGCCGACATCGTCGCCAAGGTCCGCCCGCCGGTCGATGCCGAGATCAAGCGGCTTTCCAAGGGCCAGACGCTGATTTCCTTCTTCTATCCGGGCCAGAGCAAGGAGCTTCTGGAGAAGGCGAATGCGACCGGAGCGACGGTCATCGCGATGGACATGGTGCCGCGCATCAGCCGGGCGCAGAAGATGGATGCGCTGTCGTCGATGGCCAATATCGCCGGCTACCGCGCGGTGATCGAGGCCGGCAACAACTTCGGCCGCTTCTTCACCGGCCAGGTGACGGCGGCGGGCAAGGTGCCGCCGGCGAAGGTGCTCATCATCGGCGCGGGCGTTGCTGGCCTAGCCGCCATCGGCACATCGACCTCGCTCGGCGCCATCACCTATGCCTTCGACGTGCGCCCGGAAGTGGCCGAACAGATCGAATCGATGGGGGCGGAGTTCGTCTACCTCGACTTCTCCGAAAGCCAGACCGACGGCGCCGCGACCGGCGGCTATGCCGCGCCCTCGTCGCCTGAGTTCCGCGAAGCGCAGCTGAAGAAGTTCCGCGAGCTTGCGCCCGAGATCGACATCGTCATCGCGACCGCGCTCATCCCCGGCCGCGATGCGCCGGTCCTCTGGACCAAGGACATGGTCGAGGCGATGAAGCCGGGTTCGGTCATCGTCGACCTCGCCGCCGAGCGGGGCGGCAACTGCGAACTGACGGTCAAGGACGAAAAGATCGTGACGCCGAACGGCGTGACCATCGTCGGCTATACCGACTTCCCGAGCCGCATGGCGGCGCAGGCCTCGACGCTTTATTCGACCAACATCCGCCACATGATGGCTGATCTCACGCCGGCCAAGGACGGCGTCGTCAACCAGAACATGGAAGATGACGTGATCCGGGGTGCGACCGTGACCCATGACGGCGCCATCACCTTCCCGCCGCCGCCGCCCAAGGTCGCGGCCATCGCGGTGCAGAAGCCGAAGGAAAAGCCGAAGGAGCTGACGGTCGAGGAGAAGCGGGCGCAGGAAGTGGCGGCGTTCAAGGCCCAGACCCGCAACCAGTTCACGCTTCTGGCTGTCGGCGGCGGGCTGATCCTTCTTGTCGGGCTTTATGCGCCGGCGAGCTTCATGCAGCACTTCATCGTCTTCGTGCTGTCGGTCTTCGTCGGCTTCCAGGTGATCTGGAACGTGTCGCATTCCTTGCACACGCCCTTGATGGCGGTGACGAACGCCATTTCGTCGATCATCATCCTTGGGGCGCTGATGCAGATCGGTTCGGGCTCGTTCCTCGTGATCCTGCTCGCAGCGCTTTCGGTCTTCATGGCCGGTATCAACATCTTCGGCGGTTTCATGGTTACGCGGCGGATGCTCGCCATGTTCCAGAAGTCGTAAGGGGAGACTGGACGAATGGATTACGGATTCACCACGGCCGCCTATGTCGTTGCGGCGGTTCTCTTCATCCTCTCCTTGGGCGGGCTTTCGGGGCAGGAAAGCGCCAAGCGCGCGGTCTGGTACGGCATCGTGGGCATGGCGCTGGCGGTTCTGGCAACGCTTCTCGGGCCGGGCTCCGGCCTCTGGGCGCTCTCGGTTCTGCTGGTCATCGGCGGCGGCATCATCGGCTGGATCGTCGCGCAGCGCGTCCAGATGACCGAGATGCCGCAGCTTGTCGCGGCGATGCACTCGCTCGTCGGCCTCGCGGCGGTCTTCATCGGCTTCAACGCCCATCTTGAGGCCGCGAATGTCGCGACCCTGGACGAGGCGGGGCGTCAGGCGCTCACCGGCTTCGCCGCCGTTCTGGCCGAAAAGTCATCGGTCGAACTCTCGATTCTCAAGGTCGAGATTTTCCTCGGCGTCTTCATCGGCGCCGTGACCTTCACCGGCTCGATCATCGCCTTCGGCAAGCTTGCGGGCCGGGTCGACGGCAAGGCCAGGAAGCTGCCGGGCGGGCATCTTCTGAACGCGGTGGCGGCGGGCGGATCGCTGGTTCTCCTGATGATGTACCTGAACGGCGCTGGCCTTTGGGCGCTGCTCCTGATGACGCTGCTGGCGTTCTTCATCGGCTATCACCTGATCATGGGGATCGGCGGCGCGGACATGCCGGTCGTGGTGTCGATGCT
>DJUV01000187.1 GCA_002440625.1 Rhodobacteraceae bacterium UBA6273 | reverse complement strand
TCGGCGATCATCTGCATGTCGGCATATTCGATGCCGTTATGCACGGTCTTGACGAAATGTCCGGCCCCATCCGGCCCCATCCATGTCGCGCAAGGCTCGTCCTCGAATTTCGCGCTGATCGCCTCAAGAATCGGCGCCACGCGGTCCCAATGCTCGCGCGCGCCGCCGCCCATGATCGCCGGCCCGTGGCGCGCACCCTCCTCGCCGCCCGAAACGCCGATGCCAAGGAAGGGCCCGGTCGCGGTCTTCATGCGGCGTACGGTGTCCTGGAAATTCGCGTTGCCGGCATCGATGATGAGGTCATCGGCATCGAGAAGCGGGCGGAGGGCGGCAATCTGGTCATCGACCACAGGCCCAGCCGGCACCATCAGGATGATGGCGCGGGGCTTGGCGATGGCGTCCACCAGATCGGCAAGGCTTTCGGTCGGCACGATCCTTTGCGCCAGATCGCCGGCGGACGCGAAGAACTCTCGCGTCACGCTGGTCGTGCGATTGAAGACGGCAATGCCGAAGCCCTTCTCGGCGATGTTGAGCGCCAATGCGGCTCCCATCGTCCCAAGTCCGATCAAGCCGATGTCAGCGTGTTTCATCCGCGTCCCCCTCCGTTCGCAATCAGGCGGCTGCCACTGTCGCGTGCCGTGCGCCGGATGTACAGAGTTTGCGCTACCAGTCACCCTTGCGCAAATCGGCCGGTTCTGACGGAATGGCCGGAGGCATGGGAGGAAATGGATTGAGGATCGGCTTTCTGGGCACAGGTCTGATGGGCACGCCGATGATCCACAGGCTTGCGGCGGCAGGGCACGAGCTTCGGGTCTGGAATCGCACCACCGACCGGGCGGCGGCGCTTAAGCCTGCTGCCGAAGTCTGTGCGACGGCTGAGGATGCCGCCCGCGACAGCGAGGTGGTGATTTCCATGTTGCTCGACGGGCCGGTCACGCGCGACGTGCTGGAGGGTCAAGGCGTGATTGCCGCGATGGGCAAGGGCGGCCTTGTCATCAACATGGCCTCGGTCGAGCCCGCCACCGACATTGGGCTTGCTGCCCTCGCCAAGGCGAAGGCTGTCGGCTATCTTGATGCGCCGGTCTCGGGTGGCGTCGCCGGGGCGGAAGTCGGGGCGCTTGCCATCCTCGTTGGCGGGTCGGAGGCAGATTTCGCCCGCGCAGAGCCGATCCTGAAGGCAATGGGCCGCCCGACGCGGATTGGTGAGACCGGGGCGGGTCAGGCGGCAAAGCTCGCCAATCAGGTCATTGTCGGCAGCACCATTGCCGCCGTGGCCGAAGCCTTTCTCTTGGCCGAGGCGGCGGGCTGCGACCTTGGACTTTTGCGCGAGGCGCTGCGCGGCGGCTTTGCCGACAGCCGCATTCTCGACCTTCATGGCAAGCGCATGGTGGAGGGGAACTTCGTCCCCGGCGGGCGCGCCGCGCTGCAGTTGAAGGATCTCGACAATGCGCTGGCCTTGGCGGCGGAGAAGGGTCTGACCTTACCAGTTTCGCGGACGGCGCGCGAAGGCTATGCCGGTCTCGTGGCGCTTTCGGGCGGCGCCGACCTTGACCACGCCGCCTATTTTCTTTGGCTCGCCGAGGGTGCGCACGGGTGAAACGGGCTGTTGTGGTCATGGGCGTTTCCGGCGCCGGAAAAAGCACTGTGGGGCGAGTGTTTGCCAATCGGATCGGTGCTCCGTTCATCGAGGGCGATGACCTTCACCCCGAGGCGAACCGCAGGAAGATGGCCGGGGGTGTTCCCCTGACCGACGCTGACCGCCTGCCGTGGCTCAAGGCGGTCGCGGCGGCGATCCGGGCGACGCAGGCACCCGAAGTCGTCGTCGCCTGTTCGGCGCTCCGCCGCAGCTACCGCGACCTGATCCGGGCGGAAGCGGTATGCCCGGTGATCTTCTTGTTGCTGACCGGCGAGGCCGCAGTCCTCGGCCAGCGCCTTCGGGCTCGGCAGGGCCATTTCATGCCGGCAACGCTGCTGGATAGCCAATTGGCCCAGCTTGAGCCGCCGGGACCGGATGAAGCGCATCTGACCATCGACATTGGCACGCCCGTTGAAGAGGTGGTGGAGCGAATGACCGCTTTGCTTCCCTGAAAGTGCCGCAGGCATGCTCAGACGGTGATGGCGCCGCCGAGACGACCCGCGAGGATGCGCCTTGCGTTCGGCAGGTCGTTCTCCTCTGCCCGCGCCAAAGCGGCGTCCTCCGAAAGCCCGTAGTGGCGCCAGCGCTGCACCAGCCGTTCGCGCAGCACGGCTTCGGAGGCATCGAGGAACAGGGCCGCATCCCAAAGCAGAGCGAGTTCGCGCCAGGGGTCTTCGTCGAACATCAGGTAGTTGCCCTCGACGATGATCGTGTCAGCGGCGGCGGGAACCAGCCCCGCCCCGGCGATGGCAATGTCGCGGGTGCGGTCAAAGACCGGCACGAAGGTCTCTTCCCCGGCCTTCAGCCGGCGGATCATGGCGATGAAGCCCCGGGCATCGAAGGTCTCCGGCGCGCCTTTTCGCGGCAGTAGACCGCGCTCGGACAATATCCGGTTGTCGAGGTGATAGCCGTCCATCGGCACCACGACGGCATTTGCGCCTCTGGCGGCAAGGGCGTCGCGGAGCGCTTCCGCGATGGTCGACTTGCCGGTCGCGGGCGGCCCGGCCAGCGCGACAAGGCGGCGCGCGCCTGCCCTTTCGGGCAGGCGCGCT
>DJUV01000064.1:18408-25182 GCA_002440625.1 Rhodobacteraceae bacterium UBA6273 | reverse complement strand
AGCGTCTGCTTGATCGCCAGAACATTGGGGTCCGCCGCCGCCTGGTTGAGAAAGCGGATGACCATGTCGAAGGTCTCGTAGGGATGATGGAGCAGCATGTCCTTCTGGCGGATCGCCGCGAACATGTCGCCGTCATGATCCTGCACCCGTTCCGGCACGCGCGGGGTGAAGGACGGCCATTGCAGGTCGCGGCGGCTGTCGAGCACCAGTTCCTTCAGGTCGGCCACGCCGACAAGGCCGCGAACTTCCACCACCTCGTCGGCGGTGACGCCAAGTTCTTCCATGATGAGGGCGCGGAGCGCTTCCGGCGCCCCGATCGTCATCTTCATGCGGATGACCTGCCCGCGCCGGCGGCGTTTCAGCGCGGTCTCGAATTCGCGCACCAGATCCTCGGCTTCGTCCTCCACCTCAAGATCGCTGTCGCGGAGAACGCGGAAGGCGCAGTGCCCGGTGTCGCGGTAGCCGGGGAAAAGCGAGCCGAGATGGAGGAGGAGAAGCTCTTCAAGCGGCAGGAACCGCGTGCCGCCGGGCAGCGCCACGAAGCGGGCGATCTGCTGCGGGATCGGCAAAAGCGCCTGAAGGCGGCGCTTGTCGCTGCCGCGTTCAAGTTCGAGCGCGAGGCAGAAGCCGGTGTTCGGGATGAAAGGGAAGGGGTGGGCGGGGTCGATGGCAAGCGGTGACAGCACCGGAAACACCCGGTTGAGGAAGTAATCCGACAGGAAATCCTCGTCCTTCCTCGTCAGCTTGGACCGGGTGAGAAGGACGATCCCGGCGCCTTCCAGTTCCTTCTTCAGCCGGTTCCACACCGCCTGTTGCACCTTCATCAGCCGCCGCGCATCGGCATTGATGCGGGCAAGCTGGTCGGCGGGCGACAGCCCGTCGTAGGAATGCAGCGAATTGCCGGCGCGCTTCAACTCGCGCAGGCCCGCGACCCGGACGGTGAAGAACTCGTCAAGGTTGGTGGCGGAGATCGACAGGAAGCGCACCCGTTCCAGAAGCGGCACCTTGGGGTTGCGCGCTTCGTCGAGAACCCGCCAGTTGAAGGCGAGCCAGCTCATTTCGCGGTTGAAGAAGCGGTGCGGCCCCTGCCAGTCGGTCTCGGGCAGCATCGCCGGGGCCGGAAACGGGGCGTTGAGGAAATCGGCCTGTGTCATCGTCAGGTCTTGCCTATGAAATCATGCCTCTGTTCGTTGCCATCATGACGTGACATTTCCATGACTGTCGAGAAGCTCTGCGGCCAGATCGCGCGTAATCGGCCGCCTGCGGGCAAGTGCCGCGGCATCGAGTGCCGCCACGATGTCGCGGGCGGTGGCGAAGGAGCGGTTCATGCGGCCTAGAAGCCAGCGGATCAGGCCGGGGCTGACGGCAAGCTGGCGGTCGGCGAAAAGCTTGACCAGCACCGCGCCGAGAAGCTCGTTGTCGGGTTCAGACAGCGTCGCCGTCGCCGTCGCCTCCATCCTGCTTTTCAGGTCGGCAAGCGCGATGCCCCAGTCGCGCACCACCCTGTCGGCGGTCATGAGGAGAAGGCCGCGCCGCTGGGCCATGTGGTTGTGCAGGTGGAAAAGCGCCGTCTCAAGCTCGCGCCGCCCGGCAACGCGCGGGGCATCCTCGATCACCAGCGCCGCCGCGTCGGGCAGGTCGGCCGCGCCGACCTGGTCCGCTTCAAGAACCATGGCCCCTGTCCGCGCTGCCCAGACATGCGCCAGATGGGTTTTCCCGGCGCCGGGCGGGCCGACCAGCAGCATCTTGCCGCCGGGCCAGTTTTCGGTGCGGTCGAGTGCTGCGACGGCAAGCGCATTTGCCGGGGCGACGAAGAAATCCCCACGCCCCAGTGCGGGCCGCACCGGCAGGTCGAAGGCCAGTTGTCGGGGCATCTCAGGCGCCCGGCCAATCGGCATCGCCGCGGTAAAGGCGACTGTCGAGATACCGGGACGCGGCGAAGCGGACCAACACGCCAAGCGCCGCCGCGACCGGTACCGCGACCAGCATGCCGACAAAGCCGAAGATCGTGCCGAAGGCCGACAGCGCGAAAAGCAGCCAGACCGGGTGCAGCCCGATGGAGCCGCCGACAAGCTTCGGCGTGATGATGTTGCCTTCAAGGAACTGCCCGACGGCAAATATGCCGGCGATGATGGCGATCTGGAACCAGTCGCCCCAGAACTGGAAGAGGGCAAGCCCGATGGCAAGCGCGCCGCCGATCAGGGCGCCGATATAGGGGATGAAGGTGATGAGGCCGGCAATCGCGCCGACGATGAGGCCGAACTGCAACCCGGCAAACATCAGCGCCACCGAATAGAAGGTGCCAAGGATGAGGCAGACCGAGACCTGCCCGCGCACGAAGCCCGCGAGCACCCGGTCGATGTCGCGCGCGATGCCGCGGATCGTCTCGCGGTGTTCGACCGGCAGCAGCGCGTCGATCCGCGCCACCATGTTGTCCCAGTCGAGGAGGAGGTAGAAGGCCACGACCGGCACCACGACGATGAACACGACGGCACTGATGACCGACAGCGCCGAACTGAGAACGGTCGAGGCCAGCTCCGCGCCGCGTTCCTGGACGGTCTTGCCGATGCTGACCAGCGTGCTGCGCACCACGCTGCCCTCGTCGAAAACCTGCGGAAAGTTCGTGTAGAGGAAATCCTGCAGTTGCTGCAGGATCTGGGGCGCCGCATTGATGAGGTCGGTGAGCTGCCGGATCAGCATCGGGAAGATCAGGAGCGACAGGATCACGAAGACCATCAGCGCGAAGATCGAGATCACCGCCGTCGCGGCGACCCGGCTCAGCCCCAGACGTTGCAGGCGGTCCGCCACCGGGTCGAGGAAATAGGCAATCGCGCCGCCGACAAGGAACGGCAGGATGACGTTGCCGAGGCCCCAGAGCATCAGGAAGAAGACCGCCGCCGCGATCCCCCAGTACTTGAGTTGCTGGCCTACGCTCATCTCGGTTCCGGTTCCTGGCGCCTGTCCGCTACCAGATGGCAGTTTCACCGCCTCCTTGCAAGCGCAGGCCTTCGGCGAAACCTCGCCGTCAGCACCTGCTTATTCCAGCCCGCATAAGCCGTTCGGCAATCGACTGGGTGCTTTGCCGCGTGCAGATCGGTCGTACCGGGGCGGCAGGCCCCGTATCACAAGAGTCAGAAAAGGAACTTGTCATGAAACTCAAACTCATCCTCGCGGCGGCGCTGGTTGCGACGCCAATGGCCGTTTTCGCGATGCCCAAGGTCGGCGATGTCGTCGGCACAAAGCCGGAAGATGCCACCGCAGCGCTGGAAAAGGCCGGCTGCAAGGTCGGCGCCTACGAGGCCGAGGGCGGCAAGGTCGAGGCCAAGTGCACCGAGACCGGGACCGGCAAGACCTGGGAAGTCTATATTGACCCCAAGACCGGCGCCGTGGTCGACATGAAGGAAACCGACTGACATGAACCGGCCCCATGACGTCACACCGCCGAACCCCTGGGACATCATAGTTCGCGTCACCCATTGGGTCGTAGCGGGGGTTGTCGTGGCCAATGCCCTTTTCACCAAGGGCGGCGGCACCCTGCATGTCTGGCTCGGCTGGATCGGCATGGCCTTTCTGGCGGTGCGGCTGGTGTGGGGCATTGTCGGCTCACCGGAAGCGCGGTTCGCCGCGTTTCCGCCCCGGCCCATCGCCGCGCTGAGCCACGTCAACCGCGTCCTGCGGGGGCGTGTGCGAGAGTACCCCTCTCACAACCCGGCGGGGGCGATGATGATCTACGTCCTGTGGCTGTCGCTGGCGACCGTCATGGGGACGGGTCTGGTGCTGACCAAGGGCGCGACGCCCTGGGAAATCGGGCGTCAGCAGGCGGCCGTCGCGGCGGGCGACTGGTCGGCGCTTGCCACCGATGGCGGAGAGGAAGGCAGCGGCGGGGAAAAGGCGAGCGGCATCGTCGGCGAAATTCACCAGATTGGCGGAAATCTTCTGATTGTACTGGCGGTTATCCACCTCGCCGGGGTTGCTCTCGAGAGTGTGCGATTGCAGCGCAATCTGGTCCGGCCTATGATCCGCGCAACACGAGATTGAGCGCGGGGCCAGGCCGCGCTCCTCTTCAGGGGCCGGGTCATGGCAAGCCAGACAGGATTGCAGGTGCGGGGGCGGCGCAAGGCCGCCCTTGCGTTCTTCGCGCTGGTGCAGGCGGCCGCGGCGGTGTTTTTCGTCCTTGACGCTTGGGCAGACCTCTCAGGGGGCGCGGTCGACTACCACACGTTCGTCGAGGCCATGATCGCGGCCGGCCTCGTTATGGGTGGGCTTTTCGGCGTCCGCGAACTGTCGCGCAGCCACGACCTGTTGCAGAGCCACGAGACGGCCCTCGCCGCCGCCTCCGGCGCCCTGGCCGAAGTCATCGACGCCGAGTTCACCGAATGGCGCCTGACACCGGCGGAACGGGAAATCGGGATGCTCGCGCTCAAGGGCTTCGACATAGCCGAGATCGCCCAGCTCAGGGGCGCTGCGCAGGGGACGGTGCGGGCGCAGATGACGTCGATCTACGCCAAGTCTGGCGTTTCTGGCCGGGCGCAATTTGCAGCGCATTTCGTGGAGGATTTGCTTGCGGGCGGAGTGCGGCGCGACGTTCCCAAGACAAAGACCGCGGCGGAGTAGACCGCCCCCGGCTTTTGGGAGCGATCCTTTCTTTGTCACCCATTCAGGCCGGCAGCGCCGCCGCATCCTTCAAGCTCGCGTAGTCGGTGTAGCCAACCTCGGTCCCACCGAAGAACGATTCCGGCCTCGGCGTATTCAGCGGAGCCCCGGCCTTCAGCCGCGCCACCAGATCGGGGTTGACGAGCGCGAGCTTGCCCACGGCCACCGCATCGGCGGTGCCAGCGCGAAGGTCGCGGTCCAGCGCCTCGGGTACGGCGCCCCAGCGGTTGACGATCAAGGGCCGGTGCCAGGTCGCGCGGATGGATTTCAGGAAATCCTCGTCGCCGTGGTGCAGGATATGGAGGTAGGCAAGGTCGAGCTTGTCCAGTTCGCCGATGAGATGAAGGTAAAGCGCCTTCGCCTCCGGCCCTTCGTCCAGCCCGCCGCCGGTGCCGAGCGGCGACAGCCTGATCCCGGTGCGGTCGGCGCCGATCTCTGCCACGATGGCTTTCGCGATCTCAATGGCGAAGCGGGCGCGGTTCTCAAGCGAGCCGCCGTAGGCGTCGGTCCGGGTGTTGGCATTCGGGGCGAAGAACTGCTGGATCAGGTAGCCATTGGCGCCGTGGATCTCGACGCCGTCGGCGCCCGCTTCCACCGCCCGACGCGCGGCATCGGCGAAGTCGCGGACGGTCTGGCGGACCTCAGCGGTCGTCAGCGCGCGGGGTTCCGGCGTCGGTTGCTGGCCGTTCGGCGTGCCCATCATGTCATTGGCGGCAAAGGCGGAAGGCGCCACCGGCTGGCGGTGATGCGGGGTATTGTCGGGATGCGCCCGGCGGCCGGTATGCATGAGCTGGATGAAGATGTGGCCGCCGGCGTCATGGACGGCCTCGGTCACCTTGCGCCAGCCGGCAACGTGTTCGTCCGCATGAAGCCCAGGCGTCAGCATGTAGCCCTGACCATCGGCCGAGGGCTGCGTACCTTCGGTGACGATGAGGCCGAAGGAAGCGCGCTGCGCATAATAGGTCGCGGCGATGTCTGCGGGCGTCCCGTCGGGCAGGGCGCGGTTGCGGGTCATCGGCGCCATGACGAGGCGGTTGCCAAGGTTGAGGCGGCCGATGCGGATCGGGTCCCAGAGACTGGTCATCGTGATGCTTTCCGAAAGGGGTGATTGTGGTTGCGGGAGTGCGTTGCGTGGTAGTATCGTTCCGTTACCTGGTAAGAATTGTATATCTTCCGCAACCTCCGCAAGAAGGCACATTCATGAAACCCGGTATAAGCTGTGAAACCGCCAGTTGCCGCGCCATCACCGAAATCCTTTCACGCATCGGCGACAAGTGGTCGGTCCATGTCGTGCGGCTGCTCGCCCCCGGACCGGTGCGGTTCAACGAGATGCGCCGCGCGATCCCCGCGATATCCCAGCGGATGCTGTCGCTGACGCTCCGCGGGCTGGAACGCGACGGGCTGGTGACGCGCACCGTGACGCCCAGCATTCCGCCGCGCGTCGATTATACGCTGACCCCACTCGGCATGACGCTGATCGGGCCGATCAAGGCCCTTGCGCTATGGGCCACCGCCAATCAGGGCGCGGTCGAGGCGGCGCGGCTTGAGTTTGACCTTGCCAATGCCGGCAGCCGCACCGTGGCTGAGCTTCAGCGCAAGACCGGCGTGGCAAAGGACCGGACTGCCGCCTGACGATCGCCAGCTTGCCTGAGACGGGTCCAGACGCTAGGAACACGGGCAGCCAGTCAACCTGAGAGCCCGCGATGCGCCTTACCCGCTATTTCCTGCCCGTCCTGAAAGAAAACCCCACCGAGGCGCAGATCGTCAGCCACCGCTACATGCTGCGCGCGGGCATGATCAAGCAGCAGACCGCGGGGATCTATTCCTGGCTGCCGATGGGCTACAAGGTTCTGCGCCGGATCGAAGAGATCGTGCATCAGGAACAGATCCGCGCTGGGCATATCCCCCTGCTGATGCCGACGCTTCAGCCTGCCGACCTCTGGCGCGAAAGCGGGCGCTATGACGATTACGGGCAAGAGATGCTGCGCATCAAGGACCGGCATGACCGCGACATGCTCTACGGTCCGACGAACGAGGAGATGGTAACCGACATCTTCCGGTCGCATGTGTCCTCCTACAAGGACCTGCCGCTGACGCTTTACCACATCCAGTGGAAGTTCC
>DJUV01000064.1:0-18311 GCA_002440625.1 Rhodobacteraceae bacterium UBA6273 | reverse complement strand
CCAGTGGAAGTTCCGCGACGAGATGCGCCCGCGCTTCGGGGTCATGCGCGGCCGCGAGTTCCTGATGAAGGACGGCTACAACTTCGACCTGACCAAGGATGACGCCCTTCACGCCTACAACCGTCACATGGTCAGCTACCTGCGCACCTATGAGCGCATGGGCCTGACCGCGATCCCGATGCGCGCGGCCTCCGGCCCCATCGGCGGCGACAACACCCATGAATTCCTCGTCCTCGCCTCGACCGGCGAAAGCGAGGTCTTCTACGACGACCGGGTGACGGCGCTGAAGCTCGGGCGCCGCGAGATCGACTATGACGACCGCACGCAGGTCTCTGCCGTCTGCGAGGAGTTCACCACGCTTTACGCCCGCACGGATGAAACCCATGACGACGCGGTGTTCCAGGCGATCCCGGAGGGCCACGGCAAGGTCGGGCGCGGGATCGAGGTCGGCCAGATCTTCTACTTCGGCACCAAGTATTCCGAGCCGATGGGGGCGAATGTCGTCACCGCCGATGGGTCCCGCGTGCCGGTCCACATGGGCTCGCACGGGATCGGCGTCAGCCGCCTTGTCGGCGCGATCATCGAGGCGAGCCATGACGACAAGGGCATCATCTGGCCGGAAGGCGTCACGCCCTTCTCAGCCGGGATCGTCAACCTCAAGCAGGGCGACGCCGCGACTGATGGCGCTTGCGAGGCGATCTATGCCGCGCTGAAGGCGAAGGGCCTCGATCCCCTTTATGACGACCGCGACGAACGGGCGGGGGCGAAGTTCGCGACGATGGACCTGATCGGCCTGCCGTGGCGTGTGACCGTCGGGCCGCGCGGACTGGCTCAGGGCAAGGTCGAGCTGACCAGCCGCCGCACCGGCACGAGCGAGGAGATGAGTCCCGAAGCGGCCGTCGAGCGTCTCGCCGAAATCTACGAGGCGCATCGGTGATCCGGCTCGCCGCCCTTGCCGGAGGTCTGGCGGGCGGCGTCGCCCTGTCGCAGTTCCCGGAGTTTTCGCAGCAGTACCTGCAGCGCCTCGGCGGGCAGGTCGATGCGCTGGCGGCAGTGACGGCAAACTTCGATGCCTCGGCCGCGAAGGCCGGGGTGACGCGGGAAGCGGCCCTTGGCTCGATGCAGGGCAACGATTTCCTCGGCTTCCACCAGACCGACATGCGCGCCACCTTCAGCCGCTTCGACCGCTTGAGCTCGGATCTGAAGATGCTGCGCGAGGCGGGACCGGTTGAGCGGGTGTTCCTGCCGCAACGCTTTGACGACGCGGAGCTTCTTTCGGCGACATGGGGCGATTTCCAGCCGGCGGTGCCGGCCACGACGGCAGGGCTGACGACGGGCGCTGTCGGCTTTGCCCTTGGCTGGGCAGCTGTCGGCGGATTGCTGTCCCTCGTCGCGCGGCCTTTCCGGCGGCGGGCCTACTGACGAAAGTTTGATGGCACGGAGCGGCTTCTTGCGCGTTTCATGACAGTTGCGCTCCGTCATGAAAGGCCGAAGCCATGCGAACCGCCCTTGTCCCCGCCGTTCTGTCCCTCGCCGTGTCGCCCGCCCTTGCCGCCGACTGGGACTACGGCGAGCGCAACACGCCTGGGCTTGCGGCGGCCTTCCCCGACCAGACCCGCGCCCCGCAGCTTGAGGGCGGACCAGCCCTGTCGGTCGAGGTTCTGGCCGAGGGGCTGGAGCATCCCTGGGGCATCGCCGTCTTGCCAGAGGGCGGCTATCTTGTCACCGAACGGCCCGGACGCCTTCGGCATGTCGGCGCGGACGGCGGCATCAGTGCGCCTTTGGCGGGCGTACCGGTGGTGCTGGCCGACGGGCAGGGCGGATTGCTTGACGTGGCGCTGGCCGCGGATTTCACCGAGACGGGCCATATCTGGCTGACCTATGCCAAGCCGGTCGGGGGCGGTCTTTCGGCAACTGCTGCGGCCGTCGCCCGGTTCGACGCCGCGGCGGGCGCGCTCTCGGACCTGCGCGAGGTTTTCGTGCAGGAACCGGCCTCGCCTTCGCCGATGCACTTCGGTTCTCGCGTGGTGCCGGCGGGAAACCACGTCTATGTCACCACGGGCGAGCATTTCACCGAAAAGGAACGCCAGTTCGCGCAGGACCCGGCCAAGACCTATGGCAAGGTGGTGCGGCTGATGGCGGATGGCTCCGTCCCCGCCGACAACCCTTTTGCGGGGCAGGGCGGTGCCGCCGGGCAGGTCTGGTCGCTGGGCCACCGCAACCTGCAAGGCGCGGCCCTTGCGCCCGACGGCGGGCTCTGGACGCTGGAGCACGGGCCGCAGGGCGGGGATGAGCTGAACCGGATCGAGCCGGGCGCGAACTATGGCTGGCCGGTCGTCAGCTATGGCGAGAACTATAACGGCAGCGCGGTGGGGACCGGGATCGCGCATCGGGACGGCATGGAGGAGCCGGTCTATTTCTGGGACCCGGTGATCGCGCCCGGCGGTTTCGTTTTCTACGATGGCGCGATGTTTCCCGATTGGCAGGGCGATGTGATCGCCGCCTCGCTCAGCCCCGGCGGGCTGGTACGGCTGGCGCTTGAAGGCGGCAGGGTCACCGGCGAGGCGCGCTATCTGGTCGGCAGCGCCCGGTTCCGCGACGTGGCGATTGACCATGACGGTGCGATCCTTGCGGTGACGGATGAGGAGGACGGCCAGCTTCTGAGGATCACGCCGGAGTAGTCGTGCTGCGAGCATCGTGACGTGGCGTCAGGGGCTGCTTTTCATTGAACGGATGGCGATGCCCGCCCAACTTTAGTTCTGCACCCAGAACGGCACCTAATTTTTACGCCGGGCTCCTTCCGTCGCGTCCGTTCTGACGAAAATTTCAGGAGAAAACATCATGAGCACGCTTTATTCCACGTCTGCCCGCGCTTCCGCCGGTCGGGAAGGCACCACCCGGCTGGACGATGGCACCCTGACCTTCGACCTCTCGGTCCCCGGCAGCAAGAAGCCCGGCACAAATCCGGAACAGCTTTTCGCCTTGGGCTATGCCGCGTGCTTCGACAGCGCCGCTAAAGCGGTCGCGCGCCAGTTGCAGTTGCCTGTCACTGCGACGGAAACCCAGGCGACGGTCGAACTTCTCAAGGTGGAGTATGGCTTTCGTCTTGCGGTCAGGATCACGCTCAAGACCGAAGGGCTGACCCGTGCGCAGTCTGAGACCCTGCTTGCCGCCGCCCACAAGCTCTGCCCCTATTCGCGCGCCCTGCGCGGCGATGCCGATGTGACCGTGGCGCTGGCCGGTTGATCGGCGCCGTCGTAGCCAATCCAGAGGTCAAGGGCAGGGCGCGGCCCAGCCCTTGACCGCCTGCGCTGTGCGGGCAAGATGCGCAGAACCGAAACGGGGGACTCCATGTCGAAACTCCGCGTTGCGTCCTTCTCGATCTCGCTCGACGGGTTTGGGGCGGGTGTTGACCAGTCGCTGAATGACCCTATGGGCAAGGGCGGCATGGCCCTGCACGGCTGGGCCTTTGCCACCCGCACCTTCCGGTCGATGTTCGGGCAGGACGGTGGCGAGACCGGCATCGACGAAGGTTTCGCCATTGCGGGGTTCCAGAACATCGGTGCCTGGATTCTCGGGCGCCACATGTTCAGCCCCTATCGCGGTCCTTGGGAGGACAGCGACTGGCGCGGCTGGTGGGGCGACAATCCGCCCTACCACTGTCCGGTTTTCGTGCTGACGCATCACCCGCGCCCGCCGCTGGAAATGGCGGGCGGCACGGTCTTTCATTTCGTGACGGAGGGGCTGGCCGAGGCTCTGAACCGGGCCAAGGCGGCCGCCGATGGCGCCGACGTGCGGCTCGGCGGCGGCGTGGCGACCCTGCGCGAAGGCTTCGCCGAGCGGCTGATCGACGAGGCGCATCTTGCTCTTTCGCCGGTCCTGCTCGGCCGGGGCGAGGCGCTGTTCGCCGGACTCGACCTGCCGGGGCTTGGCTACCGTGTTGCGCGGCAGGTGGCCGGCGAGCGGGCAAGCCATTTTGTGCTGGACCGAGGCTGACCGGTCCAACCATGACGCAGGGATTTGATCCCCTGCCGCCTTGACCTTTCCCGGCCACACCGCCACCTTGCGCGCGCTTTCAAGACCGGAACCCCCGATGGCAAGCCGTACCGCGCCCTTCGCGCCTTTCGAATTCATGATCGCCTGGCGCTACTTGCGCGCGCGGCGCGCCGAGGGCGGGGTCAGCGTCATGACCTGGATCAGCCTTGTCGGCATCGCCCTTGGCGTGATGGCGCTTGTGGTGACGCTTGCCGTGCGCACCGGGTTCCGTACCGAGTTCGTCAACACCGTCATCGGCGCCTATGCCCATGCCGAGATCGGCAATTACGCGAATGTCGATGAGAACGGCCGCTCCACCACGGCGATCACCGACTACGATGCCCTGACCGAAAAGGTCCGCGCCGTGCCGGGCGTGGTCCGCGCCAACCCCCGCGTTCTTGGCTATGCCATGGCGACCTTCGGCGACCAATCCTCCGTCGGCGAGGTTCACGGCGTGACGCCGGATGTGCTGAAGGCGCTGCCGAGCTTCAAGGGCGCGCCGCCGCCCCTGGGTGATATCGCGCGCTTTGAGGATGGCATCGCCATGGGGGCGGGCATGGCGCGGACGCTGGGCCTTGGCGTCGGCGACAAGGTTAAGCTGATCCAGCCGAATGGCGTCAAGACCGCCTTCGGCACCAGCCCGCGCGTCAATGTCTATGAGGTCGTCTACATCTTTTCCGCCGGGCGCGCCGATGTGGACAGCGCCCGGCTCTACCTGCCGCTCCTTGAGGCGCAGTCCTTCTTCAACCGCGAAGGGGCCGCCGACCAGATCGAGGTCTATGTCAGCGATCCCGAATCCATCGACGCTATCGTGCCCGCGTTGCAGGCGGCGGCGGGCGATGCGCGCTACGTCTGGACCTGGAAGGACCGGTCCGGCGCCTTTCTCAACGCGCTCGACATCGAGGATGACGTGATGTTCCTGATCCTGTCGCTGATCGTGCTGATCGCGGCGCTGAACATCACTTCGGGCCTTGTCATGCTGGTCAAGAACAAGGGCCGCGACATTGGTATTCTTAGGACCATGGGCCTGACGGAAGGCTCGGTGATGCGCGTCTTCTTCCTTTGCGGCGCCTTCGTCGGCATCACCGGCACCGTGGCCGGCGTCCTTCTCGGCTGCCTCATCGCCTGGAATATCGACGGCATCATGTCAGGGATCAACTGGATGACCGGCGGCGGTGCCTGGGACCCGTCGATCCGCGGCATCTACCGGCTGCCGGCGGAGCTGAGGGCCTGGGACATCGGCAGGGCGGTGACGCTTTCGATCCTTCTGTCGTTCATCGTCACCATCTTCCCGGCCCGCCGCGCGGCCCGGATGAACCCGGTCGAGGCGCTGCGTTATGAGTAGTCCGGTGCTGGAGCTTCGGGGCATCGACAAGGCCTATCTTGTCGGGACACCGGGCGAGGTCCGGGTGCTGGGCGGGCTGGACCTCAGCCTCGCCGAAGGGGAGTTGGTGGCGCTGGTGGCGCCCTCCGGGGCGGGGAAGTCGACGCTTCTCCATATCGCCGGGCTTCTCGACAGCGCCGACGCGGGCCGGGTCATGATCGCGGGGCAGGATGCGACCGGGCTTTCGGACCGTGACCGGACGGCCCTGCGCCGGACAGGGGTGGGGTTCGTCTACCAGTTCCACCATCTCCTGCCCGAATTCACGGCACAGGAAAACATTGTCCTGCCGCAGCTTGCCGCCGGGGTGGCGCGTGGGCCGGCCGAGGCGAGGGCGCGAGATCTTCTGGGCAAGGTCGGTGTCGCCCAGCGGGCGAACCACCGTCCCGCCGCACTTTCCGGCGGCGAACAGCAGCGCGTGGCCTTCTGCCGGGCGCTGGCCAATTCTCCCCGCCTCCTTCTCGCAGACGAGCCGACCGGCAACCTTGACCCCGCCACCGCCGATCAGGTCTTCGACGTTCTGATGGCGCTGGTGCGCGAGACCGGCCTTTCGGCGCTGATCGCCACCCATAACCTCGAGATCGCCGCGCGGATGGACCGGGTGGTCAGACTCGAAGGCGGGCGGCTCATCGCCGGATGATCCGGATCAAGGCGCCGGGCTGAGGGGCGGCTAGACTTCGCCCTGACTGGACCCGGAGAAACGCGATGAAGACCCTTGCCTTGACGGCCGGATTGACCCTCGGCCTTTTTGCCCTTGCCGCCTGCGCGCCGGATGGTCGCGTGGCCGGCCGGGCGCTTTTCGACCAGTATTGCGTGACCTGCCATGGCCGCGACGGCACCGGAGGCGGCCCGGCCGCCGAAGGGCTGGCCAAGCGCCCCGCCGACCTGACCCGCATCGCCGAACGGAACGGCGGCACCTTCCCGATGGTCCGCGTCATGTCCGTGATCGATGGCTATACCCGCCGCAACGACCACAGCTCGATCATGCCGGAGCTTGGCATCGACCTGCAAGGGGGGCCGGTCGTCATGGTCGAAACCGCCGATAGGGTGCGGACGCCGACCCCCGCAAATCTCGTCGCACTGGCCGAGTATCTGCGCGGCATTCAGCGCTGAAATCCGATCCTTTCCGGCGGGTTGCGGAAGGCAATCAATGTGCCAGAGGCGCGGCTTTGTGGCCAGTCGCTGGAGATCGCGGTCCATGTCGCTTGGGGGTTACCATGAGCGGAACCACCTGAAGATACTCGGCGCAATTGCGCCCAGGCCGGGGCAGCGCAGTTCGTACAAGAAATCAAATTCAGACTGAGACAATACCGACCTCTGGCCGGACGTTGGCTACTCGAAATGTGCATGCTATCATGTCAACGGCAACACTGATCTCGGGCACGGCACGAAGATGCGTCTGGCCAGCCGGTATGAACGGAACTACCCAAAGATCGCGTGGACGATTGGCGTTATCGGCCTCAGTGGCGTGGCGTTTCTTGCGGGCTACGTGAAGGGATCGCCCAGGGACGCGGGCAGCCTTTTCAGTGATCTGACCGCGCAAGCCGCCGAGACGCTGGCCGCCGCCTGGGATCAGACGGCGGGCGTCGAGCCGACGCATTTTCTGCAGCCCTCGCGCCAGCCGGGCGCAGGGGTAACGGTGAACACGGCTCCAGCCAGTGATGATCTGATCCTTCTGACCGGTTTTTTCGGCGACAATCCGGGTCTGCGGCTTCTGCGCCGCGACGGGAGTATCGTGGCAGCCTGGCCCGCCGCGTTTTCGAGGCTTTTGCCTGAGCGCGTGGGAAAGTCCGGCGCGCCCGAGACTGACTGGAACATCGACCTGCACGGCTCCTACATCGAGCCGGACGGGTCGGTGCTGTTCAATTTCGAATACCAGGGCGCGGTGAAGCTCGACCGCTGCGGCGCGCGGCTCTGGGCGCTGCCGGAGCGGATGCACCATTCGATCGAGCCGGCGGCAAGCGGCGGCTACTGGATGGGTGGGCTCCGGGTCGAGCCTGACCCGAATGCGCCCGCCTATCGGCCCATCGTCAGCCCCGATCGGGAGCAGGGCCGGATCGACGACGATCTTATCCTGCGGGTCGGCGAGAATGGCCGGATCCTGCAGCAGAAATCGGTGTTCCGCATCCTGATGGACAACGGCCTTGAGCCGCTGCTGAGCGCCACGGGTAACAGCCTTGACGTCGGGACATTCGCCGACAGCGAACTTTTGCACCTCAACATGATTGCCGAATTGCCTTCCGCCCTTGCGCCCGCCTTCCCTGAGTTCCGCGCCGGCGATCTCGTGGTTTCGATCCGGGACTACAACCTGGTCTTCGTCGTGGATCCCACGACCTGGAAAGTGAAATGGCACAGCACAGGACCCTGGCTACGTCAGCACAGCGCACAATTTCTGCAGGACGGCACCATCGGCGTCTTCAACAACAATGCCTATGACTATCAAAGCGACCCGGACGGCGTGACCGACCTTAGCCAGCCGCGCCGTTCGCAGATCCTTTCGGTCGATCCGAAATCAGCCGCGTCACTGGTGCGCTATGGCACGCGGCCGGGACAGGAGATGATGAGCGTCGTTCGCGGATATATCCAGCCCTTGCCTGATGGCGGCTTTCTCATCACCGAACCTGACGCCGGGCGGGCGTTGCAGATCGACGGGGAGGGGCGGACAGTGTGGGAATACATCAACCGGTTCGACGCCGACCGGGTGCTGGAGATGACCGGCGCGCGGGTCTTTCCGGCGGGATATTTCACGGTGAAGGACTGGTCCTGCCCCTGAGGGCAGGAGGCCCCGGGGTCACTTGACCTTCTTGCCCGCGATCGTGGTATCGGCTTTCGAAGCGCCGGAATTTGCCGTGGCGGAGACCTTCGGCTTTTCCTTCTTCGGCTTCTTGGCTTCCTTGTTGCCGCGGCTCTTTTCCTTGGACATGGGATGTTCCTTTGGCCGGAGGTCGTCCGGTTCATGCCGGACGGATCGCTGGGCCGAAACGGAGTCTAGGCCTCGCCGGCCTGCCGTACAAGCGGCATCGGCAGGGGGTGGCAGGCGTCGGGTTTGCGTCGGACATCCGTCCCGGCAGGTGTCGGGCAATTTGCCCGACGGGGGCGGGGGGTACTGCGCAACGGCGGGCGTGAGGACCGAGGACCGGAAAAGGACGTGCCAGTGGCACGTCACCCGGCCCGATTGCCCGGAGGCGCAAGCCGGAGGGCAAGGGGGTTTCCGCTGGTACCGTCGGTTTGGAAATCGGGGCGCAGCTGCCTGGGGTGAGACGGGATCAGAAATCGTCCAGTGGACGATTTCCCCGGCGAACGCCCGCCCGTGTCGGGCGGGCAGGGAGCGCGCGGTAACGCGCCTGCCGAGGGGCAGGCAGGCGCGGCCCGATTTGTCGACGGACAAATCGGGCGGGAGATAGACTTCTTGGGGCGGTGCCAGAGGCGACGTAGGGCGGGGTTTACCCTGCCGTGGCGGAAGGCCGAGGATACGGGAGAGAGTCGGGGTGAACCCCGACCTACGGCTTGCTACGGCTTGCTTTGGCGTGCCCATTGAAAGAGGATACTTGTGGACATTTGAGGTGTACGCATGAGCGAAAAGAGAGAATCAGGCAATATTTCAGATGCAATGAATGCTGCAGCCAATTTAGCCAACGCCGTGCCGATCTATCAAGATGCCTTGCAGCCAGTTGCGCGACAAGCCGGAATGGCGCTAGAGACAGTCGGGCAATGCGTGAATGTTGCCTTGCTGCCAGTCCGTGGACTTGTATGGGGTGCTCATCAGGTAGAGGAGTGGGTATCGTCGAAAGTTTCAAGGATATTAAAAGACATTGAGCCAGAAAAGATCGTTACCCCAGATCTTTCAATAGCTGGCCCAACCGTTGAAGCTTTAAAGTATACCGGTCACAAGGACGAATTGAGCGATATGTTCGCTGGCTTACTGGCCACGGCCATGAACTCGGACGAGATGCAACACGCCCACCCGAGTTTTGTTTCAATAATATCGGCTATGAGTGTTTTCGACGCACGTGTAATTAAAGCGATATCCGATCAAGAGATAGTTGCGTCCTCGATTTTAAGACTGGATAATGAAAAGAGGGAGGGGATAGACATTCGAACACACTTCTCTCCCAGTCTTTACAGAGACTGCGGCGTGCGTTCGGGTGAAGATGCGGATCGGTTTCACGCTTCCATAGACAATCTGGAGAGGCTGGGTCTTGTCGACGCTAGATATACCCGGCATCTAGTTTTAGATGGCGCATACACGGAAATAGAAGAATCTGATGAAATTCAGCGGGCTAGGTCGCAAATGGATGCTGTCGGTGATGGTCGCAAACTAACGATCGTAAAGGGTAGCATCGAGCTTTCGATGTTTGGTAAAAGTTTCAGCAATGCTTGCCTCAAGTATCACGCCTAAACATCCAGCTCCTCCACAAATCTCGCATTCTCGCTGATATACTGGAACCGCAATTCCGGCTTCTTGCCCATCAGCCGTTCCACCAGATCGGACGTTTCCCCCGGCTCATCCTCATCAATCGACACCCGGATCAGTTTCCGGGTCGCCGGGTTCATCGTCGTGTCCTTGAGGTCCTTGGCGTCCATCTCGCCCAGGCCCTTGAAGCGCTGGACGTCGATCTTGCCCTTGCCGCCGAGGCCCTTGGCCAGCATCGCCTCTTTCTCGGCATCGTCAGAGACGTAGATGCGCTTCGCCCCCTGGGTCAGCCGGTACAAGGGCGGACAGGCCAGATAGAGATGCCCCTTGTCGATCATCGGCCGCATCTGGGTGAAGAAGAAGGTCATCAGGAGCGAGGCGATATGGGCGCCGTCGACATCGGCGTCGGTCATGATGATGACCTTGTCATAGCGCAGGTCATCGACGCGGAACTTGGTGCCAAGCCCGACGCCGAGCGCCTGGGCGAGGTCGCTGATCTCCTGGTTCTGGCCCATCTTCGCCGAGGCGGCGCCAAGGACGTTCAGGATCTTGCCGCGCAAGGGCAAAAGCGCCTGATTGGTCCGGTCGCGGGCCATCTTGGCGGAGCCGCCGGCGCTGTCGCCTTCGACGATGAAAAGCTCCGTCCCCTCGCGGTTGGTCGCCGAACAGTCGACGAGCTTGCCGGGGAGGCGCAGTTTCTTCGTTGCGGTCTTGCGCTGCGTCTCCTTCTCGGCCCGGCGACGCAGGCGTTCCTCGGCGCGCAGGACGAGGAAATCGAGGATCGCGCCGGCGGATTTGGTATCCGACGCCAGCCAGTTGTCGAAATGGTCGCGGACGGCACTTTCCACCCATTTCGCGGCTTCCTCGGTCGAAAGCCGGTCCTTGGTCTGGCCGACGAAGGACGGCTCGCGGATGAAGATCGAGATGAGGGCGCAGCCCCCGGTGAGCATGTCTTCGCGGGTGATCTCGCTCGCCTTGCGGTTTTTCACCAGATCGCCGTAGGCGCGGATGCCCTTCAGGATCGCTGCCCAGAAGCCGGCCTCATGCGTGCCGCCTTCGGGCGTGGGCACGGTGTTGCAGTAGGAATGCAGGAAGCCGTCGCGCATCGGCGTCCAGTTGATTGCCCATTCGACCGATCCGGGGACGCCGAATTTCTCCTGAAAGCCGACCTTGCCGGCGAAGGGCCGCTCGGCATAGGTCGTGGCGCCTTCCATCGAGAGCGCAAGGAAGTCGGCAAGGCCGTTCGGGTAGTGAAAGCTCGCCTCGGCGGGCGTCTCGCCATCCTCGACGGCGGATTTCCAGCGGATCTCCACGCCGGAGAAGAGATAGGCCTTGGAGCGGACCATCTTGAAAAGCCGCGCGGGCTTGAACTGGAGATGGCCGAAGATCTCAGGGTCGGGGTGGAAGGTGACGGAGGTACCGCGGCGGTTCGGCGCGGCCCCCACTTTCCGGATCGGCCCCTGCGGCACCCCGCGCGAGAAGCTTTGTTCGTAAAGCTCCTTGTTGCGGGCGACCTCGACCACCATCGCGTCGGACAGGGCGTTTACGACCGAGGAGCCGACGCCGTTGAGGCCGCCGGAAGTGGAATAGGCCTTGTTGGAGAACTTGCCGCCGGCGTGGAGAGTGCAGAGAATGACCTCCAATGCCGACTTGCCGGGGAATTTCGGGTGCGGATCGACCGGGATGCCGCGGCCGTTGTCGCGCACGGTGACGGAGAAGTCGGCGTGCAGTTCCACCTCGATCCGGTTGGCATGGCCCGCCACCGCCTCGTCCATCGCGTTGTCGAGGATCTCGGCCACCATGTGGTGGAGCGCGCGTTCGTCGGTACCGCCGATATACATGCCGGGCCGCTTGCGGACAGGTTCAAGCCCTTCCAGCACCTCGATCGCGGATGCGTTGTAGTCATCCGCGCGGGCGGAGAGGAGGTCGTCGGCCATGGGAACTGCTCTTGGTTTTATGTGGTCGCGGATTAGACCACGTGGGGCGAGCGGCGGCAAGCGGGGTGGCGGTCACTTGCCGCGCAGCCACTCCGCCAGCGCGCCTTCGTCCATCAGCCCTTGCGCGACGCGGATGATGATCTGGCCCACTTCCTCGGTGTTCCAGTCGATGCGTCTGCCGTTCAGCATCAGCGCCGCGTTCATCGCCCGGAACGCGGTTCGCTTGTTGCCGTCGTTGAAGCAATGTCCTTGAGCGATGGAAACGGTATAGGCAGCCGCAAGGTCATGCACGTCATTGACCAACCCGTAGACCAGCCGATTGTCGACGCGCGCGAGCGCCCCTTCCAATGACTTGTCCAGCGCTCGACCGGGCAGTTCGCCGGCGTTGAGCACCTCGTCGTGGATCGCCACGACGATCTCTACCGTCAGAGTGAACATGATCTACTTGTCTTTGAGATAGTCGAGCACCGGCTGCACCTTGTCGCGCGTTTCGCGCAGGTGTGCCATAACCTCTTCCATCGTGGCCGGACGATGTTCGTCCGGCTGCGCCGCCTCGGCTGGCACCAGGTACCCCACGAGCTGGGAGTTCTTCAGGATCGCCACCGGCTTGCCGCCCGAACGTTCGAAGACCTTCGCCGGTTCGCGGAGTTCGGTCATGGTGGCGATATGGGGCGTGAGCAGGCGGGTCATGGCGGTCTCCGATATAATGTACATTATAATATGCATTGTATCGTGCAAAATCAATGAAATCCGCTGACCTATGGTCTTGGCTGGTACTGAGACAGGTTCGGGTCTGGAGGTTGGCCGCACAAAAATCGGGAGATTTCGCCCATCCTATTGAAAACAGGGATATTTGCTGCCGGTATTTTCAGCGCGACCGGGGCTTCGGGCGGCTGGAATGCACCTGCGGCCGCCCAGCGCGTACAAAAGTGACATGTTCGGGCCTATATTATTTCTGCACTGCAGCATTGCGGATGCAGAAATGGAGATGACGATGTGTCCGAGCATTTCCTGCCACTTCGGCATGTTGGACCCTCTCGCCACCGCGCGGAACTGGCGCGGGGCGCTGGCCCGGCACCTGACGCGGCTTGACCTCGGGTCGCGGCTCGACAGGTTCTTCACGCCTGCGCCCGACCGGACGATCCGGGACTATGTCGCGGGGGCGGCGCCGATCTTCGTCGTCACGGCAGAGCGGGGCGGCGATGTTTGCGGCGTAGCCGAAGTGCATCCCCATCACAACCGGCCAAGCGCTGCGGAGATTGCGGTATCGGTCGACGAGGACCTGCGCCGGCGCGGGATTGGCCGGGCTTTGTTCAGCCGCGCACTGGCCGAGGCGCAGGCGCGCGGGATCGAGGACATCTGGGTTGTCTACCTTCGCGGCAACGAGGCGATGGGGCGGATCGCCGACCGCGCGGGGTTCGCCAGCGTAGCGGGCGACGACCCCGGCACGATCACCGCGCATCTGATCGACTTCGCGCCAATGAGCGGCGGAGTCGCGGCGGGCGCCGAGGAAAGCTGAATCCCCTGAGGCCTCGCGCTCCGGTCGGACGTGAAGCGCTTCCCCTCCCCTTCGTGGGAGGGGAGAGGGGGAGGGCGTTGCCGCCGAAGAATCCCCCCGCCCCCTCCCTCCCCCACGAAGGGGGGAGGGAGGCATCCCGGTGGGGTTGGTCGGGGATGATCGCCCCTCAGCCGCCAGCTCGCCGCCCTTTCACCGCGTTCGCCAACGCGCCATAGGCGATGCGGCCGTCGGCGTCGGTCGGCAGGCTTTCCTTCAGGTGCTGGCGGAGCCTGTCGCGCTCGGTGTCGGGCAGGTCGCGGAGGACGGCGGCGAGGGGGCCGACGGGCTGGACGTTCGACTGCCAGAAGTCGTCGAAACTGTCGAAGGTGACGTTGAGCGGGAAGGTCTCGACCTCGATCTCCGTCAGTCCCGCGCCGCGCCAGAGTGTCTCGAGCGCAGCGAGCGATGAGGCGGGCGCGCTCGGCGGCAATGGTGCAGCATGTCCCATCGCTGCCAGCGCCCGGTGCAAGGGCGCAAGCGGCACCCCTCCCTGCATGTCCCACATATAGGTTGCGATCAGCCCGCCTGCCTTTGTCACGCGGGCGAGTTCCGCGACCGCGCGGGCGGGATCGGGGATGAAGGCGATGACGAGGGCCATTACGCTGACATCGAAGCGGTCGGCGGCAAAGGGCAGGGTTTGCGCATCGCCAACCTCGAAGTTCGCGCCCTTGGCGCCGGGGCGGCGGCGCGCGAAGGCGATCTGGCCCGAGGACGGGTCGATCCCGGTCAGGCTTGCCGGCGCGGCCCGGGCGGCGATGATCTCGGTGAAGGCGCCGTTGCCGCAGCCGGCATCGAGCCAGTCGAGACCGGGGGCGACGCCCAGCCAGTCGAGAAACCGGCTGCCGACGCGCTGGCTCCAGCGTCCCATCATCCGCTCATAGGCCGCCCCGTCCTGAAACATCGTGTCGGGCGTCTGCATCGCGCGCTCCTCACCCTGATGAGTCGATGCCGGGATCATAAGCATTGCGCGACGTGACCGCGACAGAAGGCTGTACGCTCAGCAGGGAATGCTCACCCCGGCACCTCTGGACCTTCGCGCCCGCGCACCGTAAGGCTGGCCCATGCGTCAGCGCGAGACATATGGCGCCCATTTTCGGGCGTTGGTGGCATTGAGCCTGCCGCTGGTCGGGTCAAACCTCGCCCAGATGTCGCTGCATGTGACCGATACGGTGATGCTCGGCTGGTACGGGGTAAAGGAACTGGCGGCGGTCGTGCTCGCCACCTCGTCCTTCTTCATCCTCTTCATCCTTGGTGCGGGCTTTGCCCAGGCGGTGATGCCGATGGTCGCCTCTGCCCTTGGCCGGGGGGACGAAACGCAGGTCCGGCGCGACACCCGGATGGGGCTGTGGCTGTCGATCATCTTCGGGGTCGCGGTCTATCCGGTCTTCTGGTGGTCGGGGCCGATCTTCGTGGCCCTCGACCAGGCGCCCGATGTTGCGGCACTAGCGCAGGATTACCTGCGCATCGCCGGTCTCGGGATGCTGCCGGCGCTTCTCATCATGGGGCTGAAGAGCTTCCTTTCGGCGCTGGAGCGGGCCGGGGTCGTCCTTTGGGCGACGCTCGCCGGCGTCTTCTGCAACATGGTGCTGAACTGGATGCTGATCTTCGGCAACTGGGGCGCGCCGGAGATGGGCGTCAGGGGGGCGGCGCTCGCCTCGGTCGTGACCCAGGTGCTGACGCTTCTGGTCATGGCGGGGTACGCTGCCCGCCACCCGGCGCTGAGCCGGTTCCGCCTCTTCCAGCGGTTCTGGCGCCCGGACTGGCCGGCCTTCGTACAGGTCTACCGCCTCGGCTGGCCGATCGGTCTGACCGGCCTCTTTGAGACCGGGCTCTTCTGGGCGGCGGCGCTGATGATGGGCTGGATCGGCACCAATGAACTGGCCGCCCACGGCATCGCCCTTGAACTCGCCGGCATCACCTTCATGGGTCACCTTGGCCTGTCGAACGCGGCCACGGTCAGAACCGGGCGCTATTTTGGCGCGGACGATCTCGCGGCGCTGCGGGACGGCGCAAAAGTCGCGATTGCCATGTCGGCGGTCGTTGCCGCCATCATCACCGCATTCTTCCTCGCCTTCCCGGCGCCGCTGATCCGGCTCTTCCTCGACATGTCGAACCCCGAGGCGCCGGCGATCGTGGCCTATGGCACGCTGCTCTTGGCCTGCGCCGCGCTCTTTCAGCTTGCCGATGCGGCGCAGGTGATGGCGCTTGGCTTCCTGCGCGGGGTCAAGGATACCCGCGTGCCGATGATCATAGCGGCGGCGAGCTACTGGCTGATCGGCATTCCGGTGAGCTATGTGCTCGCCTTCCCGCTGGGCTACGGCGGTGTCGGGCTTTGGCTTGGTCTGGTTGTAGGGCTGGCCTTCGCGGCGGTGTTTCTCATGCTGCGCTTCTGGCGCGGGCGCTGGGCGGGCGCGGGACATCACCGGAGTTAGCCGTGGTCAGTTCGCCTGCTAGCGAAGCCCGGCCGCCCTCAGGTCTTTGAGATAGGGCGCGAGCATCCGGGTGGTCATGTAGGGAAAACGGTCGCCCGGCGCCAGCCCTGCGGCCTTCAGGGTGATGTCGGGGCGAACCGCCGTCACTTCCGCGATGAGCGCGCGGCCATCCTCGATCCGGCCGGCGCGGACCAGGGCGGCGGCCTTGCAGATGGTACATAGGTAACTGATCTTGTCGTATTCCCTTACCGCGTCTTCGGCGCGGCCGGCGTTGTAATAGGCCCAGGCGAGCCTGTCCCGATACCAGTCCGGCACCGCGGCTTCGTTGTTGACGCCGTACTCGGCCCATTCGACGGCCTTCTCGGCGTAGCCGGCATTTGTCATGACGAAGGAGAGGTCGATGCTCGACATCGGATCGAAGGGCACCAGCGCATGTGCGGCCTCTGCCTCGCGCGCAGCACTTTCGAAGTCGCCCACGGCGATGGGATAGACCTGTGCCTTGATGTAATGCGACAACCACTCCTCCATCCGGGATTTCACCGGCGCCTTGTCGGCCTCGCGCAGCAGCCGCCATGAGGTCTGGATGTCGGCCCAGCGGTCAGTGGACAAACCCTCATCCGCCTTGTTGAAGTAGTAGCCCGCGAGTTCGATGCGCAGCAGCGCGGACTGCGGGAAACGCTCCAGACCATCTTCCCAGATCCGGCGCGCCTCTTCCTTGCCCTCATCGGTCCAGGTCAGGAATTTCGCCATGCCGCGCAGGTGGTAGTCATATTCCTCCAGCGAGGGCGCGGACTTGCTCCAGGCTTGCCCCATCTCGAACTTGGCAACCTCGCCGCGCGATCCGGCCACGGTCGCATAGACCTTGCGGGCGATCTCCTCCTGCAGAAGCGCTACATCCGTCCCCTCCTTCTCGAACCGCTCCGACCAGAGGTTCTGGCCGTCGCTGCCCTGGACGAGTTGGGCCGATATGCGGAAGGCGCTGGCCGTCCGCCGGACACTGCCTTCGAGGATGTAGTCGACATTGAGGTCGTCGGCGATCTCCTGGAGGCTCCCGGCGCCCTTCAGGCCGAAGCTTGAGGTTTTGGAGACCACCCGAAGCGTCGGCGAGGTCGAGAGCATGGTGATGATGTCGTCGGCGACGCCGGTGCCGAGATAATCCTGCGCGGCGTCGCCGCTGACATTGTCGAAGGGCAGGATGGCCAGGGCCGGCGGGCTGGCCTGCCGCGCCGATCCCGGCCAGAAGGCAAAGGCGAGCGCGCCAAGACTTGCGACAAGGGCCAAGGTGGCGGCCAGCCGCATGAGATGGCGGGTCCGGCCGCCGCGGCGATCCTCTGCCCTCGGGCCTTTCGTCCGGTCGGGGCTGACGCGGTAGACGTGGACTGGCTCGGCAATGTTCCTGACGTGCCTTTCGCCCATCGATTCAAAGCCGAAGGCCAGCTTGCGCTCAACCTCCCGCGCCACCTTTTCGGAGACGCAGATGCCGCCGGCATCGGCGAGCTGCTCCAGACGCGCGGCAAGGTTGACGCCCTCGCCATAACGGTCGTCGCCGTCGACGATCACCTCGCCAAGGTTGATGCCGATGCGGAGGTGGATGGCCTGATCTTCGGGCAGGCTGCGGTTGCGATCCTGAAGCCCGGCCTGTAGCGCCACCGCGCATTCGACGGCCTGCACTGCGCTTTGGAACTCCACCAGCACGCCGTCGCCGACCAGCTTGAAGATCCTGCCGCTGTGGCGGACGACCTCCGGCTCGAACAGGTCTTTCCGGCGGGCGGTCACGCGGGCGAAGGTGCCTTCCTCGTCACGCTCCATCTGCGCGGAATAGCCGACGATGTCGGCCACGAGGATTGCGGAAAGCTTTCGTTCCATTTGCGGCTCACCACGGGCGGGCTTCGGGGCAGGATCGTCGACGGGCCGATCATAGCCAAAGCGCCAGGAAAGGGCATTCATCGAATGGGTCAGGTCACCGGGACCTCAGCTTTCGGCAGACTCCTCGCCCTTGCCTGTCCGTTCCGACTGCTTGCGCACCAGAACGGAGCGGAGGTCATGCATGGCGAGCAGGAGTGCGCCGGTCACCTCGGCAAGCTGCGCATCGCTGGCCCGCGATTGCGCCCATTGCGTCGTGAGGTTGAGGTGATCCACCGTGCGCAGGATGTCATCCGTCTCGCGCCGTGCGAGCAGTTCCTGCCGGTCGGCGAGCCAGTCCCTGATCGCGGCCTTGTCGGCGTCACTCAGCGCCCGGTCGCCATGCGCCTTGATCTCGCCGTTCCGGCTGTTGACGACGGCAATCTGCTCCATCTCCATCCGGCGCTGACGGTTCTCCGTGTCGATGCGAAAGACCGCCGCGCCGTTCTCGCGGATGCGGAAGTAGTAGTCGGGAAGCTTGAGCGGCATCGCCGGTCCCTCGCTGGTTCGGCCCGGACGATAGCAGCGTGGGACCGGGCTGGCCAGATGGCGGCCAGCCCCTGATGTCTCAGCGCAAGCCGGCGCAGAAAGTCTGGATTCGGCGGCAGGCCTCTTCCAGCGCGGCGTCCGAGGTGGCGTAGCTGACGCGGAA
>DJUV01000015.1 GCA_002440625.1 Rhodobacteraceae bacterium UBA6273 | reverse complement strand
GGCTGATCGCCGCCTTCGACGAAATCCTCACCGAACTTTTTGCCTGAGACGAAGCCATGACCCAGACCTGCCCTTCCGGCGCGACCCTTGCCGAAGCCGAGGAATTCCTCGCCGAACATCCCGAAATCGAGGCGGTGGATATCGTCCTTCATGATTCCAACGGCATCGGCCGTGGCAAGATCATCCGGCGGCATGAGCTTGCGAGCCTTT
Source organism: Rhodobacteraceae bacterium UBA6273 (assembly GCA_002440625.1). Classification (GTDB taxonomy): domain Bacteria; phylum Pseudomonadota; class Alphaproteobacteria; order Rhodobacterales; family Rhodobacteraceae; genus Albidovulum. The sequence goes on along the minus strand of DJUV01000015.1, from coordinate 31,058 downwards.
ACAAATCCGGGCGGCATATGCCGATCTCGATCCTTGGCCTCGATATCTGTGGCGAGGATGTGCATGAGACCGGGCTGATCTGGGATCAGGGCGACGGCGACCTGCGCGCCTGGCCCATCCCCGGCACGCTGAAGGCGTTGCACAACACGCAGCCTCCGCGCGCCGAAGTCTTCATGTCGCTTTATGATCTCGACGGCGCGCCGATGACCTCGGACCCGCGCCATGCTTTGGCCCGGCAGGTGGCGGAGTTCGCCAAGCGTGGGCTGAAGCCGGCCGGCGCCTTCGAGCTTGAGTTCTTCCTGCTCGCCAAGGACCGTGGCCCCGATGGCAAGGTGCGCCCCGCCGCCGATGTGCTTGATGGCCGCGAAAGCCGCAAGACCGAGGTCTATTCCGTCGACCACCTGCACGGCATGCTGCCCCTCTTTTCCGACATCTATGCCGGGGCCGCGAAGGCCGGGATCACGGCAGAGACGATGATTTCGGAATACGCGCCTGGCCAGTATGAGTTGACGCTGCATTACCGCGAGGATGTGATGCAGGCCGCCGACGATCTGATCCGGCTAAAGCGGATCGTGCGGCAGCAGGCGCGGGCACATGGCGTCGTCGCCTGCTTCATGGCCAAGCCGATCGCTGACTACGCCGGGTCGGGGATGCATTTCCATGTCTCGCTGATGAACGACGACGGCAAAAACGTCTTTGCCGAAGGCGCTGGTGAGGGCTGGAGGCCGGAGCTTCTCCATGCGCTTGGCGGCCTCAGGGCGACGATGGCGGAATCGATGCTGGTCTTCGCGCCGCATCTCAATTCCTGGCGCCGCTTCGCCAACCAGAGCTATGCGCCGGTTTCGACCAACTGGGGCGTGAACAACCGCTCGGTCGCGCTGCGGGTTCCGGCGGGCGAAGTCCGCGCGCGTCGGATCGAACACCGGCCCTCGGGCGTCGACGCCAACCCCTACCTCGTTGCAGCGACCGTGCTCGCGGGCATCCTCCACGGCCTCGACTTGAAGATCGACCCCGGCCCGGAGACGGTCGGCAACGGCTACGAGGATGACGGCGCCTCGAACATGCCGCGCGACTGGGGTGCGGCCATCGCCGCCGCCAGGGCGTCGGATTTCCTGAAGAAGGCGCTTGGCGGCGATATGCACCGGACCTTTACCGAGGTGAAGGCGGCGGAACTCGCGCGGGTGGCGCGGACGATTTCCGACGTGGATTTCGACCTTTACCTGCATACGGTCTGAACCCGCGCCAATGCCGGGAAACGAAACGGCCGCCCACCGGGCGGTCGTTTCACTTTGGCATCTTCCGATCAGAGTGGAGGACGACCGCGCACGGCGCGGGCGATCATCGCGACGACGAAGAGAACGATGAAGATCAGGAACAGGATCTTGGCGATACCGGCAGAGGTGCCGGCGATGCCGCCAAAACCGAGAAGACCGGCGATGATTGCGATCACCAGAAAGGTTAGTGCCCAGCCAAGCATTGGTTGCCTCCTTGTTGAGCCTGCGGCGCTTCCACGTGCCTTTTCAACGCTGCGACTCCGTGGACGGTTCCGCCAGTTCAGATGACGTGTTCTACCTTCCCAAGGACATGCGCGCGCCGCTATCGTTGCAGCGGCGCGCAAGAGCTTCCGCATCTGGCCGGTTGCTGAAGCGCCGCGGCCGGCAGTGACGAGCCGGTCAGGGAACAACGTCGCGCCGGGGCGCGTTTTTGTTGTGACGGCGGGGTTCAGATCAAGGACGCCCGCGCGATTCGAGATGAAAATGCCGGGGCTGCCGGATGCAGTGCCGAACATCAAAGGAGGTTGCCCGATGTCCGATCTGACCAAGCAAAAGGCCCGCGAGGCCACCGAAGCGATCCGCGAGACTGGAAAGGCCGCGCTGCATCAGGCGCGCGACACCGCAGAGGAAACGGCAAAGACGGTGCGGGAAACCGCAGGCGATGCCGTCGGGGCAATCCGCGACCGCGCGGGCGAAGCTGCCGAGACGGTGCGGCGCAGCGCGGCCGACACCGGCGAAAAGGTCGCCTCGGTGATCCGTGACCGGGCCGAGAAACAGGATGACGACAGCGTTCAGCGCCGCTTGCTGGAATCGGTCGCGGGCGGGATGGACAGCCTTTCGCACCGGGTGCGCGAGGGGAGCCTCAGCCAGCTTGTCGCCGATGCCGAAGGCTTCGCCCGGCGCAATCCGCTTCTTTTCGTCGCCGGGGCCGCGCTCGCCGGGTTTGCCATCGCGCGGATGACGCAAGGCCGCAGTGCCCGCGACGAGGCGCTTTGATGGCGGACGAGGGCGGGCGGCCATCGGTGGCAACGCTGGTTTCCGATGCGCTCGGACACCTGATCGCGATCCTGCGCGGCGAGATCGCGCTGGCCAAGGCCGAGATGCGCGACACCGCTGCGAAGGCCGGTTCCGCCCTGGCGCTGATGGCCGTCGCGGCGGTGCTGGGCGTGGTCGGGTTGAACATGCTTGCCGGAACCGCCGTCCTTGCGCTGATCGCGATGGGCCTCTCGGAGGTCGTCGCCGCGCTGGTTGTTGGCGTCGCCATCCTCGGAGTTGCCGCGATCCTTTTTTTCATGGCGCGCGACCGGCTTCAGGCCGCGAGCAAGGCGCCCGGTCGGGTGAAGGAAAACCTCAAGCGGAGCGCGGCCGCGGTGAAGGGAGTGTCCTCTGATGTCTGACGACCAACGCAGCATTGCGGAAATCGAGGCCGACCTCGAGCGTGATCGGCAGGCGTTGCAGGCGAACCTCGCGGCCCTGAAGGATCGGCTCAGCCCCGGCGGCATCGCCCGCGAGGCGCTTGGGGCCTTCGACACCGCCAAGCCCGGCGCGGCGGCGCTGGGGGCGCTCGGCTCTGTCGGTGGCGCGATCCGGTCGAACCCCATTGCCTCGCTGATCGCCGGGGCGGGCCTTGTCTGGCTTGTCGCGCGACCTTCCGGTGGCGGGCGAAAGGTTCGCGCGGCGGGGCCGGCGAAATCCTCCGCTCTCGGCCAGACGGTCGCGGCGGCCGCCGCAATGGCAAATGTCGTCGCCGCGATGGAGCCTGAGGAAATCCGTGCCGTCGCGGCGGAAGTGGACCGCATCTACCGCACCGGGGCGGCGCGGCTGCGCGAGATCGACGAAAGCGTGCGCAAGCGCGCCGGCGAGATCGCCGAGACCGTCAGCGACAAGTCGCAGGAGGCGCGGGACATCGCCGCCAAGAAGGCGCGGGTCGCCGGTGACGTGGCCGCCGAGGTCAAATCCCGGCTGGAGCATGGCGTCGAAGACCTGTCCCAGGATGCCGCCGCCGCCCTCATCGCCGCGCGCGTAAAGGCCTACAAGGCACGGCGCAAGGCCAGCCGGAAAGTGGTTGCGGCGCATGACGATGTCGCAAGGCTTGTCCAGCGGCATCCGGTTGCCATGGGCGGTGCCGCCGCCGCCGCCGGGGCGCTCATCGCGGTTGCCCTAGGCGCGGCAAAGGGCGGCGGGGGCGGAAAGCAGGACGACTGAAGCCATGCCGTCCTGTCCAGGGACGTGTCCTACCAAAAGAAAGGGACGGCGGCGGGCTTTCCGCGTGCCGCCGCCCCTGATCCGTCCCTGGCCTCAGAGGCCCCGGGTCCAGCTGTCGATTTCCTGGACTGCTTTCTCCTTGGCATAGCCGTACTTGCGCTGGAGGAGGCCGACCATCTGGTCATGCTTGCCTTCGATCCGGTCGAGATCATCGTTGGTAAGCTCGCCCCATTTCTCTTTGGCGCGGCCCTTCATTTCCTTCCAGCTGCCGGCGATTTGATCCCAGTTCATGTTCAACTCCCTTCAAGGTTGGTTGCATGGAGACAACTCCCTTCGTGAGTGGCTGTTCCTGAAAAACCGATCACAAGCTTCGTGATGATCCGGCGTCGGCGTCGATCCGCCGTCTGCCCGGGATAGGTGGCCTATTCGGCGGCGTTGTCGATGGGGCTGCCGTTCTGACGGGCTTCGGCCTCGGTAAGCGCGTGGAGTGGAAAGACGAGGCTCAGGCGGTAGGAGTCGGGGCCTTCCCGGCGGTCCAGTGTGCCGTTCAGTTGCCGTGCGAAGGCCTCGATCAACTGGGTGCCAAGACCGGACCCGTCGCTGACCTCATCCGGCGCAGCACTGCCGCCCGATGAGTTCTCGACCACCAGTTGCGCCATGTCGCCGCCGATCCGGCGGAAACTGACCCTGAGTTCCGTCCCTGCGGCATTGGCACCGGACTCGGCGTATTTCATCGCGTTGGTCATGGCTTCCGTCAGCAAAAGCGCGAGCGGCACCGCCTGATCCGGCGTCAGGTTCAGATCGTCGAACTCTGTCGTTGCCTGAATGCGCCGTTCCGGGCCGGAGGCCATGCGGATGACCTGATGCACGATCTCGGGGAATAGCTCGTCGACGCGGATGTCGGCCATCCCCGAGGTCTGGTAGAGACCCTTGTGGATGGTGGCAAGGCTCATCACCCGGTCCTGCAACCCCTTCATCAGCGACTTCGCCTCGGTCGATTTCGTCTTGCGCATCTGCATGCTCATGATCGAGGCGATGAGTTGCAGGTTGTTCTTCACCCGGTGATGTACTTCGCGGAGCAGAACCTCCTTCTGGTGCAGCGAATTCTCCAACTCCGCCTCGTCATGCAGGATCGTCTCGGTCATCTGCTCGAAGGAATCCGAAACCTCGCGGATCTCGAGCGGCGCCCCGGTCATGTCGAGCTTGATGACTTCGCGGTTGCCGCCGGCGAAATGGGTGATCGCGCGGCGGAGGCGCCGGATATAGGTCGTCACCAGGTTCTCGGCGGCGAGCCATGCCGCAACGAGGCAGGCCGCCCACATCAGAAGCGGAAAGACGATGGCCGGAATGTTGCGGACGAAGGAGAACGTGTCCGCTTCCGCTGGCCAGCTTCCGAGCGCGAAAATGTTCACGTCCGAAAGCTTGATGACCGAGAAGGACCGCGCGATGCCCGATGTGTCGGGCGCGGTAAAGGTCTGCGATGCCCCGTCCGCAAGCGAGAGAAGCGAACGGTCACCGGGAAGCAGTTCCGTCGCATCGCCACTGTCGCGATTGGCCGCAAGGATGCGACCCTCGTCATCGAAGAGGATCAGCGCGAAGTTGTCTTTGCGCGTCGCCATCGTGGCCGCTGCGGCCGAGAGGCGGGAATGCGGCATGTTGACGAACGTATAGCCAAGAAGCGCGCCATCCGCCGCGGTGACCGGATGAACGGCGGCGACACCGGTTGGTGATCCGTCTTCTAGCTGGTTCGCCGAAATCAGCGCGACGTTGTCGGGCGGCGAAAGCTCCGCAAGTCGGGCAAGGTCGACCGGGATCTCCACCTTGCGGTCGGAGGCACAGGAGACCGCACCATCCACGGCAACGAACGCGGCATAGGAATAGATGCTGGAGGCGCCGACGGTGTCCCGCATGACGCGGTCGCAGGCCGCGCTGTCGCCCGTCCCTTGCGGCAAGAGGATCGGGACGACCGAGGCGAGGACTTCCGAGGCGCCCTGACCCTGCCGGATCAGGCGCAGTTCGGGCAAGAGAACGCGCAAAGTTTCCCCCGCGAGCGCCGCTTCCGACCGCGCCCGCGCCTCGTCCATGAGAGAGCGTGCCTGAAGGACTGCGAGAAGGCCGATGGGCAGCAGGGCCATCGACAGGACCAGCCCGAGACGAAACCCCAGCCTGTCGATGAAGCGCTTTCTGGGGCCACGGGCTTCGCTCATGCCGCCTGTATTCCCGATCGGCTGAGCACGGCGCTGGTGACGCCGTCCACGCCCGAGAACATGCCTTCGCCATCCTTGAGGCCCAGAAGATCGCAGAGCTTCTGTCGGGCGCGGTTGGCGCGGCTCTTTACCGTCCCCACCGCAACCCCGGTCATTTCCGCCGCCTCCTCATAGGAAAAGCCGGAAGCGCCGACGAGGATCAGGACCTCGCGCTGTTCGGGGGTGAGCTTGTCGAAGGCGGTGCGAAAATCCGCGAGCGCCAGCCGCCCGTCATGGGCCGGCTTCTCATAAAGCCCGGCGGTGTGGATGCCGTCGGGATCGGGCACCTCGCGCCGGGTCTTGCGCTTGGCCGAAAAGAACGTGTTGCGCAGGATCGTGAAGAGCCAGGCGCGCAGGTTCGAGCCGGGCGTGAACTTGTCGAAATTGCTCCAGGCCTTGACGATGGTATCCTGCACCAGATCGTCGGCCTGTGTCGCATCACGCGTGAGGCTGATCGCGAAAGCCCTTAGGGCCGGCAGATGCGTCGGCAGTTCCTCGCGCGGATCGGGCGGCGAAGCCTCGGTGCGCGTCACTTGCCCGCTTCCTTCTTGCGCAGCTCGTCAAGAAGCAGGCGAAAGCGGTCAGGGACCGTCTCTTCCAGCGCCTCTTCGTACACCTTGCGGAGGTTTTCGTTTATCGCCGCCTCGATCGGTGACTGCGCCCGCTTGTCCCTGTCACTTTCACTTCCCAACATCCCGAACACGCCTTTGTTTGTCTGCCCGACCACGCAGCCTTGACCTTCTTCGGGTGAGGCTGCCGTACCCATACATCAGTTCGGAACCAAACGCGCTCCTGCGGCGTTTGTTCCCCAGAAATTGAGATTGCGGGGACACAAATGAACAAAGCGGCGGCATCCGACACCGTGTCGATCATCGCGGCCAATCTTCCCTATCTGCGGCGCTACGCGCGCGCGCTGACGGGAAGCCAGGAAACCGGCGACAACTACGCCGCCGCTACGCTTGAGGCGATCCTCGCCGACGCAGCGACACTTGCCGGAGAAATGCCGGCCAAGGTCGCCTTGTTCCATGCCTTTCATACCGTGTGGGGTACCGCCGGCGCGCCGCTGGGCGAACCTGATACGCGGCTGTCCGGGCGGGCGCAGGACCATATGGCAGCGTTGACGCCGAACACCCGCGAGGCCCTGATGCTGCACGCGATCGAGGGCTTCAGCTTCGCCGAGATCGGCCAGATCATGGCGACGGATGCGGAGGAGGCTGCCGAACTCGTTGCCATCGCCAAGCGCGAGATGGCCAGTTCCATCGCCGGGTCGGTTCTCATCATCGAGGATGAGGCGATCATCGCCATGGATATCGAGACGATCGTGATGGAGATGGGCCACCGCGTCACCGGGATCGCGCCCACACGCCGCGCGGCGGTAGATCTCGCCTCGCGGGAGCGGCCCGACCTGATCCTTGCCGACATCCAGTTGGCCGACAATTCATCGGGCATCGACGCGGTGAACGACATCCTGGCGCAGTTCGATGACATTCCGGTCATCTTCATCACCGCTTTCCCCGAGCGGCTTCTGACCGGGAAGCGCCCGGAACCGGCGTTCCTCATCACCAAGCCCTATGTCGAGGATCAGGTCCGCTCGGCGGTCAGCCAGGCGATGTTCTTCTCGTCAACGGAAACGCTCGTCGCCTGAAGGGGGCTGCCGGCCTAGGCTTGCGGGATGCCGCGGATGTGGCGCGCAACATCCTCTGCCGAATATGGCCTGAGGAGGACCTGAACGCCTGCCAGATGGACGCCGCCATCGGCCAGATCCTCAACGGCTCGGCCCATAAGGACGATGCGCGCGCCGAGGCTTCTCATGCGGTCGCGCGCTTCTTCCCAGTAGGGACCGAGAAGCTCCAGTTCGACAAACACCGCGCGGACGCGCGCGGCGGGCAGAACCGCCGTCATGAACTCGCCCAGTGACCGGGCAATCAGGATTGCCGCGCCCGGTTTTCGCAGGCCGATTTCCTCGGCAATGTCCTGCAGAATGACGGCATCTGAAATGAACAGAATATAACTTTCTCCCGTAGCCGCTTGATGGTTCGCATCCATTGTCTTTCCCCCTGAAGAGACAAGAATGAGGAACCAATCGGGCGAGGGGCGCATTTAACTGTGACATAGATGCTGTCAGGAGCCGGACGCGATGCGCCTCGTCGATTGCCGCCAATGCCCGCTTCGGCAACGGAAGATCTTCACGCCCTTTACCGAAGACGAACTCGCCTACATGCAGCGCTTCAAGGTCGGGGAACTGACGCTCGACGCCGGGCGCACCTTCCTGCAGGAGGGGTCATCGAGCCCCCAGCTCTTCACTGTCCTCAGCGGCATGGGCATACGTTACAAGCTTCTGGAGAACGGCGCGCGGCAGGTCGTCAACTTCCTTCTGCCGGGCGATTTCGCCGGCTTGCAGGCCGCGATCATGGGCGAGATGAAGCATTCCGCCGAGGCGACGACGGAGGTGCATCTCTGCGTCTTCGACCGGGCCGAGCTCTGGAACCTTTTCCGCCGCCATCCCTTGCGCGCCTACGACCTGACCTGGCTCGCCGCGATGGAGGAACATTATCTCGGCGAGGCCGTGGTTTCCATCGGCCAGCGCGATGCGCGGCAACGCGTGGCCTGGTCGCTTCTGAAGCTGTTCCAGCGCCTGCGCGCGGTAGGGATGGGCGTGCGCAACATTGTGCCGCTTCCCTACCGGCAGCAGGACCTTGCCGATGCGCTGGGCCTCTCGCTCGTTCACACCAACAAGACGCTGGCGCGGCTCAGGAACGACGAGCTCGCGTCCTGGGCGGAGGGGAAGCTGAGGATCGACGATCCTTCGCGGCTGGCCGCCGTCGCGGTCATGGACCTTGAGGCGCCCGAGCAGAGACCTTTGATGTAAGGGGGTGCCGGAGGCCGCAAAAAACAGCCTCCGGCAAGGAAGGGCGCACCACTCGAATGCCCTCCCGGCTAAGCGCAACTTAAACAAAGGGACATGCGCCAGCCATCTTCCCAACGCAGAAGTCGCGGCCTGGTTCCAGCGCCGAATCGTTGAAAAATGAAACGTACCGACAACAAAAACCGGCTCGGCAGGGAACCAACCCAGCCACGCATCGTTTAGTCGGTGTCAAGCGGGGCGCAGGGCGCACCGTTTACGTCAGAGAAAATATGAATGGAGTTTCAAATGGTTCGCACCATGCTGATGACTGCTGCCTCGGCGCTGGCGCTTGCGTTCGCCACCCCGGTTCTGGCCGAAACCAAGGTCAAGGACGTGGATGTCCAGATGGACCTGTCTGCCATCCAGAACGAAAAGGCCGCGGCCTATTGGACCACGGCGGCCGACGATCTGAAGACGGCCATCGCCGCGCGGGTCGCCGATCGCACTGCCGATGACGGCGCCACGATCCAGGTCGATATCGACGAGCTTTCGGTGGCCAACTGGTTCGAGACCGCGTTCAACATGGAGCAGTCCGAACTCAAGGGTCACGTGCTCCTGATGGATAACGGCACCCATCTCGGGTCCTATGATGTCAGCGTGAAATTCGCCGATGCCGTGCTTCTTTTGCCGGAGGGGACGGATGTCGCCGGCATAGCGCCGGACAACAAGGACTACTACCAGGCGATGGTGAACAAGTTCGCCGATGCCGTGGTGGCACAGTTGGGTTGACCTGATGCTTGGTGCCGCTCCCTCGCGGCGTCCCGCCACCCGTATGTAACGAGTGGGGGCACAGGTACTGCCCGGGCCCGTCGCGATTTCGGTCGCGGCGGGCCTTCTTTTTGGGCAGGAAAGATGTTCAGCCCGGTTTTCGCGCCGAAAGATGCGTCGGGCAATGTTCGCCGCTGTCGAGGACCGGGATCATGCGTTCCCAGATGGCGATGTTCTTCTGTACGAAATCCGTCCCGACGATACGCGCCGCCGACCGGCCTGCCTCGCCTCTCAGCCGTTCAAGCTCCTGCCGCGCCTGCACCCGGTACCAGTCGTTGCGCGACCTGATGCGAATGTCGCCGAATTCCGCGGCCATCATCGCCTCGCGGTAGCGCGCAGGCGTTGCCATGCCGAAGTCGAGTCCCTCAGCCGCGATATACTCAGCCATCTGCGGCGAAACGAACTCTGCCCCGATCAGCCAGTCTGAGGCGATGAACCAGCCGCCCGGTTTCAGCACGCGGAAGACCTCGGCCATCAGCGCGGCCTTGTCGGGGATGTGGATGATCGAGTCCTTGGAAAAGACCACGTCAAAGGTGCCGGGCGGAAAGGGCAGGGGGCCGGGGGCGACCTTGACGAGGCCGATTTGCGTGGACAGGCCCGCCTTCGCGATCAACCCGCGCGCGTGGGCCAGCACGGTATCCTCGACATCAAGCCCGGTGACGTAGCCCGCGCCATGTCGCGTGACCAGCGCGATGTCGATGCCGCCCGCGCCGCAGCCGATGTCGAGCAGGCTTCTGCCCTTGATGTCATGGCCTTCCAGCACCCGCGCGACTTCGTCCGGGCCGCCGGGGGAAAGGAACCCCTCGCCCCAGAGCGCCTCAAGCATGTCGATCATCTGCCGGGGATAGTGCTCGTCGGTCATGATCTTATCCGTCAAAGCCGGGATTGCGGTGAACCTCCTGCCCGCGAAACAGTGTCAGGAGTACCTGTGTTTCGGCAATTTCATAGGGACCGCTGGCGAAGATATCGCGGTCGAGGAGGATCAGGTCGCCCGAATAACCGGACTTCAGCGCCCCGGTATGACCCGACCGCCAGGATGCGGCGGCGGCATGGGTGGTGTAGCCGAGGACGGCCTCAGTCACGCTCAGGCGTTCGGCGGGGAAGAAGGGGTCGGCACGACCGCGACGGCGGGGCGGTTCGCGGGTGACGGCGGTGCCGATGATCTCGAACGGGTTCAGCGTCGTCACCGCCCAGTCCGAATTGATGCAGTAGGGCGCCCCGGCGTCGATCAGCGACCGGAAGGCATAGGTCCAGGGCGCGCGGTCCTTGCCGATCATGGCCATGGTGTCGTCCGGCACCACCGGGTCGTAAGCTGCCCAAAGCGGCTGCACATTGGCCATCACGCCAAGGTCGCGGAAGCGGGGCCGGTCCTCCGGGTGGACAAGCTGGCAATGTGCGATCTGGTGGAGCGAGGGCCAGGCGCCGTTCGTCTTTCGGGCGGCGGCGAAGCCGTCAAGGGCAGCCCGCGTTGCCGCATCGCCGATGCAATGGACATGGATCTGGAAGCGGTGGCGGTCGAGCGCGGTGAAAAGCGCGTCGATTTGATCCTGCGGGAACATCAGAGGCGCGTTGCCGCCCGGACCGTCGGCATAGGGCGCAAGAAGCGCCGCGGTGCGGTTCTCAAGCCCGCCGTCGAGGAAGAACTTCGCGGCGTTGAGCTGGAACATTTCCGATCCATGCGCCTCCCGGCGCCGGATCAAACGGTCTAGCATCGTGTCCACCGTATCGGCCACGGTGACGAGCGATGCCCCCGCGACGCGCAGCGTCAGCACCCCTTCGGCCAGCCCCTCGCCGTAGATGCGGGCGTGATGGTCAAGTATCCACGGGTCGATGATGCCGGTGATCCCGTGACGGTTGGCATGGGCCATGCCCGCCCGCAATCCCGCGCGGCGGGTGGCCTCATCGGTCTCGGGTAGTCGTTCCGTCACCCAGTTGATCGCTTCCTCATGCAGCATGCCCGTTGCCCGGCCTGAGCCGTCGCGCACGATATGGCCGTTCGGCGGGTCGGGCGTGTCGGCGGTGATGCCCGCCATCGCGACGGCGGCTGAGTTCAGGCAGGCGTTGTGGAAGTTGCCGTCATAGATCAGGCAGGGCCGGTCTGGGACCGCGCGGTCCAGAACATCGCGGGTCAGGTTGTGATCGCCGAAGAAGCCGCATTGCCAGCCCGCGCCCCAGATCATCGGGCCGCGCCATGCCCCGGCATGGGTGCGCATCGCGGCCACGATGTCGTCCAGCGTCGCGCAGTCGTAAAGCTGCGCGGTCTCGACCAGATCGGTGCCGCCGTTCAGCAGGTGGATGTGCGCGTCCTGAAACCCCGGCAGGACGAGCCCTCCGCCCGCGTCGATCCGCCTTGCGCCGCGTTGGTCGCTCAGCCCGTCCGGCGCGTCGGACAGGGCGGCGATGATGCCGTCGCGGATCAGGAGGCTCCGGGCGAAGGGCCGCGCCGGGTCCATGGTACGGATCGCCGCATTCTCCACCAGCACATCCGTCATAGGCGGAGCGCCTCTAGCGCGGCCCAGTCGGGCGCCGGGACGATCTCGGCGGGTTCGTTCACATCCGCGGTCCAGCCGAAGAAGCACAGGAGCGGGTTCGGGCCGACCTTGGTCAGGTGGGGCTGGTTGGCGTCGTTCCAGACCGGCTCATGCGCGGCCTTGATGACAAGCGGCGCGCCGGGGGCGAAGCGCCAGCCATGCGGTCCGGTCAGGGGCGCGTAAAGCTCGGGCGCCTTGTGGCGGCGGTCGCGGTAAAGCAAATGCGGCGCGATCAGGAAAAGGCCGAAGTCGAAGTCCGCGGCATGGAACGGGGCTTCCCCTCCAACAAGCGAGGCGAACGCATGCGATCGGGGAAAGCTGTCGCCGATCAGGTCGGGGGCGTACTCGTCATAGGTCGTCCACGTCAGATGCGGCGTGGCAGCTGCGATGGCGAGTGCAAGCGCCGGGTGCGTGCGTTCGAGAAGGGCAAGCGCATCGCCAAGATGCTCTTCCACCAACGGATGCGCGGTCGGGGAGGGCGGGTTGGTGGCTGGCCCGCCGCGCGCCAGACCCAGCCTGACCTCTGCCGGGCCTTCGCCGGGCAACCCGGCCAGATAGCTGTCGGCCTCGTCCAGAAGGTGGCGGAGTGCTGCGGTTCCGGGCGGTGGTGCCGGTGGCGGCGGGGTGAGCCCGCGTTCCATGAGCATCGGCACCGGGTCCTGCGCATCGAGCGGAGAGCAGATGCGGTAGACCTCAAGTGCGGCCTCGGACAGCCCGCCGCTCCCATGCAGCGCCATCGCCGCACCGTAGCGGACCCGCCCCGATCCCCTCTGCCCGAGCGGCGTGTGGATGAGGCGGAGCGCGTCACTCATTGGCGCGGTAGGCGAGGCGCGCGTCACGGTCGCGCTGCTTCTCAGCCCGGTTCATGAGCCAGCCGGCGATAACGACGCCGATGCCGACGACAAGGACGATGATTGTCGCCAATGCGTTGATATCCGGTGTAACGCCGAGCTTCACCTTCGACCAGATCAGAAGCGGCAGCGTGGTGTTGCCCGGCCCCGTGGTAAAGGAGGTGATGACCACCTCGTCAAGCGAGATGGTGAAGGCCAGAAGCCAGCCCGACAGGATCGCCGGAAAGATCACCGGCAGGGTGATATCCCAAAGCACCTGCCAGGGCTTCGAGCCGAGGTCCATCGCCGCTTCCTCGATGTCCCGCTCGGCGCTGATGAGCCGGGATTGCACGATGGTCGTCACATAGACCATCGAAAACGTGATGTGGGCCAGCGTGATCGTGGTAAAGCCCCGCGTCGCCGGCCAGCCGATCCATTCCGCCATCAGGATGAAGAGCATCAGCGACGAGATGCCGGTGATGACATCGGGCATGATGAGCGGCGCCGTCACCATGCCGGAAAAGAAAAGCCTGCCCTTGAACCGGCGGAACCGCGCCAGCGCGATCCCGGCCATGGTGCCGAGGATGGTCGCCATGGTCGCCGAGATGAGCGCGATCTTCAGGGAAAGCAGCAAGGCGGCGCCGACCTGCCGGTTGGAAAAGAGCGAGACATACCACTTGGTCGAGAACCCGCCCCAGACCGTGGCAAGGCGCGACCCGTTGAAGGAATAGACGATCATCGACAGGATCGGGATGTAGAAGAAGGCAAAGCCGAAGCAGAGGACCGAGATCAGGAAGATGGGGCGCCGCCTCATGGCCGGTTCTCCGGCTTATGTTCGGCCTTGGTCTGGAAATGGCTGTAGATCATCGTCGGCACGACCATGAGGAGAAGCAGCGCCACCGCGATCGACGAGGCCATCGGCCAGTCGCGCGAGGATGAAAACTCGTCCGAGATCACCCGCCCGATCATCGGGCTTCCGGCATCGCCGACAAGCGTCGGGATCACCAGCTCGCCCGAGGCGGGGATGAAGACGAGAAGGCCGCCGGCGATGATCCCGGGGATCGACTGCGGCAGGGTCACGTCCCAGAAGACGCCGAAGGGCCGGGTGCCGAGGTCCATCGCCGCCTCGTCCAGCGTCGGGTCCAGCCGTTCGAGATTGGCGTAAAGCGGCAGGATCATGAACGGCAGGTAGGTATAGACCATGACGAGCACGACGGCGAAGTTCGAATGCATCATCGGGATCGAGCTGACGGCCCAGCCCTCGGGCGTGACCATGTTCCAGATGTCGGTCAGCAACCGGTTGAACCAGCTCGATTTGCCCATCATCCCCATCCAGGCGTAAACCCTGAGCAGGAACGAAGTCCAGAACGGCAGGATGATGAGCATCAGCAGGATGTTGCGCCAGTTGCTCTGCATCCGCGTCAGCCCCAGCGCCATCGGATAGCCGATGAGAAGGCAGAGGATCATCGCCACGAAGGCATTGATGATCGAGGTGACAAGGGCGCGGAGGTACAGCTCATCCTCGAAGAACCGGGCATATCCGGCAAAATTCAGGACCGGATTGTCGCCGCCATAGCCGAAGGGCGGGGCGCTTGGCGTCCGGGTCGCCACGCTCATCGCGATGACGATGACGATGAGGAAGGGGAGAAGGAAGAAGAGGAGGAGCCAGATATAGGGCGCGGAGATGATGATGTCGGACCAGCCGCGCCGGTTGAACCATTCTGACAATCGCGAATGCCGCCCTGCCGCCATCGCCGCTACTCCGTCAGCAGGATCGCGGCGGCGGGATCGAAGCTCAGCCAGACCTTGTCGTGCCAGTCCGGCCGGCCCGCTTCGGCGCGCTTGGCGTTGACGCCGTGAACCGCGATCAACTGGCCCGAAGGCAGCGTCACCCGGTAAAGGCTGTCCTTGCCGAAATAGGCGATGTCCTTGATCTCGCCGGCGATGGCATTCGGCCCCTCCAGTCTGTCGCGGGTCAGGGTCACCTTTTCGGGGCGCAGAGCAACCGTGACCGCTTGCCCCGAAGCCGCGCCGGCCACGCTCCGCGCGACGATTTCGGTGCCAAGGCCGGGAACATCCACCCGCGACACCTCGCCCTCGACCGCCGTCACGCGCCCATCGAACGAGGTGATGGAGCCGATGAACCCGGCGACGAAGCGCGAGTTCGGGTATTCGTAGATATCCGTCGGCGTGCCGCTCTGGCGCACCTGGCCCTTGTCCATCACCGCGATCCGGTCGGCGAGGGTCATCGCTTCTTCCTGGTCATGGGTCACGACGATGAAGGTGACGCCGGTCCTTTCCTGGATGCTCATCAGCTCGAACTGGGTCTGTTCGCGGAGCTTCTTGTCGAGCGCCGCCAGCGGTTCATCAAGCAAGAGAAGCTTCGGCTGCCGCGCCAGCGCCCGGGCGAGCGCCACGCGCTGCCGCTGGCCGCCGGAAATCTGGTGCGGTTTGCGGTGGGCGAATTGGGTGAGTTGCACGAGGTCGAGCATGGCGCGGACCCGTTCCTCACGCTCCGCTTTCGTCATCCTTTCGTGCTTGAGGCCGTAAGCCACGTTCTTTTCCACGCTCATGTGCGGGAAAAGCGCGTAGCTCTGGAACATCATATGGACCGGGCGTTCCCAGGGGGGAACGCCCGTCATGTCCTGCCCGTCAAGGAAGATGCGGCCGGCGCTTGGTTCCTCGAACCCCGCGAGCATCCTCAGAAGCGTTGTCTTGCCGCAGCCGGACCCGCCGAGAAGGGCGAAGATCTCGCCCTTGCCAACGGTCAGGTTCACGTCGCGAACCGCCTGAAACGCCCCGAACAGCTTCGAAACGCCCTCGATCCGCACAAAAGGGTCTTGCACGAGGTCAGCCTGCCTTGATCTGTGCCCAGGCGCGCGTGATGTCGCGGTCCTGTTCTTCGGATTGCGGGGCAGGCGTGTACATCCGGCTCAGCGTCTCGGCATCGGGATAGACCGCCGGATCGTTGCGGATGGCTTCGCTTACCAGTGCCGTCGCCTCCTTGTTGGAGTTGGCATAGCCGGTGTAGTCGGTGCAGGCGGCGATCACCTCGGGGCGCAGCAGGTAATTCATGAACTGGTAGCCGTTGTCCTTGTTCTTGGCATCGACCGGCATGCACCAGAAATCGAACCAGGCTGGCGCGCCCGTCTTCGGCACGAAATACTGAAGATCGATGTCGATCCCCGCCTCGGCGGCACGGGCCTTTGCCACGCCGTATTCGCCCGACCAACTGTTGGCCACGCAAAGTTCCCCGTTCGGCAGGGCGGAGGTGTAGTTGTTGTTGTCGAAAGTGGCGATGTATTCGCGGATCGGCGCGAAAGCCTCGGCCATCTTTGCGTATTCGGCGGGGCCGGCCGTGTTGGGGTCGAGGCCGAGATAGCTCATCACCATGAAGCCGATGTCGGTCGGGCTGTCGAGGATCGAAATGCCGCAATCGGCGAGCTTCGCCGCGTTCTCAGGCTTGAAGAGGGTGTCGAGGCTGGACAGATCGGCGTCGGGCAGCCGTTCCTTGACCATCGCCACGTTGTAGGCGAAGCCGACTGAACCCCACATGTAAGGTACGCCATAGAGGTTGCCGGGGTCGAAGCCCTCGCCGATCTTCAGGATCGCCGGGTCGAGATTGCCCCAGCCGGTCAGTTTCGACCGGTCGATCTTGTCGTAGACGCCGGCCTCGATGAACTGCTGGAGCGACAGGCCCGCCATCAGCACCACGTCATAGCCGGTCGATCCGGCCAACACCTTGGCCTGCATCTCCTCGGAACTGGCATACATGTCATAAACCACGTCGATTCCGGTCTCGGCGGTGAAATCGGCGAGCGTGGTTTCGCCGATATAGTCGGCCCAGTTGTAGACATTGACCGAGCCTGTCTGCGCCCAGGATGGCCGGACATAAGGCATCGCCAGCGCGGCGCCGAAAGTCGAGAGTGCTGTGCGTCGGGACAGTTTCATGGTCTTCCTCCCTTACTTTTGATCAAATTATTGGCCAGTGTTCGCTGGCTGGCAAATCAATTCGTCATTCCGCACGACGATTTCATCTTCGGGGGGAGAAGCCTCCTGCCGCATGACCGGTATGAGGGCGCGCAGCGCGTCGTGGTGGCGTCTCAGGCCCCATTCCTTGTCCGACAGGTGAAAGCCGTCGAAAGCCGAGGAGAGCATCGATTCATTCGACCAGATCGAAAGCTGCTGATCCTCGGCAGAGGTGTCGCGGTCGATCCGCATGGCGAGGTAGCGGGCAAGGCGCTGCTGCCGATCCTCCTGCGGCTGGCGGTAGAGCTTGCCGGTCAGGCGCGTCAGGCCGGGGCCGAGCGGGATGTCGTGGTAGAACTGGATCGCCTCGGGCGTGAAGGCGAAGACCATGTTGGGGAAAAGACCGTAGTAGGTCCAGGCGTTGCCCAGCCGTTCGGGCAGCCACTCCTGTTTCGGCGCGTGCTTTAGGTAGTTCCGCACCGACCAGCGCCGGCCCGGCGCGTCGCCGAAGTATCCCGCCGAGAAATGCAGCCCTTCCGGCAGGTAGCGGTCGCGGTAGTCGCGGCCGTAAAGGTCTTGCAGCGCCGGATGCGCCATCGGCACATGGTAGCCCTCGTTGTCGACATCGCGCACCGATTTCCAGTTGACCGGTAGGTCGACCGACCAGTCGGGCACCTTCACCGGCACGATGTCTTTCGCGCCATAGTCCGCGAAATCCTCTTCATAGGGGGCGAGCAATTCGGCGATACCGGGCTGCGGGCCGGGGCGGAATCGCAGGAACAGGAAGCCGTGGAAACGGCCAAGCTCGATCGGCTTCAGCCCGTAGTCGGCGCGGTCCATCTCGCCGAAGGTCGAGGGCTGCGCCGCGCCCCGGAGCGTGCCGTCGAGGTTGTAGACCCAGCCGTGGAACGGGCAGACGATGGCGCCCTTGCAATGGCCCTGCGCCCCGTCCACCACCCGCGCGCCGCGATGGCGGCAGAGGTTGTGGAAGGCCCTGACCACCCCGTCGCGGCCCCGCATGATGACCGCGCGTTCGCCGAAAAGGTCGAAGGTGATCCAGTCGCCGGAGGCCGGAATGTCATTCTCATGCCCTGCAATCTGCCAGTGGTTCAGGAAGACGTTATCGCGTTCAAGGGCGAAGAGTGCGGGGGAATGGTAGGTCCAAGCCGGCAGGCCGCGCCGGTCCCAGTCGTTCGGAATCTGGATCTCTCCGCGTGGCTGAACGCTCATCTCTCTCCCTCCATCTGGTTCAGCACCCATTCGTGGAAATGGTGAACCTCATATTCCTCGGGCATGAGGCGGCCCCGCACATAGGCGGGCGAGGCGATGCCCCTCTGGTTCATCTCGCAGGCGTCGCCGTCCTGGGTCAGGACGATCTTCGCGAACTCGGCCACCCGCGCGGCGTCGAAACCCGGTTGGGCGAGGGTTTCGGGCGCGAAGTGCCATTCGGCGATCAGCCTTGTCCGGTCGGGGCCAAGCGGTTCAAGCCGGACGGAGCGGACGTAATCGGCATGGGCCACGACGAAGGCCGAGGGCCAGAGCGTGACGAAGGTGTAACCCGCCTGCCGTTCCGCCTCGGTCAGGCCGGGAAAGGCCGGGGCGACGGGGGCGCCGGTCAGGGACCAGGTCTCCGCACCGGGTTTCAGGCGCGGCGCCTCGGGCGCGTCGGGCGTCCAGTCCTGCCGTTCGTTCGCGGCCATCACGCCCTCGCGGTAGACCGGAACCATGTCGCAAAGCTCAGGATGGATGCCGGGGCAGTGGAGGCATTCGGAATAGTTTTCCCAGAAGACCTTCCAGTTGCAATCGAGGGTCTTTTCCCAGCGGTGGGCCGTGACGAGGCTTTCCATCGGCCAGTTGTCGAGCGTGACAAGGGGGATGTCGCCCTTGAGGTCCGGTGGGGCTGCGGCGAGCGACAGGAACACGAACCCCGCCCATTCCTTCAGCGCGACCGGCTTCAGCCCGTGATCCTCGCGCCGGAAATCCTTGGTTGGGTGGGCATGGGCGGTGGAGATCAGCCGCCCGTCATCCGCCGCATAGGCCCAGGCGTGATAGGGGCAGGTAACAAGCTTGCCCGCCGCCTTTTCGCCGGCGCAAAGCTCCGCCCCCCGGTGGCGGCAAGAGTTGTGCCAGGCCCGCAAGGTTCCGTCCGCGAGGCGCACAAGGATCACGCTGCCCAGCCCGACTTGAACCGCCCGCATCGTCCCCGGCAAGAGGTCGCTGACCCGCCCGACGCAGACCCATTGCCGCGACCAGAGCGTTGCCATTTCCCGCGCGTACCAGTCGGTGCCGACATAGGCCTCGCGCGGCAGCGTCTCGGGGCAATGGTCCAGAAGGGGCGAGGCCGGATGCACCATCAGAACCGCCCCGGCGGGGTGGCGCGCTTGCGGGCGGGATTGAAGAACGGCCGCTCCGTCACCGTGACCGGCAGCATTAGCCGCGCATACTGCAACTCGCGCAAGGCATAGATGTCGGCCCAGAGATCGCTCTTCATGTATTTCCGCTCGATATGGGCCAGTGCCACATTGCGCTTTGCCGTGGGCAGCCATTCGGCGGCGGTGACGAACCCCGCCTCCCTGGTCTTGCCGGCATAGATCACCGCCCCCGTCGCGGGCACGTTCCCCGGCACGTCGAGCCCGACGAAGGCCCAGCGGGAGGTCTTGCCCTCCTGCTCCGCAAGAAGCGCGCGGCGGCCGTTGAAATGGCCCTTGTCCCAGTCGATCATCCAGTCGAGCGCCATTTCGATCGGCGAGCGGGTGCGATCCTCGCGCACGGCCTGATCGGCGGGGATGAAGTCCATGTTGGTGATGACGAACCCCGCCTCGATCCGCGCGAGGTTGAGCGCGTTGGAGCCGATGGGCCGGATGCCCCATGCCCGGCCCGCCGCCATCAGGTGATCCCAGAGCGCCAGCGCCTGATCGGGCGTCGTCCAAAGCTCATAGCCGAGATCGCCGGTGAAGCCGGTGCGCGAGATCATCAGCGTGCCGCTGCCGAAGGGGAATGTGGCCATACGGAAGGGTTTCAAAGACGAGACGTCGAAGCCCGCCGCCTGAAGCACCGATGCGCTGCACGGCCCTTGCAGGGACAGCGCCGCGACCTCCTCGGTTTCCTCGCGGACATGGGCGTCGAAACCCAGGGCGGAGTCGAGAAGCCAGGGCAGGTGCCGTTCCTGGCAGCAAAGCCGGAAATCCTCCGGCCCAAGGCGGAACAAGGTGCCGTCGTCCAGAAGCTTGCCCGCATCGTCGCACCATGCGGTGTAGTGGACGCCGCCCACGCTCAGCTTGCTCGCCGCGCGCAGGGTCAGCCGGTCAAGGCAAGCCGCCGCCTCCGGTCCGGTGAAGCGGTACTTCACCATCGGGCACAGGTCGTAAAGCGTCGCCGCGTTGCGGATGGCGGAGAATTCCATCGCCTCGTCCCCGAAGGCGAGCGCGGTGGTGTAGCCCGACCAGTTGCCCCATTGGTTGAGAAGATTGGCCGCCGAGGTCCGGGCGTGGAATGGTGTTTTCAGAAGCAGGTTGTGGAAGTGCAGGCGCGGTTCGACCTTCATGCCCGAACCTCCTGCAATATCCGCCCCGCCGCGTTCCAGCCCGAGGCGCCCGAAATGCCGCCGCCCGGATGCGTGCCCGCCGAGGCGAGCCAGAGGCCGGGGACGGGGCTGGCGTATTGTGCCATGCCAGGGGCCGGGCGCAGGAACAGCATCTGTTCGGCGGAAAGTTCGCCATGGTGCCAGTTGCCGCCGGGCATGCCGTAGCGCCGCTCGATGTCATAGGGCATGAGCATTTCCTGCCCGACGATCAGTTTGCGGATGCCGGGCGCGTGGGATTCCAGGGTGGCAAGCGTCGCCTCAAGCATCGCCGCCCGCGCCGCATCCTCGCCGGCCTTCGGCGCATGGGGGGCGTATTGCACAACTGCCGACAGGACGTGCAGGCCATCGGGGGCAAGGCCCGGTTCGAAAGCCGAAGGGATCACCACTTCCATGACCGGCGCTGTTGGCACCTCGCCGTATTTCACCGGGTTGAAGGCACGCTCGACATGATCGGCACCGGGCGCGATAACGAGGCGGGTCTTCGGGTCGGCGCCCATGAAATCGGGCAGGGCGCTCAGCGCCAGATGCAGCTTCGCCGCACCGCCGCGCGACTTCTGGTGGCGGATGCGCATCATCGCTCCGGTGTCGAGATGGCGCGGCCCCAGAAGCGACAGAAGCGTGGTCTTGGGGCTGATGGCCGAGACGACACGCGGCGCACGCAACTCCTCGCCATTCGCCAGCGTCACACCGATGACGCAGTCGCCGACCACGTCGATCCGGGCGACGGCTGCGCTGGTGCGGATACGGACGCCCGCCGCTTCGGCGGCTGAGGCAAGCGCCGCCGCGACCGCGGGCATCCCGCCCTTCGGCAGCGCCAGCGCACCCTGCTGGCCGGCAACTTCGCCCGAGAGCCGGTTGAGGAGCAGAAGCAGCGAATTCGGCGACCGCGGCCCGAGCCATGAGCCGAGCGTGGCGTCGAAGGCGACGAGGCCCTTGAGGCGCTCGTCGGACAGTTCGTCGTTCAGCACGTCCCAGACGTTGATGAGGAACATGCGCAGGAATTCGCGGAAATCGGTCTTGCCCATGCGGCGGACGCCAAGGCCAAGTCGGGCAAGCTGCGCCCAGTCGTTGCCGGATGCCCGCGCCAGCCGGGGCGGCGTCAGCCCCCGGAAGGGCGCAAGGGCGGCGGCAAAGCGCATCAGCCGGGCGCGCAGGTCGGCCCAGGCGGCGCGGTCTTCGGCGCCGATGGTGCCGGTGAGGGAGGCGCCGAAAGCACCATCAAGCCGGAGGTGATCGCCAGTGGCAGCTAGCGCCGAGCTGGCCAGAGATGTCGTGTGATAGCGAAGCCCATGGCGGTCGAGAGCCAGGATATCGGCCACGCGCGGGTCGATCATATGGACGATATGGGCAAGGCCGGGGCTACGGAAACCGGGGGCGAACTCGCCGCCCGCAGCGCCGCCGCCGGGCGTGCCGGAGGCTTCCAGCACAAGAACGCGGCGGCCCTTGCGGGCGAGGCGCGCGGCGCAGGCCAGGCCGTTGGTGCCGCCGCCGATCACGATGCAGTCAAGGGATGGCATAGGCGTCGCTCATTTCTTTCACTGGCATTTTTGCGTCCCGCAGGATCTCGGCCGCGGCGTTCCGGCCCGGCGCGCCCATGACGCCGCCGCCCGGATGGGTCGACGAGCCGCAGATCCAGAGGTCGCGGATCGGGCTGCGGTATTGCGCATAGCCCGGCACCGGGCGGTTGAAGAGAAGCTGGTCGAAGGTCAGCTCGCCCTGGAAGATGTTGCCCTCGGTCAGCCCGACCTCGGCCTCAAGCTCGCGCGGGGTGCGGACCTCCATGTGTCGGATCAGGTCGCGGAAGCCCGGCGCGTAGCCTTCGATCTGGTCGATGCAGGTCTTGGCGAAGGCGTCCCGATCGGCATCGGTCCAGTCGCGCCCTTCGATCTTCGGCGGGGCGTATTGCACGAAGCAGGACATGAAGTGCTTGCCGGGCGGCGTCATCGTCGGGTCGATCATCGTCGGGATCATCACGTCCTGGAACGGGTCGCGACTGAACCGCCCGGCCTTCCAGTCGTCATAGGCGCGCTCCATCCTCTCGATGCTGTCGGTGAAGTGGAGGTCGCCCTTCATGAAGGGCGCGCCTTCGGGGAGGGCGGTGAAACGCGGCGCGGCGTCGAGCGCGATGTTGAGCTTGCCCGACGACCCCCGCGTCTTGAAGGCGCGGACGCGCTTGACGAAATCGCCGGGAAGCTCGGCCTCATCGACATGACCAAGGAAGGTGCGCTTGACGTCCATGTTCGACACGACGCGGCGGCCGCTGATCTCATCGCCGTTCGACAGGACGACGCCGGTGGTCCGGCCACCCTTCACCACGATCTTTTTTACACCATGGCCGACCCGAATTTCCCCGCCCGCCGCCCGCAGGGAGGCGGCCAGCGCCTTGGTGATCGACCCCATGCCGCCGCGCGCGAAACCCCAGGCACCGACATTGCCATCGACGTCGCCCATTGCGTGGTGAAGAAGGACGTAAGCCGTGCCGGGCGACATCGGCCCAAGCGCGGTGCCGATGATCGAGGCGACGGCCTGATAGGCCTTGATCGTCGGATGCTCGAAATACTCGTCAAGGAAATCGCTGATCGACATCGTCCAGAAGCGGATCATGTCGTACATCTGCGCTTCACTCAGCGAGAACATCCGCTTGCCGAGCCAGGCAAGCTCGGCAAGGTCACGCGGCCGGAAGGACGACGGATCGGGCGGCGTCCGAAGCAGCAGGGGCCGGATGAAGCGGCAGTGGCGCAGGACGTCGCGGGCGTAGCGGTCATAGGCCTCGGCATCGCGGGGCGAATGGCGGGCAAACTCGCGCCGGTTGGCGTCATGATCGCGGAACATGCCAAGGTGGCCGCCACCTTCCATCATCACCGCGCCGCCTTCGTAGGGCAGGATCTGGAGCCCGTGTTTCGGCAGCTCCAGATCGCGCATGATCTCCGGCCGGAAGAGGCTGCTCACATAGGAACAGTTGGAATAGGTGAAGCCGGGAAATAGCTCGCGGCTGACGGCCGCACCGCCGATCCAGTCGTTCTTTTCCACCACGCAGACCTTCATCCCGGCGCGGGCGAGGTATCCGGCGGTGACGAGCCCGTTGTGGCCCGCCCCGATGATGACGGCGTCGTAGGTCATGCCCGCTTCGCTTCGTCTTCGAAATGCTCAAGCGTCAGGTCGACGGCGGTCTGCACCGCCTTCAGCGTGCCGGTCAGGCAGGTCTCGTCGAGGCCATGCGCCTCGCACATGAACCACGGCTCGCGCGAATCCGGCTCCACGATGATGCCGAGGTCGTGGAGGTGGTAGGCCATCTGGTCGTAGAAACTGTAATCGGACGTCTTCCAGTCGCGGTAGTTATCGGGCGGGGTTTCGGCAAAGAAGGTGCCGAACATCGACGGGTGGCCGCTGAAGGAATGGGTGATGTTGCGGTCCGACAGGATCTGCGAGATCCCGGTCTTCAGCCGCTCGCCATAACTTGCCAGCGTTTCCAGAGCCGGGGTTTCGTCGAGGATGCGCAAGCACTCCTCGGCGGCGGCGAGGCTTACGGAATGCGCGGTATAGGTGCCGCCATGCGAGGCACCGCCGTAGCGGAAGGTCCGCATCACCGCCTCGCGCCCGGCCACCACGGCGATCGGATAGCCGTTGCCCATCGCCTTGGCGAAGGTGGTGATGTCGGGCATCACGCCGAGAAGCCCCTGCACCCCGCCCTTGCCGACGCGGAAGCCGGTCTTGACCTCATCAATGATGAGAAGGACGCCGTATTCGTCGCAAAGCTTGCGGGCCAGTTCTACATAGTCCTTGCGTGCCGAGATGGCGCAGCAATTGCCCTGGATGGGTTCGATCAGCATGGCGGCAAGGCTGTGCCCGTGCTTTCTGAACGTGTCCTCAAGCCGCTGGCAATCGTTCATCGGCACCAGATGGGCGAGTTGCTTCAGCGTCATCGGAATGCCCTTGCCGTAGGACACGACCTCGGGGTCGTGGTTCGACTTCGGGTTCCACTCCTCAAGGTTCGCCATCCACATGGCGGCGTCGAAAAGCCCGTGATAGCCGCCTTCGACCAGCAGATAGCTGTCGCGCCCGGTATGGGCGCGGGCAAGGCGCAGGGCCGACATCACCGCCTCGGTCCCGGAGTTGGAGAAACGCACAAGTTCCGCCGCCGGGACCATCTTGGCGATGCGCTCGGCGACCGCGAGTTCGCGTTCCGTCGACAGCGCGAAGACGCCGCCAACCTCCATCCCCTTCCGGGCCGCCGCGTCCACGCGGTCGTCGGCATAGCCGAGGATCGCCGGGCCGTAGCCAAGCCGGTAATCGACGTAAGCATTGCCGTCGATGTCCCAGGTGCGGCCCCCCTTGCCATGATGGACATAGATCGTCCGGTCATCGCCCCAGTAGCGGAAGGTCGATGCCACCCCGAGCGGCAGCCGTTTGACCGCCTTCTGGAACTGGGCATTGGATTTCGTGAGGTTGCGCTTCGGCTGGGCCGGCATGGGAAAACCATCTCTTTTTGCGGATGGTGCCATGCTGGCAGAATTCTGATTGAACTGTCAATCAAAATGATTTGGCCTTACTATGGCGCTGATTTCCGCTATGAATCGGCCTGAGGCAGGATGGGCATGTCCGAAGCAGAACAGGAATCACGCAGCGAAGGCCGCAGGAAGCTGAGCCGGGGGGCACGGCAGGCGCAGCTTATCGAGGCGACCATCGCCACGCTGGCCAGGCACGGCTATGCGCGCACCACGATGGGCGAGGTGGCGCGCACCGCGGGCCTGTCGCATGGCCTCGTGAATTTCCACTTCGAGACGAAGGAAAAGCTGCTTTCGACGACGCTTGTCTATCTCTCCGACGAATACCGCGAAAGCTGGCAATCCGCGCTCGAGGCGGCGCCGCCCGATGCGCCGGACCAGATCGCCGCATTCCTGCGTGCTGATTTCGATCCGAAGATATGCACGCCGGAAAAGCTCTCTGCATGGGGATCGTTCTGGGGCGAGGCGCAGACAAGGCCGATGTACCAGGAACATTGCAGCGCCAATGACTTGTACTACACCAGCACCATCGAGGCCCTCTGCCAGCGCATGAATGACGAGCATGGCTATACCTCGGACGCGATCCTTACAGCGCGGGTGCTGCGTGTGGTGACGGAAGGTCTCTGGCGTGACCTGATGTCGATGACCGAACCCTATGAGCGGGACGAGGCGCTGGCGACGGTCTGGATCTGCGCGGCAGCCTTCTACCCGCGCCACTTCGGGCCAGAGGGGCTGTTGAGGGCGTAATGCGCGCCAATCCGTGTAGGATGGGCAATATTGCCCATCCTACATCCAAGCCACCCGCCGCGCCTCGTCGATGAGGGCAGCGAGGACGGGCGTATGGGGCTCCCGGAAGGCAGCGATGATGCCGACGGTGTGGTGCGCGTTCTGCCCCTCGATCGGCACGGCGGTCAGCCCGGTTCCGGCGGTGTGCATGTCTGCCAGCGCCTCGGCGACGATCGACACCCAGCGCCCGGTCGAAACATGGGTGATGAGCACGATGGAGGAGTTGGATTCGACCCGGGCGCGGACGTCGGCGCCCGCCTCGCTCAGGTGTTGGTTGATAATCCGGCGGTTCTGCATGTCGCCGGTCAGGAGGCAGAGCGGCAGCCCTGCCGCCTCGGCCCAGCTGATCGCAGGGAACCGCGCCTCGGGCCGGGTGCTTGCAACCAGAAGACGGTAGCTTTCGCGGTAAAGCGGCACCTGCGTCACCCGGCCAAGCGGTTCGTTGTCGAGATAGGTCAGCCCGGCATCGAGCTCGAGCCGGTCGATACCGTCGAGGATCTCGATCGAGGTGCGCGACAGGATGGTCAGGTCGACATTGGGATTCCGCTCCAGAAAAGGGGCGGTCAGCCGCGCGGTCACCGGCAGCGCCGTCGGAATGACGCCGATCCTCAGCTTCCCCGAAAGCCCCTTCTTCCGCGCCCGCATCTCTTCCCGCAAGGTACGGGCATCGCCGACGATCTTCAGCGCCCAGTCGAGCACGCGCTGCCCCTCGGGCGTCAGCCCCTGAAAGCGCGAGCCGCGAAACACGAGTTGCACGCCAAGCTGGTTTTCCAGTTGCCGGATCGCCGAGGAGAGCGACGGCTGCGTCACGCCCATCGCTTCGGCCGCGCGCCCGAAGTGACGTTCGTTGGCAAGGGCGATGAACATTTCCAGCCGGTCGATCATGAGGGTGAGCCTATAGGGCGCGACCGCCACGCGCAAAGCCGCGATTGCTATTGCCGGCTTGCCGTGCCGCGACTACATCCCTTCGCATGGTCCATATCCCCTTCCTATCCGGCAAGGCGCCAAGGGTTCCGGTGATCCGCCTCCAGGGCGCGATCGGCGCGGCGGGGCGCTTTGGCTCCAGCCTGAACGACGCCACGCTTGGCCCGGTGATCGAGCGCGCCTTCAAGCGCAAACCGACGGCGGTGGCGCTGGTCATCAACTCGCCCGGCGGCTCGGCGGCGCAATCCTCGCTGATCGCGGCGCGCATCCGGCGGCTGGCGGATGAAAAATCCGTGCCGGTCCATGCCTTCGTCGAGGATGTCGCGGCTTCCGGCGGCTACTGGCTGGCGACGGCGGCGGATGACATCTGGCTCGATGAGACCTCCGTCACCGGCTCCATCGGCGTCATTGCGGCGGGCTTCGGCTTTCCCGATTTCATCGCCCGCCACGGGATCGAACGGCGCGTCCACACGGCGGGCACGTCGAAAAGTCTGCTCGACCCCTTCCGGCCCGAGCGGGAGGAGGACGTTGCCCGGCTGAACGTCATCCTCGACACGCTGCACGACCGCTTCAAGGCGCAGGTCACGGCGCGGCGCGGGGCGCGGCTGGCTGCGGACCGGGATCTCTTCGACGGCTCGGTCTGGGTCGGCCAGCAGGCGGTGGAGGTCGGGCTGGCAGATGGCTGCGCCCATATCGTGCCGAAGCTGAAGGCGCTTTACGGCGACAAGGTGCAGTTGCTACCTGTCGGCGTGAAGAAGTCGATCTTTCAGCGGATCAGCAGCGGGCTTGCCGCCGAGGCGCTCGGTGCCGTCGAGGATCGCGCCCTCTGGTCGAGGTATGGTCTTTGAGATGCTGGTGAAGCTTGTCCTCATCGTCGTGGCCGTCCTTGCGGTAATGACCGTCGTCAGGCGGGTCCGCGGGGGCCTGATCGGCGGTCGCAAGACACTCCTGGCGGCGCGCTGCAAGCGCTGCGGACGGCCGCTGATCGGCAGCGGACCCTGCGGCTGCGGGGGCAAGGGATGACCAAGGGCAGGGCGCTTGTCACCGGCGGCGCGCGGCGGCTTGGCCGGGCGATGGCGCTCTACCTCGCCGGGCGTGGCTACGACGTCGCCATCCACTACGCGAGTTCGGCGGAGGAGGCGGAAAGCACCGCCGCCGAGGCGCGCGCGCTCGGCGTGACCGCTGTGACGCTGAAGGCCGACATCCTGATCGAGGATGAGGTGCGCGGCCTCGTGCCCGCAGCCGCGAAGGCGCTGGGCGGGCCGCTCACCGTCCTTGTCAACAACGCCTCGATCTTCGAATACGACAACATCCGCTCCGGCACCCGCGAAAGCTGGGACCGGGCCATCGAGTCGAACCTCCGCGCGCCCTTCGTGCTGACCCAGGACTTCGCCGCGCAGGTGCCGAAGGCTATCATACGGGATGGCGAGGCGCTGGCGCAGGCGTTTGTGGTCAACATGCTCGACCAGCGGGTGCGCAAGCTCACGCCGGAATTCATGTCCTACACCATCGCCAAGATGGGGCTCTGGGCCTTCACCCAGACCGCCGCCCGCGCGCTGGGCCCCGACATCCGCGTCAACGCCATCGGGCCGGGAACCACGCTGAAGGGCGCCAAACAGAGCGACGAACAGTTCCACGCCCAGCGCGCGGCATCGGTTCTCGGGCGCGGCGCCAACCCCGACGATATCTGCGCGGCACTCGGCTATCTGATGGATGCGAAGGCCGTCACCGGGCAGCTGATCTGTGTCGACGGCGGCCAGCATCTCGGCTGGAAAACGCCGGACATTTTGGGTGTGGACTAGCGAATTTTCGCATCCTGCGACCAACCGGGTCTTGACTTGTCCACCTTCACACGGCCCGTAACAAACCTGTTACGATTCTCCCAATGCTTTCAGTCGTTTGTATATGCGACAAATAAAATCATTCTAAATCAAGGCTTTGCAGGTTCGCCTAAAAAACAGGCAACTCGATGAAGCCAGCCGAAAATAAGGCAAATTTCATTGTGGCGGATATTTCTCACCAGACTTATCCACAGAAACCGTGGACAGGTTTTCTCTTGCGCCAGAGTGCATAAGATTGCAGCGGAAGGTGGGAATCGAGGCTGTTGGAAGACGGCATCGCGCAGCGTGTGAAGGGACCCGAAAAGGTGACGCAAGGTAAGGAATCCGGGCATCAGGTGATCCAGTCCTACCTGAAGTCGCTGACCGGCCAGCCGGGCGTCTACCGCATGCTCGATGCCGAGGGCAGGGTGCTTTACGTCGGCAAGGCGCGGAACCTGAAAGCCCGCGTGTCGAACTATGCGCGCCCCTCCGGCCATTCGGGGCGGATCGCCCGGATGATCCACGCCACCCAGTCGATGATGTTCCTGACGACGCGGACCGAGACGGAGGCGCTGCTTCTCGAACAGAACCTCATCAAGCAGCTGAAACCCTATTTCAACGTCCTCCTGCGCGACGACAAGTCGTTCCCGAATATCCTTGTGTCGAAGGAACATGCCTATCCGCAAATCAAGAAGCACCGGGGCGCGAAGAAGGAAAAGGGCGACTATTACGGCCCCTTCGCCAGCGCCGGCGCGGTCAACCGGACGCTGAACCAGTTGCAGAAGGTCTTCCTGCTCAGGAACTGCTCCGACGCGATGTTCGCCGGCCGGACCCGGCCCTGTCTTCTCTACCAGATCAAGCGCTGCTCCGCCCCCTGCGTCGGTCACATCGCTGAGGCGGATTACGCCACGCTCGTCGCCGATGCCGAACGCTTCCTGCAAGGCAAGTCGACGCAGGTTCAGGCCGGGCTTGCCGCCGATATGGCCGCCGCGTCGGAAGCGATGGAATTCGAACGCGCGGCGGCCTTGCGCGACCGCATCAAGGCACTGACCCAAGTCCAGCAGGTGCAGGGCATCAATCCGCGCGGCGTGGCCGAGGCAGATGTGGTGGCGCTCCACATGGAGGGCGGGCAGGCCTGCGTGCAGGTCTTCTTCATCCGCGCCAATCAAAGCTGGGGCAACCGCGACTTCTACCCCAAGACCGGCGCGGGGGCCGAGGCTCCAGAGGTGCTCGAAGCCTTCCTCGGCCAGTTCTATGCCGACAAGGAACCGCCTCGCCTGATCCTCCTCAGCCATCCGATCGAGGATGCCGACCTGATGACCGAGCTTCTCTCGGACCGTGCCGGTCGCAAGGTGGAAATCGCCGTGCCGCAGAGGGGCGAGAAGGCGGAACTCGTCGAAAACGCCGCCCGCAACGCCCGCGAAAGCCTTGGCCGGCGGATGAGCGAAAGTGCGGCCCAGTCGAAGCTTCTGGAAGGCCTGGCCGAAGCCTTCGACCTCGACGGCCCGCCGCGGCGGATCGAGGTCTATGACAACTCCCACATCATGGGCACGAACGCTGTCGGCGGCATGATCGTCGCGGGGCCCGAGGGGTTCAACAAGGGCCAGTACCGCAAGTTCAACATCAAGGGTGCCGACCTGAGCCCCGGCGACGACTTCGGTATGATGAAAGAGGTGCTGACCCGGCGTTTCCAGCGGCTTTTGAAGGAAGACCCCGACCGTGAAAGCGAAGCCTGGCCCGATCTTCTCCTGATCGACGGCGGGGCCGGGCAGGTCTCCGCCGTCATGGAGATCATGGAGGAGCTGGGGGTCGAGGATGTGCCGATGCTGGGCGTCGCCAAGGGCGTCGACCGTGATGCGGGGAAGGAAGAATTCCACCGCCCCGGCAAGCCGCCTTTCGCGCTGCCGCACAACGCCGCCGTCCTCTATTTCGTCCAGCGCCTTCGCGACGAAGCCCACCGCTGGGCCATCGGCGCCCACCGCGCCAAGCGCGCCAAGGCCATCGGCGCCACGCCGCTGGACGAGGTGCCGGGCATCGGCGCCGCCCGCAAACGCGCACTCCTCCAGCACTTCGGCTCCGCCAAGGCGGTGGCACGGGCGGGGCTTGAGGACCTGAAGGCGGTCGAGGGGATTTCCGAGACGATGGCGCAGACGGTTTACGACTTCTTCCACGCGGGCGGATAGGAGATACGATTGCAGTTCTCTGACGAAGTAACGTGCCCAGTCTGCCAAGGAGCGAACGGCACGCTTTGCCAAGGCTTCCGAACTAGAGGCGACCGTGATGGATACAATTGTCCCCGATGCGGCAGATATGAGATCAGCCGAACTGCGAGGATCGATTGGTTCGAGTCTTCCCGTAGAGGGCTGACAGCCCTTCAGCGAGCTGTTCTGTCACACCGGCTGAGAGTGGCGTCTCGTAACGGCGACCAGATCATCATCAAGTCAGATTGGATCGACCATTTTGCGGACAGCGCTAGGCTGCCAAGCGCTGCGGAACAACTCGCGAACCTCATCCGGCGGATAGGTGATCATGTCTCAGAAACGGGAGAGGGCTTCCCTTGCGATTCGGCTACCGAAGTCGCGGTGGTTGGCGCATTCAACAGGGAGATGTTTCATCAGCTTTGTCGGGATGCTAGTGAGGCGGGCCTTGTCCGCAACCACGGTGACACATCGCTGGGTAGTGTCCCAGGCGTTCTCTAATCGCCTTGGTCAA
>DJUV01000124.1 GCA_002440625.1 Rhodobacteraceae bacterium UBA6273 | reverse complement strand
CGCGGCGCTGCATTTCCTACCTCACGATCGAGCATAAGGGGCCGGTGGACGAGGCGCTGCGCGGGTTGATGGGCAACCGGATCTATGGCTGCGACGATTGCCTTGCCGTCTGCCCCTGGAACAAGTTCGCGGTGGCGGCGCGGGAGGCGGGCTATGCCGCGCGGGTGGGCGCGCCGGAACTGGCGGAGCTTGCGGGCCTCGACGATGCGGGGTTCCGGGCGCGGTTCTCCGGCAGCCCGGTCAAGCGGATCGGGCGCGACCGCTTCGTGCGGAACGTGCTTTATGCCATCGGGAATTCGGGTCTGACGCGGCTTTTGCCGGTGGCGGCGGGGCTGGTGCAGGACCCCGATCCGGTGGTGGCCGATGCCGCACGCTGGGCGGTCATGCGCCTGTCGGTCATCACGAATTCGCCTGAAGGGTAGCAATCGATCCGATTCGGCCTCATCTTGAAGTTGTCTCAGCCGTCAGGATGGATGTAACCGAGGAGGATCGCATGAGCCGCCATGTTGCCGACCGCAGAACGTCTGACGAGGGCGGGCGCCTGAAGAATTTCGTCCGTGTGGAGCGGGAAACCGGCGAGGAGGGTAGCCATCCCGCGAGCCGCGCCCTGCATGAGCGCCCGGCAGAGCGGACAGACTCTGCCCGGCTCAGGGAATTCGCGCGGATCGACCGGGGCCATACCGCCTGATTGGGCCTTGTGACCGGCGCGGCTGCCCTTGCGCGCGCCGGCAATCCGCGAAACGATCGCGCCTGACTTAGGGGGGCGGTGATGTATATGGCGCGGATCGGGATCGACCTGTCATCGGACACATCGACCCGCCCGTCGTCCGCGATGCGGCGGGCGATGGCGGATGCGCCCGTGGGTGACGAGCAGCGCGGCGAGGATCCGACGACCTCGGCGCTGGAGGCGCGGGTCGCGGCGCTGCTCGGCCATGAGGCGGCGGTATTCCTGCCCTCGGGGACGATGTGCAACCTGATCGCGTTCCTCGTGCATTGCCGGCCGGGGGATGAGGTCATCTGCGCTGCCAATGCCCATGTTTACGGGTCCGAAGCGGCTGGGGCGGCGGCCTTGGCCGGGTCGCAGTTCCGGGTCATTGACACAGAGACGGGGATTTTTGGCGTTGGGGATGTGGAGGCCGTCATTCGCACGCCCCGGGCGCGGTCGCCGCGAAGCCGGGCGGTTGTGGTCGAACAGACGACGAACCGGGGCGGTGGGGCGATCTGGCCGGAAGAGACACTGATTGCGCTGGCGGAGATGTGCCGGGCGCGGGGGCTGGCGCTTCACATGGACGGGGCGCGGCTTTTGAATGCGAGCGCTGCGTCGGGGCTGGCGCCGGCCCGCTATGCGGGGCGTTGCGACAGCGCCTGGATTGATCTTTCGAAGGGTCTCGGGTGCCCGGTCGGGGCGGTCCTGGCCGGGTCTGCCGGCTTCATCGAAGAGGCCTGGGTCTGGAAGCATCGGCTGGGTGGTGCGATGCGGCAATCGGGCGTGCTTGCGGCGGCGGGCCTCTATGCGCTTGACCACAATGTCGCGCGGCTGGCGGAGGATCATGCCAAGGCGCGGCGGCTGGCGGCGATGCTGGCCGAGGCCGGGGTTGCAGTGACGCCGGAGGATGAGTTCACCAACATCCTGATCCTCGACCTGCCGCCGGATGGGCCTTCGGCGGCGACGGTGGCTGAGGACCTTCTCAAGGATGGCATCCGGTTTGGCGTGGAGGGGCCGTTCCAGATGCGGGCGGTAACGCATCTCGACGTGACATCGGAGGCGGTGGAGCGCGCCGGGCGAGCGCTGATCGCCGTGCTTCGGGGGTGACGTCTAACTTTCCGCCAGAATAGACATGATTTCCTTGAAGCCGCGCGCCTTTGCGTGGTCCATCGGGGTCAGCCCATCCCGGTCGGCGATGGTCCGGTCCGCACCGCCTTCGACGAGGATGCGCACGGTTTCCTGATGCGCGGGGCCGCCGTCACCGAGGATCACCGCCTCAAGGAGCGCGGTCCAGCCGAGGTTGTTGACGTGATCGAGCGGCGAGCCTGCCGCCACCAGCCGCCGCACGACCTCGACATGGCCAAGCTCCGAGGCGGCGATCAGCGCGGTGCCGTCCCAGTTGGTGTGGATGAGGTCGGGCCGGTTGCCGAGGTCGAGCGCCAGCGACATGAGGTCCGCGTCCCCGGCGACGGCGGCGATGGTGACGACATCATAGCCGACCTCATCCTGCGCGTTCATGTCGGCGCCACCTTCGGCCAGTGACTTCAGGGCGGCATCCTGCGAGCGGAAGGCCGCGACGATGGAGGGTGTGCGGCGGCGGCGATCACGGGCGTTCACATCGGCGCCCTCAGCGATCAGCTGGCGAATTGCGCCCGCGTCCCCGTCATAAGCGGCGCGGTGGAGGCCGGTGTAGGCGGCGATCTCGGCCGCAGAAGGCGCGGTCTGGGCGGCGGCCGGGGCGGCGAGGAGGAGGAACGCGAGGATCAGGCGGAACATGGTCTATCCTTCCGAAGATTGCCGGAAGGGTAGGACGGGATGGCAAGGATTGGCCAGACGCCGCCGGGCTGAAGCAGTTTCGCCCGCTTGCGAAAGATGCCACCTTAGGCCCGCTTGCTCGCGACCGAGGGAACACCCAGAACCTCAAGCACCTTTGCCTCGATCTCCGGCGCGTTCATGCCGGCGACGGCGTACATGTCTTCGGGGCTGGCCTGGTCGATGAAGATGTCGGGCAGGACCATCGAGCGGAACTTGAGGCCCTGGTCGAAGACGCCTTCCGCGGCCAGCAACTGCGCGACATGGCTGCCGAAGCCGCCGATGGCGCCTTCCTCGACGGTGATGAGAGCCTCGTGGTGGCGGGCAAGCTGAAGGATCAGGTCGCGGTCGAGGGGCTTGGCGAAGCGGGCATCGGCCACGGTGGGCGCAAGGCCGCGCTGGCTGAGGGCTTCGCGCGCCTTCAGCACCTCGGAGAGCCGGGTGCCGAACGAGAGGATCGCGACGCGGCCGCCCTCGGCGACGATGCGGCCCTTGCCGATTTCGAGCGGTTTGCCTCGCTCCGGCATCTCCACCCCCACGCCCTCGCCACGCGGGAAGCGGAAGGCCGAGGGGCGGTCGTCGAGCGCGGCGGCGGTGGCGACCATGTGGACCAGTTCCGCCTCATCGGCGGCGGCCATGACCACGAAGCCGGGGAGGTTGGCGAGGTAGGCGATGTCGAAGGCGCCGGCATGGGTGGCGCCGTCGGCGCCGACCAGCCCGGCGCGGTCGATGGCGAAGCGCACGGGTAGGCGCTGGATCGCGACGTCATGCACGACCTGATCGTAGCCGCGCTGCAGGAAGGTCGAATAAAGCGCGCAGAAGGG
>DJUV01000332.1 GCA_002440625.1 Rhodobacteraceae bacterium UBA6273 | reverse complement strand
AACGACCGTTTGAAAACAGATGCAAGGGTGTGTTCTGAGGCGCTGATCGTCAGAAACCCGTTGGTTTCCACGCATTGAGCGCCACCAGAAAGCCCTCGCCGACCATCGCGCGCGCGTGCTATAAGGGAGTCTGGACACCTGCGGCAAGAAACCCTTGGGTAATTTGCAGAATACCCGTATTTTGCGCATATGACGCCACAGCGCTCTGCATTGTATGATGATTTGGACGATCCCCCCAGCTACACTGGGGAGGTCGAACAAACGTCCGAGGACGACCTGTGGTTCCTGCCCGGCCCGAGGGATGAGGAACCGGATTATCTGCCTCCCGGCCCACGAGCAGAACCGCGTGAAACTGAGGTCGTCGATGCATGGGTGCAGGCCGAAGCGGGTTGTGCTGCGCATCTCGCCTGGGTGGCCGGACGGCTCGGGGCGCTGGACGACCGGCTGCGCCGCGGCCCGGAGGGATGGCAGCATCGGCTTGCCCTGATCGAGACCGCCGACCTCAGCTGGTTTGTGGGCGACCGGGTTGGCCCGGATCGGCTGGCGCTCTGGATGTCCATGCGGCTATCGGGCGTGCAGGAGGACACAGGTGCACTCGCGCGTGTCGGATGGGCCGTGCGGCGACTGACGGGCGGTCCCGGGCCCAAGGTGGATCTGGCCTCGTTCCTTGGCCGCCGCGACCCGGAAAACATGGCCGATGAGGCCGAGCCGCTCGCGAATCGCGCGGGCGGGTGGCTGGACCTGATGGCGGCCGCACGTGACCTGCACCCGATCACCCGGGCCTGCATGGGGTTCCATCTCTGGAGCCTCGCGGGCCTCGGGCAGCAAGGCGACCGGATGGAAGCGGCGGTCACCGCAGGGCGCATCGCGGCAAGCGAAGGGAAGGGGGCCATATTCGCGCCGTTGGCCATGGGCGGGGCAGGGGGGCTGCGCGCCGGCGGCGCACCATCTGAGCGTCTGGTGCGCTGGCTCGACGGAATGGAGACCGCTTGTCTGACCGCGATGCGAAACCTCGACGATATCGAGGCCTGGTCGGCACGGGCGGAAGCCGAGATGACCCCGCTCTCTGGGAAAACACCTCCCGCCCTGCGCCGCGCACTGACTGAGTGGCCCTTGGTCTCCGCCCCGATGGCGGAGGCCCTTACGGGCGCCAGTCGGGCGGCTGTCCAGAGAAACCTCGGGTGGATGGAGCAACGGGGCCTGATCCGCGAGGTGACAGGGCAGGGACGGTTTCGGATGTGGCGCTTGATCTCATGAAGGTCATTTGCGCTCCAGGCAGCTACTGTAGAGGCGGATGATAAATTTCCCGCCAAGGTGAGTTTGCTTAGCGTATTCGGCGCTGTGCGCTCGGAGGCCTTGAGGACGATCTGCGCCTCGCCACGCTTCAGCGCGCCGAACCGCAAGACGGCCGAGATCAGGTTGGGCGCGCGCTTGTCGTCAATTGTGTCTTCTACCAAGCGCCGGCAGCGCTTTTCCAGACCGCCCAGGTCAAACAATTTGGCCGAGAACGTGATCTGATCCAGCGTGACCTTCAGGAACCAGTCGCAATATGTCTTCAGTGCCGCCTCGGACAGGTTGCCGCGCCCGTCGCGATCGCCGCGTCGCGGGCTGTCGGCCAGATCCATCATGCGCTTGTATTCGCCCGGTCCGTCAACCCGCGCGCAAGTCCGCGCAAAACAGACCATAGCCCTTGACCGCCGATACCGGCGTCTAGCGCCAAGGCATGCGACATCAGGTGGCTGACCGTTGCAAACGGAAAACGCGCTGCATGACCCCCGTGTTTTGTCCACTCCCCCTTAGCACAGGCCAGATCACCGACGACGACCCCCATGTTCTCTCCACTCCCAACACACTCTAGCCAAAGATGTTTTCCCGGAGTCGCCTTTCCAAGGCGCGAACCAGAACCGGCGGCTCTGACTTTGCATAGCGGAACGCAAGCGAGAACTGGGGCAGCCTGGGCAGCCACGGGTAGTTTAAGCGCAATTCGGCTTCCGGACAGTCTTCAGCCAAGATTGCCGATACTGCCATGCCGCTGCGGACGGCGCCGCGAACCCCCTCAAGCGCACTGCAGGAATAGGCCGAGCGCCATCTGATCCCCGCCTCAGATAAGGCATCGACAGCGGCGCGGAAGTACTTGCAGGGCCCGTTTATGTGGGCTAGCGGCAATGGTTCGTCGGGGCTAAGCTGAAGTGCTCGCGATCCGATCCAGATCAACCTTGAAGCCTCTTGGTCAGGGTCGTCAGCCTCGCTGGGGATCCGCAGGATGGCGAGATCGAGTAAACCCTCGCCCAGAGCCTTGTCGAGATTGCTGGAAAGGCCCGCGTCGATCTGCACAAGCACCGATGGACGCGCGACCTGAAAGGCGTGCACCGCTTGGTTGATGCGTCCGAACAGGTGATAGTCATCCGGGACACCAAGTCGGATCAATCCGGTCATAGAACTGGGGCGGAACGCGTCCTCGATCCGTTCGGTCGCCTGTACGGCCTCCTCGGCCAGCGGCCGAAGAGCCTCGCCGGCGGTGGACAGGCTGCATTTCCGCGTCGTGCGTCGAAAGAGCTTGGTCGAAAGCTGCTCCTCCAGCCGCGCGATGTGGCCGCTGACGGTCGACTGACTGGAATTCAGCCGGTCGGCTGCAGCGGTGAAACTGCCAAGATCCGCAACGGTCAGGAAGCTGCGCAGCAGGGTCGTATCCATGGCCCAATTCATCTCGAATCGCGATTAATATAGCAGATATTTCAGATTATATTCGTATAGTCAATCGCGTAACCTCTGCGCCACCGGACATCCCTTCCAAGCGAGATACCCTCATGATCGACCCCGTTCAGTTGACCGCCGAACTCGTGCGCATTCAAAGCTGCGATCCGCCGGGCGGAGAACTGGCCGTCGCACAAGTGGTCGCCCAAACACTGCTTCAGATCGGGATTGCGACAGAGCTTGACGAATTTCTGCCCGGCCGCGCCAATGTCATCGGCCGGGTCCCCGGGCGCGGGGAGAAGCCTGCGCTGGTGATGTCGGCGCATCTCGACACCGTGCCTGCGGGCGAAATGCCTTGGTCGTTCGACGCATTCGCCGGTGATATCGTTGACGGCCGGATAAGGGGGCGTGGAGCGTCGGACATGAAATCTGCTGTCGCGGCCTTTGTTGCTGCCGCAGATCGACTGAACCGTCGGCATCGCCCCCTGGCTGGCGATGTGATCTTGGCCTTCACCGCAGGCGAAAGTGCAAACTGTTTGGGCGCGCGGCATTTGGTCAAGCAGGGGTTCCAGAAGGAAATCGGGGCGTTTCTATGCGGCGAACCCTCGACGCTTGACCTGATCGTGGTCGAGAAGGCCATCCTCTGGCTCGAAGCCGAAGCGCGGGGCGAAATGGGCCATGTGTCGGGCGCGCGTGGCGTCAATGCCATCGAGGTTATGGCCGATGCCATCCATGCGCTGCGGGGGCTGACCCTAGACCTTCCCGGCCATCCGCTCTTGTCGCCGCCTTCGGTCGCCGTGGGCCGCATTCAGGGCGGAACTGCTGTAAATGTGACGCCCGACCGCTGCACGGCGGAGATCGACGTGCGCTTTGGACCTGGGATAGACCCGGCCGAGGCCATTGCCCAGATCGCTGCCGTACTGCCGCCGCGGGTAAGCCTGCGCACGACCGATTTTAAACCTGCGGTCGAGGAACGCCCGGACAGCCCCTTCATCGCGACCTGCGCGGGCGCCGTGACGGCGCGCACCGGCCGGAAACCGACGATCAAGGGCGTGTCCTATTACAGCGACGGCGCGATCCTGTTGGACGGCATCAAGGCCCCCTTTGCCATCCTTGGCCCGGGCGATCTTGGCATGAGCGGCCAGCCGAACGAAACCGCCGGCGCCGATGCCATCCGCGCCTGCACCGACATCTATGTGAAAATCGCCGAGGACTGGCTGGCATGAGACCGCTGATCGGCATTTCTCCTGACGGAGACGCCCCGGCGGACGCGCCAACCGAGGCCGAATACCGTGTCCGCATGAACTATGCCGACGCAATCCGCACCGCGGGCGGTTGTCCGGTCATCCTGCCCTGGCATCTGGAAGACGTGGACGAGATGGTGGACCGTTGCGACGGCATCCTCGTATCCGGTGGAACGCCCGGCGTTCTGAGCAAGGACGGCCGGACCGTGTTCGAAAGCGCGCTGATCCGGGCTGCTCTGGATCGCCGCAAACCGGTTCTTGGAATCTGCAACGGCATGCAGCTTCTGGGCCAGACCTTGGGCGCCCAGTTCGTGGAAAATATTGCGGCGGCAATTCCCGACGCGCAGGATCACATTCCATTGTCCGTGCCGTCCGAGACGGCCCATGGCGTGACACTCACCCCGGGCTCCCGGCTGCAGCGCTTGGCAGGCACCGATGAGGCCCGCGTAAACAGCCTGCATCGTCAGGCCATTGCCGGAACGGGCAGGTTCACCGTGGCAGCCCTTGCGTCCGATGGCGTTATTGAGGCGATCGAGGCCGACGGCCACCCGTTTGCCCTGGGCACCCAATGGCACCCCGAATATCGGCTGACCGCGCTTGACCATGCCATTCTGACGGCCTTCGTCAAGGCCTGCTGCGCGAACGGACCCAGCAAGAACAGGAGATGCAGATGACTGTTGCAGGACGGCTGGCCGATCTTGGCATCACCCTTCCAAAACTGAGCCCCCCTCCCGGCCCCTTCGTCGGGGCTATCCAATGGGGCAACACGGTCACCGTGTCGGGCCAGGTGCCTCTGCAGGACGGCAAGGTGCTCATGGTCGGTCTTCTCGGAGATCAGATATCGCTGGAACAGGGGCAACTCTGCGCGCGTCAGGCCCTACTGAATGCCCTCGCACAGCTTGATGCGGTGGCGGGCGGTCTGGACCGGGTCGCGGGCTTCGTGCGCCTTGGCGGCTTCGTCGCAGCGACGCCGGAGTTCACCCGCCATGGCGCGGTAATCGATGGGGCTTCTCATCTGTTGATGCAACTCTTCGACGACAAGGGTTGCCATGCCAGGGCGGCCATTGGTGTCGCTTCCCTGCCTAGGGGTGTTCCGGTCGAGATCGAACTCACGGCCGTCCTTCAGGACCGCGGCTGACATGGCCCATGTCATAGTGATCGGGGCCGGCGTCGTCGGCTGCGCCTCTGCCTGGGCTCTGACGCGCGCCGGGCACCAGGTCACCATTGTCGACAAGAATCCCTCGGTATGCGGTGGCGCCAGCGCGCGCAACGGGGCGCAACTCAGCTATGCCTATGGCGATGCGCTGGCCTCGCCCGGCCTTCTGCGGCACCTGCCCGCCATCCTGATGCGCCGCGATCCGGCCTATCGCGTCTGGTTGGCTCCAGACCCAGAGTTTCTGGTCTGGGGGCTGCGCTTCCTTCGGAATGCCACGGCCTCCCGCTTCCGGGGCAACACGACGGCGCTACTGGCGCTGGCGGCGCGGACCCAGGCGCTGTTGCCCGATGTCGTCGAGACCCACGGGTTGAAGTTCGACTATGCTGCCTCAGGCAAGATGATCCTTTATCCTGACGCCGCGGCTTTCGCAAAGGCACGGCATGGCCATGCGCTCAAGACCTCGCTTGGCATCCGGCAGGATCTGCTGACGCGGGACGAGGCGACCCGACTGGAACCCGCGCTTGCCCATTACCGCGATTCGATCGAAGGCGTGGTCTGGAGCCCGGACGATGCCGCTGGACGCCCCACGGCCTTCTGCAAGGGTCTGGTCGATGGTCTGGAACGCGAAGGCGGGCTGGTTACGTTGTTCGGCAAGGAAGTCCAAAAGCTCATCGTCACGCGCGGCCGGGTCGCGGGTGTCGAGTTCCGCGACCACAGCCCGCTTGAAGCGGATGCGGTGGTGCTGGCAACCGGCCATAGCTCTGGATCGCTGCGCATGCCCTGGTCGTCGATCTGGCCGGTGCAGGGCTATTCGGTGACCGTTCCGGCGACGGATGGAGCCATGCGCACCTCGATCACGGACCTGAAGCGCAAGATCGTCTTCGCCCGGCTGGGTGACCAGATCCGCATCGCGGGCAATGCCGACATCGGGCCGCGTCCGATCGCTTTCCGCGCCAAGCGGTTCGACGCCCTGACCGCCGGCGCCCGAGCGGCCTTCTCGACCGGATTCGACCTGTCGGGCGAGCTTGGCGCCTGGTCCGAGGCGCGACCCTGCACCCCCTCGTCGCAGCCGATCATCCGTGCGTCGGGCCCGGCAGGTCTGTTCTTGAACCTCGGCCATGGCACCCTTGGCTGGACCCTAAGCCTGGGCGCAGCCGAGCGCCTGGTCGAGGTCATGCGCACCAGCATCCGCTGAACCCCGTCGACAGAAAAAGGCCAGGCCCCGGGTTTGCACCGCGGGGCCCAGCCATTCTTGCCCCCTACCGTCTCAGTGTGCGTCGGCCTGCGCCATGAAGCGCCGGATGCGCGCATCTTCGGGGGCGGCCGCCAGCTCCTCTTTCGTGACATTCGCCACCAGAGCGCCGTCTTCCATCATGACGATGCGATCACTGACCCGAGTGGCAAAGCGCATCTCGTGAGTCACGATAACCATCGTCATGCCCTCGGCCGCCAGCCGCTCGATCACGGCCAGAACCTCGCCGACCAGTTCGGGGTCCAGTGCCGAGGTCGGCTCGTCAAAGAGCATGACCTTCGGCTTCATCGCCAAGGCCCGGGCAATGGCTGCACGCTGCTTCTGCCCCCCCGACAACTGATGGGGATACTTGTCAGCATGGACAGCCATCCCGACCTTGGCCAATTGCGCAAGTGCCTGATCACTGATTTCGGCCTTGCTGCCCATGCCGTGATGACGCGGCCCTAGCATGACGTTGTCAAGCACCGTCAGATGCGGGAACAGGTTGAAGGACTGAAAGACCATGCCCAGATGCGTCACTTCTTCATGGAAGTCGCGCGCCATGTGGTAGCGCCCTGTATTGCTGATCCAATATTTCCCCTGGAACCGGATCTGGCCCGCGTCGATGTCCTGCAGGGCGTTGATTGTCCGGATCAGCGTCGTCTTGCCAGAACCCGACGGGCCGATGATGCTGACGACCTCACCCGCCCTGACCGTCAGGGACACCGACTTCAGAACCTCCTTGGCGCCGAACCGCTTCTGGATGGCCGTCAATTCCAGGACCTTGTCATGGCCGACTTGCCTGCGCGAAACGTCGGGGGCAGACAGCGTCACTGGTGCGACCGCCCGCTCGGCGCCGGGGTTGCGGGTGACGTCAAGCC
Source organism: Rhodobacteraceae bacterium UBA6273 (assembly GCA_002440625.1). Classification (GTDB taxonomy): domain Bacteria; phylum Pseudomonadota; class Alphaproteobacteria; order Rhodobacterales; family Rhodobacteraceae; genus Albidovulum. The sequence goes on along the minus strand of DJUV01000332.1, from coordinate 39,452 downwards.
GCCTCTCCAGGCGCGAAAGTGCGAATGAAAAGACACTGACGATCACCACATAGTAGGCCGAGACCGCCAACAGGGTCTCGATCACTAGGAAGTTGCGGGTATAAAGCCTTTGGCCTACCAGCAGGACCTCAGCCAGAGAGATGACCGAGACGAGCGACGTCAGCTTCACGATCGTGATGAATTCGTTCCCGAGTGAAGGCAATGCGACACGGATCGACTGAGGAACGACGACAAGACGATATTTTGCGAAGGCCCGGAAGCCAAGCGCATGGGCGGCCTCGTGCTGTCCTCGGTCCACCGCCAGAAGCCCGCCGCGATGGATTTCCGCCAGATAGGCCGTTTCCGAGATGACAAGCGCGATCAGACCCGCCCAGAACGGGTTGGACAGGACCGGGCGAAGCGCGGGGGCGATCTGAGGAAGATTGTAGACAAAGATCAGCATCACCAGAAGCGGCAGGCTGCGGAAGAACCAGATATAGGTCGCCGCCGCGCTGCGTGCCCATCTGGGACCCGAGGACCGCGCAAGCGCCACACCGAACCCCAGCACGGTGCCGAAGGTCCAGCTCAGAATGCTGAGCCAGGCCACAAGAAGCGACGCCGCCCAGAAATCGCGGTTCCAGATCAAAGAAATGAGATAGTTCCAGTCGAGCGCCATGGGCTTCTCCAAATTCGATGGGGCCCCCGCGAAGGGGCCCCAAAACCATGATTATTCGCCGATGGCAGCCTTGAACTCTTCTTCGCTGGGCTGCGAGACGCCGTAGCGGGCCAGGAGCGCGGGGTAGAACCCGCTAGTATTCATTTCCGCCAGAGCCGCACGGATGGCGTCGGCCAGCGCTGTGTTGCCCTTCTTAACGCCAAGGCCCACGACGACGGGGTAGAAGTTCTCCGTAGTCGTAACCCTGACCTTCCCTTCCAGCATTTGCGCGGCAGCAGCCAGAACGGCCGAATCCTCGATCTGCGCCTCGATCCCACCGGACATCAGCGCCTGAGTGACCTCGGGCGAGGTGGGAAATTCGCGCGAGTCGATCGGTGTGTCCTTGCAGGTGGTCTCGTTCAGCTTGGCAATCTCGGCAAGCCAGGCAGCGCCCTTGATCGAACCGACGACATGGCCGCACAGCTCATCCGGATTGGCAAAGGACAGGCCCGATGTCGTGGCCACGGCGATCGAAACGCCGGTGCGCATGTAGGGGATGTAGTCGATCTGCTTGGCACGGTCCGGGTTGACGTAGAGCGTTGATGCGATGACGTCGAACTGGCCTCCATCCACACCAAGGATCAGGTTCTCGAACCGAGTATCAAGGAATTGCTGTTCCACGCCCATGATGCGGGCGATCTCGGTCATCATCTCGACGTCGAAACCGGCCGGCACATTGCCATCGGCGAAATAGTTGTAGGGTGGATAGGTCAGATCCGACCCAACGGCCAGCTTGCCTTCCGCTAGGGTGCCCTGGGCAAGGGCGGTGCCGGGAAGCCCCAGAGACAACGCGAGAAGCAGGTATTTCATCATGTTTTGTCCTCCAGTTGACATGAGTTTTCGTTCTCCCGACTGAGGCCGGAAGGCAGGCGACGGTTCGTGGCAGGAAGCTTCAGCTCAACAGTCGGCCGAAGCCGGAAATGGCGCGCGACTGCCCGATCAGCGACAGGGCGTGCCAGAACGAGGCTTGGTTGGAGGTAATCACGGGCAGTCCCGTCATCTCCTCAAGCGGGGCGATTGCATCAAGGGCGCGTGAGGTCGTGCAGGACAGGAAAATCGCCTCCGCACCCGAAAGGTCCATCTGCTCCAGAACCGACCGGTAATGATCCGGACCGGGAACGGCAATTTCCGCGTCGGTCAAGAGCCCAAGGCAGCAGGCATCCATGATCTCAATTCCGGCTCCGCGGAAGATGTCAGCAGTCCTTTCAGCCACGTCGGCCGTATAGGGCGCTACGAAAGCAAGCTTGCTTGCGCCCAGATGCCGGAGGGCGGCGACGGCGGCCGTGGCCGGATTGGTAACCGCGATATCTGCCCTTTGGGCGTGGACGCGATTTGTAACGTTTTCAGGCCCGATCACAGCCGAGCCCGAAGTGCAGCCAAAGACGACGGCGTCAAGCTTTTCTTCGGGAAGGAGTCGTTCTATCGCGCTGCCAATACCGTCTGCAAGCCGCGCCAGCGTCACCGGGGTCAGCGGCATCTCCAATGGTATACGCGTGGTGAAGATGTCGACATCGGCCGCAAATCCCATCCGCCAGAAGTCTCGCTCGATCAGAATGTCCGAAGCAGGAGAGATCAGGCCAAGCCGCGGGCGGCGGTTGTTAAGGTCGTCTTGGGTGACCAGGGTAGGAAAGTTGCGCATTGGGACCTTGGATGGTGCATATGATCAGATTGATGCCTGAGAATCTAGCACGGATTTTCATCTTAAATTCATGGAAAAAACCCAGTTATTAATCGAAAAAGTCGGTGAATATTGTTGGGGAGATGTGTCGTGAACCGAGCTTGTTCGCACTCTGCTCCGATGCGTCAGAGATAGTGATGCGTCCAAGGTCCGATGAGAAACCACTAAGACCTGTTGCGCCAGGTCGTGCGCTCCCCGCTGCGCTCCTGCCGTCCAGCGCCGATGATGCCATTCACATCGGTCTCCACGATCAGTTGCAGCAAGGCTTCGTGTCGCGCGGCCCTTAATTTGGGTCATCTTCAATTTGTGTGGCGCAACTACCCTGAGACTGAAAAATTAAGGAGGGATAGTTGTGGGCTCGAAGCACCATTGGTCGTCCGGGGGCAAAGTTCCGGTTCAAAGCGTTGCGCGAAGCCTATGCCGTGGGTGGATTGTATCGGGCGCTATGACACCAAGCGGCATCTGCCCGGACAGTGGACTGCATTCACGCCTACGTCACGGCTGGCGGCGTCCGTGGCTGCAGGATCATCCCGCGCATGGAGACGAGGTGACTGTTGATCTCGCGGCTTGCCGTTGGCGATGTTTGGCACCCGCTTGCCCGAGCCGGGCTTTCTCGAACCAGACCGCCTCGATTGCCCGTCCTTTTGCGCGACGCATTTCGCGTGCCGGGGAGATTGTCAGCCATCTTGGGCATAGGGCCGGCGGGCGCCTTGCCGAGCGCCTCTTGCTCCGTTTGGGCCTTGGGATGAGCGATGACACGGTGCTCCGGCAGTTGAAAAAACGTGTTCAAGACACTGCCAAGCTGCCGACCGTCATCGGGATTGACGACTGGAGCTGGCCGAAATCGCAGACCCACGGTACGATTATTGTCGATCTGGAGCGTCGCGCGGTCATCGACATTCTAGAGGATGGCGATGTCGTCAGTAAGCGACGGGGTGGACGCCCCCCGGCGGCATCGATGTGCCATGGTGGCGGGTGTTGAAGCACCGCTACAGAGGGGAGCGTCCATGGGAGAAGTTAGCATCATCGGCCTCGATTTGGCCAAGGACGTGTTTCAGGCGCATGGCGCCGCATCGCACGGGGCGTTGGTCTTCCGCCGCAAGCTGTCGCGCGCGCAGCCGCCTTGTGTGGTGGCGATGGAGGCCTGTGCCAGCTGGCATCATGGGGGCCGGGCTATCGGCGAGCTCGGCTAGGAGGTGCGACTGATCCCGGCCGCCTATGTGAAGCCGTTCGTGAAGCGCCAGAAGAACGACATGCCGATGCCGAGGCGATTGCCGAAACGGCGTCGCGGTCGACCATGCGATTTGTCGCTGTGAAGAGCGAGGCCCAGCAGGCGGCGGCGATGGCTTACCGGACCCGCGACCTGCTGGTTCGCCAACGGACCAAGACGATCAATGCCTTACGCGCACACTTGGCCGAGCAGGGCATCGTGGCCCCTGTCGGCCCGGCGCGTGTCGGGCGCCTCCCGGCCATCATCGATGGCGATGACGACATGCTGCTGGTAGCGGTCCGCGACTTGGCCCGCCATCTACTCGAGCAGGCCGCCGGGCTGGCCGCGAAGATCGCGGGCCTTGATGCTGATCCGCGCCGACGCATGACCACCGACGATATGGCGCGACGGCTGACGACCATCCCGGGAGAGGGGGCAGTGACCGCGGCGACGATCACCACCTTTGCGCCTCCGATGGAGACCTACTCGAAGGGCCTAGACTTCGCCGCCTGGGTCGGCCTCACGCCGCGACAGCGTTCTAGCGGCGGCAAGGATCGGCTGGGCCGCACTTCGAAGGCGGGCCAGCGCGATATTCGGCGGTTGCTGATCGTCGGGGCCGTTGGCGTGGTGCGATGGGCCGCACCGAAGGGTGCTCCTGGTGGGTCCTGGCTGGTTGTCGCAGGATGCGAGAGGGGGCGAGGGAACGTAAGGGTGACGGTCAAGAGACGGGGTCGAGCGAACCAGCAGTCCGGACGGAGTGCCATCGAGCGCGGGTAAGCGAACTGGTCCTGACCTGCATATCTCCATACAGGCTCGCGACGGGTGATAGGCCGCATCATTGATGCCGGGCGCACGACCGTACCTGATCACATGCTCAAACTAACCAGAGATTCCGCTTGCATCCAAGGGGGCGTCCACACACGTGGCTACGAAGGGGAGCCAATCGCATTTGCAGCGGCTGCTGGCGGGTTGGCGCAGAACTGAACAGCAAGCGAAGAGCCGCGCCATGGAGCACCAGATCCTGGAGCCGGTCCGGGACCCGGAAACTGGGCACGTGATCTCACGGGTCATCGCGGCTTAGCTGTGCATCAAACCGCGCTAACAGCTCACTAGGGATCAGGCGCGGAAAGTCGACGCTCTCAAGACCGGCGCGCCATCCTTCGCAACGATGCGAAGTCTCGCCTTGCGGTTCAACGGTACCCTGCGTAACGGCGCGGCAGACCCGCTACCTGAATGGATCGACGGCGCAATCGAAACCGAATTGATGCCCATCGCGCGCTTCGCCCGCACATTGAACCGAGACCTTGAGGCAGTCAATATCGCCATCGAGATGCCTTGGAGCAACGGCGAGACGGAAGGTCAGAGCAATCGTCTGAAGACCCTCAACCGCGCCATGTACGGCCGGACGGGCCCGGAATTGTTGCGGGCGAGAATGCTACCGATCCGTCACAAAGATCGAGCGTTCACCCCTTAAATGGGTTCTTCCTCAATGACTTAGGCCATAACCAGTGCCAGCTGAGCCGCCGTCCAGCGCAACCTCGCCTGGATGGAAGCGCGTGGGCCAGCCCGTTAGGTGACAAGCACAAGGGCGATTTCCGATGTGACGACCCGTCACAGTAGCCGGTCGATAGCTCTTCACTTGTCCGGTCTGAGCACGGTAGTCTTGTTTCTCTCAAGTATTGCAAGTACGGGCTTGGGCATCCTCTGCCCATGAAAGCCTAGACAGGTCCTGCATTATGCATAAGAAGCAAAGACAAAAGAAATAGGCGCTATTCTATGGACTTGAACCAGATCCGATACTACCTCAACCTTGCACAGGCGTTGAATTTTACCGAAGCCGCGCGACAAAGCGGGGTTGCACAACCAAGCCTGACCCGCGCAATTCAACGGCTTGAAGAAGAGTTGGGCGGTCCGCTCCTCTATCGGGATGGCAAAGACACGCGACTGACGGCACTGGGGCGTGACGTGCAGCTGGAGTTCATGCGCATTCAAGCAAGCCTAGATGCCATCTCGGAGATCGTTGTTACATCTGTCGTGGGGCATCGACGGCGCTTGGCTGTTGGGATTGCAACAACGATCGCGCCGGCAGTCATGGCGGTTTTCTGGCGCCATGTGTTGGCACAGTTGCCCATGGTGGAATTGCAGTTCCTTCCGTTGCTGCCGGGCGAAGCCGAGGCCGAGGTTCTGTCGGGACGTTACGACATGTGCCTGCTTACTGATCCACCGAGGCCAAACGTGAAACTGACGGTTGTCACAATCTACCGCGAGTATCTGCGTTTGGCTTTGGCGGCGACGCATCCTTTGGCCCAGAAACCCATGATCACCCCGACCGAAATGTCAGAGGAACCCTATCTGGACCGCTTGCATTGTGAGTTCCGGTCTACGCTGATCAAGCATTTCATGGACCGTAACATCGTCATGCGGCCGCGGGTTCATTCCGAACGCGAGGATTGGGTGCAGCAATTGGTGGCCAGTGGCGCCGGGGTCTGCGCGTTGCCGGAACGTTCAGTCATCGTCGACGGCATCGCACTGCGACCCGTCGAAGGGTTGGACCTGTCGCGCGAAGTGTCGCTTGTGGCCGTCTCGGGATCGGCCAACCCGCGCGAGGTGCGTCAGATACTGACGATGGCTCGCCAGTTCGATTGGTCTTTCTAGTAAGCACCGCACCCCGGTTGCTATCACAACTATAGCCCGCCGCTATTGGCGTTTTTTCGCACCATCGCCCATCTTCTGTTCATGGAAACTGAACCGGGAGAAACGCGATGACCTACCGGAAGACCGATGACGCCATATCCAAGCTGACCCCGGAACAATACCGGGTCACGCAGCAAAGCGGCACCGAGCGACCCTTTACCGGAAAATATGACAAGCACTACGAGCCGGGCATCTATGTGGATGTTGTCTCGGGTGAGCCGCTTTTTGCCTCGTCCGCAAAGTTCAACTCGGGCTGTGGCTGGCCGGCCTTTTCAAAGCCGATCGACAATGTGACCGAGCATGGCGACGATTCCTATGGCATGCGCCGGGTCGAAGTCCGGTCCAAGCATGGCGACAGCCATCTCGGCCATGTCTTCAACGATGGCCCGCGCGAGATGGGTGGCCTGCGCTACTGCATCAATTCAGCCAGCCTGCGTTTCGTGCCGAAGGAAGAAATGGAGGCGCAGGGCTACGGACAATATCTGAATCAGGTGGAGGACAAGTGATGACCGAACGCGCTGTTCTGGCAGGTGGCTGCTTCTGGGGTATGCAGGACCTGATCCGCAAGCTGCCGGGCGTGATTGATACCCGGGTCGGCTATACCGGCGGCGATGTGAAATTTGCCACCTATCGCAACCATGGGACCCACGCCGAAGGGATCGAGGTGATCTTCGATCCGGCGAAGATGTCATACCGTCAACTGCTCGAGTTCTTCTTCCAGATCCATGACCCGACCACGCTGAACCGGCAGGGCAACGACCGTGGCACCTCCTACCGTTCGGGCATCTACTATACGTCGGACGACCAGAAACGGGTGGCCGAGGATACAATCCTGGATGTCGAGGCCTCGGGTCTGTGGCCGGGCAAGGTGAAGACCGAGTTGAAACCCGCAGGCGACTTCTGGGAGGCCGAGCCCGAGCATCAGGACTATCTGGAACGCATCCCGAATGGCTATACGTGCCATTTCGTTCGCCCCAATTGGGTTCTGCCCAAGCGCGCAGCCGCAGAATGAGCCATGGGCGCCCGGCAACACCTGGCAATCATCGGTGACGGTGCTGTCGCCGCGGCCTTTCTGGCGACCGCCCGATTGGTACCGGGAGACCGGCTGACCCTGATCGGACCGAATGTCGGCCGGTTTGGGGCAGGGCGGTTCTATGCGGACCACGATGCCCGCCAGCCTTGGCGGCTGGCCTATTTGCTGGATCGTCCGAACGGCGAGATGGCAGAGGGCTTTGCCGACTGGCTGGCGGGGAAATGGCCCGCCCTGCTTCCTGAGATCGCAGCCGCGCAGCCACTTCACCTCCGGCGCTGGTCTGAGGCGTTGTCTGAAGGGGCATTTGGCGACTTCGCCGCGCCCCGTGCAATTTATGGCCGTTATCTGGCGCAACTTAGCAGTGACCTTTTGGCGAAGCTTGTCGATGACGGGGTGCAGGTGCGGCTGATTACGGGGCTGGCCACCGATCTGTCACGGGCGGGTGATCTGTTCCGGATCACGCTTGCCACTGGTGAGGTGATCGAGGCGGACCGGGTGGACGTGGCTACCGGCGGCTCGGCAAACCAGCGCTTTGGCGCGGATGCGGGGCCTACGGCGTTCACGACGCTTTACGGCAATGAAGAGGCCATTGCGAGGGTCCTGAAGCCGGGGTGGGAGGTGACCTGCCTCGGCGCATCGACCGAGGTTCTGGACGTGATGCACTTCCTCCGATCGACCTGGCCGAACCTGGAACTGCGTCTGCGGGTTCTGCGCGATCGCGCGACGCCCGCGCTTGATGGCGACCCGGAATACCGCCGCCTTCGTGCGGCAGGGCGGATCGTGGAAGAAAACGGCAGGCCGATCTGGGTCTATGCCGAAACTGCGGGAAACGTGCGGCTGCGGGTGACCGGGAAAGAGTGCCAGAGCCAAGAAAAAACAGTGCCTTTGGCGATCAATACCGCAGGCCCCGGAGACCAGCTTTTGGTGGATTTGCTGGTCAGCGGAATGATCGCGAAAGGCTGGCTGAAGCTGAATGCGGCACAAAATCGCATCGATGTTGGTGCAGGTTTTGCAACCGAGATCGAGGGGGTTCGCTACGCGTCGGACGCGGTAGCCATTTTGAAACGCCGACCGGGCGGTGCGGTGGGGCCACGCGTCGAAGAACTTGTGGGATCACTCGAAGGTGGTCCTGTTGAAACAGCCTGAGGTCCCTTGGGGCCAGAAAGGAAAGACAAATGGCTTTCGGTGGATTGCGCGACAAGGCCCGCGAACTGCGAGTGAACGACTGGATCGACGAGGACGGCAAGCCGATGGACAAACCCGTCCGCTTGGCGGACCTGGGGCCGGGCTACAAGGTGATCTTCTGCTTTCAGGACTGGTGCCCCGGTTGCCACTCGCGCGGCTTTCCGACCCTGAAGATCCTGCATGAAGTGCTGAAGGACAAGGGCTTCGGCTTTGCCGTTATCCAGACCGTGTTCGAAGGCGCAGAAGTGAACACATTCGACAAGCTGCGGCTGAACCAACAACGCTATGGTCTGGCCATTCCCTTTGGGCAAGACCTGCCCCCGGAAGGCGAACGCTATCCCACCTTTATGGAGGATTACCGTTCCGGAGGTACGCCTTGGTTCACCATCATCGATCCGGCAGGGAACGTTGTCCATGCTGATTTCCGCCTAGACGCGCGCCGCTTCCTTGCCGCACTCGGGGCGGATGACGCCGACCTGAGTTTTGCCTGAGACACCTTCAAGTCAGATCATTCCAAGAAAGTTCCCATGGACAAGCAACCTGCCATTGCCTTTGACAACAGCTATGCCCGCGATCTTGAAGGGTTCTATGTGCCTTGGGTCGGCTCCAAGGCCCCGGCGCCGGAAGTCCTGCGGTTGAACACGGCATTGGCGGCCGACCTGGGGCTTGATGGCCCGTCCTTAGCCGCGGGGCCGGGGGCGGTCATGCTGAGCGGGGGCGCGGCACCCGAAGGTGCTCTGCCCCTGGCCATGGCCTATGCCGGGCACCAGTTCGGTGGCTTCTCTCCGCAGCTTGGTGACGGACGAGCGCTGCTTCTGGGCGAGGTGATCGACCGAAAAGGTCAGCGGCGCGACATCCATTTGAAAGGATCGGGCCGCACGCCCTTTTCGCGCGGCGGCGATGGCAAGGCGGTGCTGGGGCCGGTGCTGCGCGAATACTTGTTCGGTGAAGCGATGCATGCGTTGGGGATACCAACGACACGGGCGCTTGCCGCAACGCTAACGGGTGAAGCGGTGATGCGGCAGAATGGGCCCGAACCGGGGGCAGTTCTGGCACGGGTTGCCTCTTCGCACCTGCGGGTGGGCACGTTTCAGTTCTTTGCCGCCCGGGGCGAGGTGCAAAAGGTGCGCCAGCTGGCAGACTATGCCATAGATCGCCATTTTCCCGAGATCGCTGCCCGCGACGACAAGTATCTGGAATTGTTTCGCCGGGTCCGCGACGCACAGGCGGCGCTTGTCGCACAATGGGTGCATGTGGGCTTCGTTCACGGGGTGATGAACACCGACAACACGACCATTTCTGGCGAGACCATCGACTACGGACCTTGCGCTTTCATCGATGCCTATGATCCCAAAGCCGTGTTCAGCTCAATCGACGAACATGGGCGCTACGCCTTTGGCAACCAGCCGCCAATCATGCAATGGAACCTGTCCCGCTTTGCCGAGACGCTGATTGATCTGGTGAACCCAGACGACAGCGAGGATGCAGTTCGCCAGCTGACCAACGAAATCAACGCCTTCCCCTCTCATTACCAATCGCTCTGGCTCAAGGGGATGCGGGCCAAGCTGGGCCTTTTCAAGGAATTGCCCGGTGATCTGGATCTGGCCAACGATCTTCTGACGGCGGCAGAAGGGCAAGGGGTGGATTACACGGGTCTTTTCCGCGCGATGGGAACTCTGGTTCGCGGCTATTCATCACCTGTTCGTGACTTATTTTCGGACACCGCCCGCTTCGATCCTTGGCTCGAACGCTACCTTAGAAGGATGCGCGACGAGATCATCCCCGAGACGGCGCGGGCCGAGGCAATGGACCGAGTGAACCCGATCTATATACCACGCAATCACCTAGTCGATGCAGCATTATCGGCGGCCGTGGGGGGCGACATGGCCCCATTCGACCGTCTGCTCGGGCTTTTGTCCGAGCCGTTCACCGAACAGTCGGGTGCCGAGGACTACGCCCGCCCCGCACCTGTAAGTTTCGGGAAATTCACCACCTATTGTGGCACCTGACACCAGACCTGTTCTGCCGAGCCAAGAAATAGACACGAGAGGAGGAAGACATTGAAAATCGAAGCGAAAGATGCCGTCGCGGCGCTGAGCGAGCTGTCAGAAATGGGGTTCACGCATGACTTCCGCATCCAGGAAGGCAAGCTTGTGGACGTCAGCACTGGACTTCCAGTCGAGCCGGCAACTGTCACCGTCGTGACCAAGCTGCGGTTCGAGACCGAGGCCGGATCGGGGGATGCCTCGAACATCTATGCGCTTGATGTGGGTAATGGCTTGGCCCGCGGGTTTCTGGTCGATGCGCTGGACCTTGAGGGCGAGGGCGCCCCGCAGGCTTTGATCGACAAGCTGCGAACCGGGGTAGCCGCGTCGAGTGCCGAGGGATCAGAGGCTGAAGATTTGCGCTATGGCGTTCGCAAGGTGCGTAAGGCCGAATTCAACGTGGACCCGGGACGCTATGTGCTTCGCGTGGGTTATCCGGATTTCCCACCATGCCCCTTCGGCCAAGGCTTTACAATGCTGGGCTATGACACAGCCGCCGAGGAATATGTCTGGCTGGTGACCAAGGTGCTGAAGGATGACCGGCTGCAGCGCGTTCCCTACCACGGCGTCGATCCGGCATAGACACGCAAAAGAGTCACGACAGGACAAACAGGGGACAGAACGCGAATGCTGGAATTTGATAGTATCATCATCGGGTCGGGGCAGGCAGCGCCGTCTCTTGCGGTGGGTCTCGCACGACGCGGAGATAAAGTTGCCCTTATTGAAGGTGACCGCCTTGGCGGAACCTGTGTAAACACCGGCTGCACGCCCACCAAGACCCTCCGCAAATCTGCGCGTGTTGCCCATCTGGCGCGGCGGGCCGCGGATTTTGCCGTCACAACTGGGCAGATCGAGGTTGACTTTCTAGCCGCTATGGAGCGGATGCGAGCGCGTTCGGACGCCGCGCGAGAGGGCTTGACCAGTTGGCTTGAGGGTACCGAAGGTATCACGCTCGTCCAGGGCTGGGGCCGCTTTGCCGGGCGCGAGGTGGATGGCCGCTTCCGTGTCATGGTTGGCGATCAGGGGTTGCTGGCACGCCAGGTCTATCTGAACACCGGCACAAGGCCCTTTCTGCCCCCGGTTCCGGGGATCGACACCATCATACCGTTGAACAATGCCAGTCTTCTGGCGCTGACTGAAAGGCCCGACCATCTGATCGTGGTGGGTGGATCCTATATTGGGCTGGAACTTGGCCAGATCTTCCGGCGTCTGGGATCTCAGGTCACCATCCTGCACCGCGCTGACCGTCTGGCCGAGCGGGAAGATGCCGATGTGTCTGGCATCATCGCCGATATCATGCGCGCCGAGGGCATCGACCTGCGCTTGAACGCGCCCGTAGACTCGGTTGGCAAATCGATGCGCGGTGTTATGGTCACGCTGGAGGATGGCACGGAGCTTTCCGGCAGCCATATCCTGTTTGCCACCGGCCGGGTGCCGAATACCGATGAGCTGAACCTCGCCTCGGTCGGGCTGACCGCCGACAAGCGCGGGTATATCGTCACCGATGCGCAACTGAGGACCGAGGTGCCGGGCATCTGGGCCTTGGGCGACATCAATCGGCGCGGCGCTTTTACCCATACCTCCTATCACGACCATGAAATCGTGCTGGCCCACCGCGACGGGCTGACCGACCTGCACCAGTGGCAGGGCGCGGACGCCCGCATTACAACCTACGCCATGTTCACCGATCCACCGCTCGGTCGGGTCGGGCTGACCCGGGCTGAGGCGCAGGCGCTGGTGGCCAACGGACAACGCATCCTGATCTCCGACCTGCCCATGGAGCGGGTAAGCCGTGCGAAGGAAGAGGGCGAGACGATCGGCCTGATCCGGCTGATCGTCGATGCCGAAAGCGAACGGTTCTTGGGCGCAACCGTCTTTGGATTTGCCGGCGACGAGATCATCGCCGCGCTGACGAATTTCATGGCGACCGGCGCAAGCTACCGGATCATGCAGCAGGCCCTGCCGGTTCATCCCACGGTGGCGGAATTCTTGCCTACGATCCTTGCCGGATTGAAGCCCCTTGAGGCCACAGATGGCTGATATCACGCTTTTCGGCGAGGACCGCTGCCACAAGACGCGATTCTATCAGGCCGCCTTGGCCGAACGTGGACTCGACTACGAACTTGCCGAGGTGGACAAGGATCCAGATGCCGCGCGGCGTCTGACGGAGTTGGCGGGAAGTGCGGACAAGTTTCCCACCTTTCAGATCAAGGGCCGTAAGGTGCGCAATCCGACTTTGCCCAAATTGGACAAGGAACTTGCGCGCGCCGGGCTATATGATCCTGGGCTTGTCCATGACGAACGCGGCCACCGCTTTGTCCGCCACATGACGCCCAGCGATGCCTTTGTCAGCTACCACTGGCAGGGGGATCGCATGGTGTTGGGCCATATCGAAACTGACCCTTCGTTGCGGGGCACGGGTCTAGGAACCCGCTTTGCGACCGAAGTTTTCGATTTGGTGCAGTACCGCCCGCATGAAATCCGGCTGACTTGTCCTTTCCTGCGGAAGATCGCCGCCAGTCGCCCGGAGTGGCGACAAAAATTTGCCCTCGGAGGTTGTGATGACTGTCAATTTTGAGAACACCCGCTTTGATCCGGACCTGATCGAATTTCACGGGATTGCCAAGCAGATGGCGGCCTCGGTCGGATATACCGCCGATATGTCGATCGACGCGCAACTGGCCCAACTCCTGCGGCTTCGGGTCGCGCAGATGAACCCCTGCTCTTACTGCCTGATCCTGCATACCAAGGCCGCTCAGGAACGCGGTATTGGCCTCGAAAAAGTGGCTCATCTGGCCTCCTGGCGGGAAAGTACGATGTTTTCGGACGCTGAGCGCTGCGCGCTGGCCTATGCTGAGGCGCTGACAGCCTATGATCTGACCGTCTTTCCCGCCCGCCATGCCGCCCTGACCACACATTTTGACCAGACTGCCATAGCCGAGATCGCCGCGGTCGTGATCAACATGAACCTCTGGACCCGGCTCAAGCTGGCCCAGGGTGCAGTTCCAGTCGAGGTGTGATTGACAATGGCCAGTGCAGGGTTCGGAGGCGGTTGCCATTGGTGCACCGAGGCGGTGTTCCAATCACTGCGGGGGGTGGCCAGGGTCGCCCAGGGCTTTATTGCCGCCGATCCGCCGCAGGAGACCTTTTCCGAGGCGGTGAGCGTCACATGGGATCCGGACCAGATCGGATTTGACGATCTGATCGCGGTCCATCTGGCGACACATGCCAGCATGTCAAATCACAAGATGCGCGGGAAATATCGCAGCGCGATCTATGCAAGGGAGGAAACCGATGCCGCCGCCGCCCGCCGGATCCTCGCCGATCTTGCGGCGCAGACCGACAGTGTGTTCGTGACCTCAGTCCTGCCGTTCCGGGCCTTCAAGCCATCGGATGAACGGTTCCGCAACTACTACGACCACAACCGCGGAGGCCCGTTCTGCGAGGCCTATATCGAACCCAAGCTGGCCCTCTTGCGGGCCCGTTTCGCAAGTCTTCGGCGGGAGGCCGTGACCATTGATTGAGATGCTGGCCATTCTCGCGGCCTTTGCTGCCTATTCGCTGTTCAGCAAGCGGCTGTCGCGGACGGTGTTGACCTTGCCGATCCTTTTCACCGGATTGGGACTTGCCCTGAGCGGGCCATTGCAGGCTACCCTGCCGCCCGGCACCGTGCATGAGGGCAAGATTATTCTGGCCGAGGTGACGCTCATCCTTGTGCTGTTTGCAGATGCGAGCCACGTGCAGTTTCGTCGGTTGCGGATGAACTGGGCGCTGCCCGCGCGGATGCTGGTGGTCGGTATGCCCCTCACAGTCGCCCTTGGAACGGTGGTGGCCTTTGGGCTGAACCCGGGCACAAGCCTTGCCATGGCCCTTTTGACAGCGGCGGTTCTGACCCCCACGGACGCGGCACTGGGACAGGCGGTCGTGACGAACTCTGAGGTTCCCGAACATCTCGGGCAGACGATCAACGTCGAAAGCGGGCTGAACGACGGGCTGGCACTACCCTTTGTCGTGCTGGGGGCTACGCTTGCCTCGACGATGGTAGGCCATGAACCGGTGTCGGGCCTGCATCTCGCGGTCGAGGCGCTGACCGAGGTGACCTTTGGCGTACTCGCTGGTGTTGTCACCGGCTGGGCGACAGCAAAGGCAATGGACTGGTCACAGACCCGCAACCTGATGCAGGTCTCGGCGGGGGCTGTGCTGTTTGTCCTTTCGGCCTTTTCGGCCTATGTCTCGGCTGCTTTGCTGGGTGGAAATGGCTTTGTAGCCGCCTTTGTCGCCGGGATGACCTTCGGAAATACCTATCGCCATGACATTCATTTCATCGGTGAATTCATGGAAGGCGTGGGCCAGCTTCTGACCATGGCCGCCTTTCTTGTCTTCGGAGCGTTCCTGCTACCGGACGGTATTGCCCACGCGGGGGTGACAACAGTTATCCTCGGTGTGTTGTTCCTGACGGTTGTCCGGATCCTGCCCATCGCGATCTCGCTTACCGGGACCGGGTTGCCCCTGCGGGAAAAACTGTTTCTGGGCTGGTTCGGCCCGCGCGGCCTGGCCTCGATCCTGTTCACTCTGCTGATGATGGCCGAGTTCGATTTCCCCAACGAGGAAGAGCTGCTGGCCTGCGTGTCACTGACTGTCGGGTTTTCGATCATCATGCACGGTATCACCGCAAATCCCTTGGCCCGTCGCATCGGGCAAACCCGCAACCAGATGTAGAAAGGAAAGTAAGAATGGCGATGCATGTCGAGGTATTCCGCCACCGCGTCGACCCGGATTTTCAGGGCGAGTTCGATGATCTTTATGCACGTATGGTCACCGTTGTGCGCGGTCTAAACGGCTACATCAGCCACAAGGTCTTTACCGCCGATGACGGCGAAAAGGTCTTGATCGGCTATTTCGAAAGCTTCGACGCCATTGAAGAATGGGATGTCCATCCCGAACACAAATACGCCAAAGAGCGCGGCAAGGCCGATGTCTTTACCGAATACGATGTGATCGTGGCCGAAGTGGTGGAACACCACAGCAAGCCACCCCGGGGGACCTTGTGATCAGCCAGATCCTTTCACAGCCATTTACGCCAACGAAACAGCGCCAGCAGCCCAAGGCTGAGCGCAAGGCAAATGGCTGTCAGGATCCAGAATCCCTGCGGGCTGTCTTCCAACGGCAGCCCCATCAGATTCACCCCGAACAGGCCGGTCACAAAGCCAAGCGGCAGAAAGATCGTCGCCGCTGCGGCAAAGGCGTAGGACGAGCGGTTCAACCGACGGTCCTGGATACGGCTGACCTGATCGTTCAGGATGGCAATCTGTTCGCGCAGGTTCTGCAGCGTTTCAAGATACCGCAGCAGTCGGTTCAACCCATCGTCAAGCCGGGCGCGGCTGCGGTCGTCCAGAACCGGGTGGTGCAGGGTCGAAAGCGTTTCCAGCACTGGACGCTGCGGCGCCAGATGCCGCAGAAAGCCGCTGATGCGAGTTTCGGTATCGGCCATGTTCGGGCAGGCGAATTCCAGCTGGTGGTTGCCGATCATCTGGGCGATCTGTGTGGTGTCATCCTCGATCATCTCGACCTGCGTCTCAATCTCATCCAGATGCTCCTCCACCAGATCGGCCAGAAAGGCACCTGGTGTGGTGGGACCGCCGTCGTTCGTCAGGCGCGTCGCAATTTCAACGATCGGATCGACATCGGCCTCGCGCGTGCTGATCACCCGATGGGGCGTCAGCCACAATCGCATCGAGATCATGTCTTCGGGGCGCGCCATTTCCTCTCCGCGCAGATGCATGGCCTTCAGAAGGACCATGATCCCCTCGTCGCGCACCCTGATACGCGAGCGGGTGTCCTCTTCCATCAGCGCATCGACGATCAGATCGTCCAGCGCCGCTTCGTCCATCAGATAACCCGAAGTCTCCGTGTGGCGGATGCACATGTGCAGCCATTCGCCGCCACCTTTCAGTGGCAACAGATGCAGGAAGCCAGGCGTGGTGCGGGCGGTGTCCATGTGGTTTCAGTGCCCCCGGTTTTCGATGGGGGTCCCAAAGGCCGTGGCAAAGGCGGCATGGGCCTCAAGTCGGCCGCAAAGGATGACATTCTGCCCCTCGCCTGCCAGCCCACTCCATCCGTTATGGACTATTCCGTCTGCATTGCGCAGCGCGACCGGGATCAGACCGGCCGCTGCGCCCCAGTCGGCGGGGTTTTCCGGGGGGTGGCGAACCAACCGATGTTCGGCAATCATCGCATCTTCGCCCAACCGATGAAGCACAAGGAACGGCAGTTTACCCGCGCCCGTACGCGACAGCCAGCGCGAGGCCAAGCTGCAGATCAGCCGGTCTGCCCAAGGCGTCAGCAGCACATAGCGCAGATAGATAATGGCAGCGGCGACCGCGCCCAACTGCCCGAGCAATCCTGTCATCGACGTGCTGACACCAAAAGCGCCTACGACCACCGTTGCAATCAGAGAGCCGAGCCCGATGCTGCCGGTAACCATCAGAGCGACCAGCACATGGCGCCGTTCCGGGGTTTGCAGCAAGAGTTCGGATTCGCTTGTGGTGAACCCAGCCCCCGTCAGCGCGGACACCGCCTGAAGCCTGGCGACATGCCGCGGGATGCCGCTGTGTTCCAGTACGAGCCCAGCGATGCGGACGATAGTAGTCGTGACCGTGAACAGGATCACAATCGACAAAGCAGCGCCCATATCTCGTCACTCCCCCATGCCCGCCGCGCTTTCCGGTGGCGACGGCAGTCCAGACCGATCCCAGACTGAAAGCCAAACTAAAGGAATGAAAATGATCGACAAGTCCCACCTCCGCACTACGATGCTGGCTCTGACCGGGGCCGAGCTTGCGCAGGCCCACAAGACTTATGAACGCTTCCTCGCTTCGGCGCGGCTGGACCGCTCGGAACCCGTCGAAAACGACGAACAGGCGCAGGCCGAAACCGCCGCAGATCTGGCCGAGGCCTTCGACGACCGTGAGCACGAGGCCCAGGCCAAGATCGCGGCGCTGCAATCGCTGGATTTCGGCCCCAAGGACGAGGTTGTTCCAGGCGCGGCAGTGCGCATCGGCGACCGCTATCTGGTGATCGGCGTCTCGACCGCAGAGTTCATCTGCCAGGGCAAGCAGTTTGTCGGCATCTCGCAGGCCGCGCCGATCTATGCGGCGCTCGAGGGTAAGCGGGCGGGCGAGACCTGCGAATTCCGCGGCCGAAAGCTGCAAATCGATGAGGTGCTTTGAGCAGGGACCGCGACGATGACCGAGTATCTAAAGGACGGGCGTCCGCGCCTGCCGCCCAATCAGGTGGTCACGCAGAAGTTTCCGGTGATGACGGCCGGCACCCCTACCACAGCAGGTAAGGAAATCTGGTCGCTGACGCTGGATGGCGATGTTGCCCAGCCGGTCGCTCTGGATTGGCAGGGTCTCATGGCCTTGCCGCAGCAAGAGTTTATCGTGGATATCCACTGCGTCACGCGCTGGTCCAAGCTGGACACGCGCTGGCGGGGAGTGTCGGTTACCTTGCTGGCCGATCTTGTCGGGCCGAGGCCCGAGGCGACCTATGTTCAGGCGAGGGCGGATGGCAGCTATTCCGCCAACCTGCGACTGGCCGATCTTCTGGAAGACAAGGCCTTTGTCGCCACTGAATACGAGGGGCAGCCGCTGGCGGAAGACCACGGTGGCCCGGCCCGGCTTGTGGTGCCCGGCCTCTATTTCTGGAAAAGTGCAAAATGGTTACGCGGGCTACATTTCAGCCCCTTCGACTACAAGGGCTATTGGGAAAAGCTTGGCTATCACAATTATGGCGATCCCTGGAAAGAACAGAGGTATCGGGAATGACTACGCACGAGCCCCAGATTGCCAACCGGATTCGCATCTGTCGCCTGTGCGCGGCGGAATTCGCCCAGACCGCGACCCATCACGAACCACGCCCTATTGTCTGGTTTCGCAGCGGCGTGCGGATATTGATCGTCGGGCAGGCACCTGGCCTCAGGGTGCATGAATCCGGCGTACCTTTCGATGATCGTTCGGGTGATCGGCTGCGCGACTGGATGGGGCTTTCGCGGGAAGAATTTTATGACCGCGACCGGGTTTCCGTGGTGCCCATGGCGTTTTGTTTCCCCGGCTATGACGCCAAAGGCAGCGATCTGCCGCCCCCGCCCCGCTGTGCGCAGGCCTGGCGGGCCGACGTTTTGAAGGCGATCGGGCATGTCGTGCTGACCATCGTCATCGGCGGTTATGCCCAGGGCTGGCATCTGGGCCAAGCAACCCGCGAGGCGGGCGTTACGGCAACCGTCGCCAACTGGCGGCAGTGGTGGCCTGATGTGCTGCCCCTGCCGCACCCCTCGTGGCGCAACAATGCCTTCCTGCGCCGAAACTCCTGGTTCGAGGCCGAGCTGATCCCGGCCCTGCGGTCGCGCGTGCGCGCCGTGATGGATCATTCACCCTGACTTTCGGAGGAAATCATGGTCAAGGCAATCTGGAACGGGCAGGTGGTCGCGGAAAGCGATGACACGGTCGTGGTCGAAGGAAATCACTACTTCCCGCTGGAAAGCGTAAAACCCGAGTATCTGGTCGCCAGCGAACGCCACAGCGTGTGCCCCTGGAAAGGCACCGCCTCGTATTACTCGCTGAACGTGGATGGCCAGACCAATACCGATGCCGCCTGGTTCTACCCGATCCCCAAGTCTGCCGCCGCCGAGATCAAGGGCCGTGTGGCCTTCTGGCGGGGCGTGCAGGTCGGCTGAACTTATCCGGCGGGCCTTGTCCCGCCGTTACAATGACGAGAGGAGAACTGGATGGAACTGGGCTTTGTTGGTCTTGGCCGCATGGGCGGCAATATGGTGCGCCGGTTGTCAAAGGCCGGGCATCATTGTCACATCTTCGCCAATTCCGCCGCAACGCGCGAAGAGATTGCTGCCGAGACCGGTGCTACGGCATGGCCCGATCTGCCCGCCTTGGTTGCCGCACTAACCCCGCCGCGGGTGATCTGGCTGATGGTGCCTGCTGGCGAAGTAACCGGGCAGGTCTTGGACGAGTTGGCGGGCTTCTGCGGTCCTGATGATGTGATCGTGGACGGCGGCAACAGCCATTTCAAGGAAAGCGTCGCCCGCGCTGGCAGCTTGGCCAAACGTGGTATCCTGATGGCTGATTGCGGCACCAGCGGCGGGGTTTTCGGCCTGACGCGCGGCTATTCCTTGATGCTGGGCGGGACGCAGGCGGCGGTCACCCGCATTGCGCCGCTTCTGGACGCGCTGGCACCGGGTATCGACGCGGCCCAACGCACGCCGGCACGCGACGGCGGGCCAGAGGCGCCCGGCGAACAGGGCTGGCTGCACTGCGGCAAGGCTGGTTCGGGCCATTATGTGAAGATGATCCATAACGGGATCGAATATGGCATGATGCAGGCCATGGCCGAAGGTTTTGCGCTGTTCGCCTCTGCCAAGAACGAGGTCGTCGCTGAAGACTATCGCTATGACCTTGATCTTGCCGCCATCGCCGAGGTCTGGCGGCGTGGCAGTGTGGTCAGTTCCTGGCTTCTTGACCTGGGGGCTGATGCGCTGGCGGCAAATCCGTCGCTGGATCTTTATTCCGCAGAAGTTACCGAAAGTGGCGAAGGTCGCTGGACCGTCGAGGCCGCTATTGACCAGCGCACTTCGGCGCAGGTTCTGGCCGCAGCACTTTTCGCGCGGTTCGCATCGCGCGATGCCGATCAACTTGGCAACCGTTTCCTGTCGGCCTTGCGCAACAAGTTCGGCAGGCACCCCAGCCTGTCATCCAAGGGGTGACAGCGGCTGCCAAGGTTTAACCAGTGGGGTTGACTGGCAGGGATGACTGGGCCGGTGGCGGATTTATTCCGCCACCGCCTTGTCCAAACCGCCCAGCCGTTTCCATTCCGCGCGGAAGTTGCCGCGATAGGTCGATGCCGGGGTAAGCGTGGTCAGGTCTGGCTTGGCCAGCCATGCAGCCTGCCGGGGGCTAAGGAATCGTTCGGGCCGGTCACGATAGGGGATAGCCAGATTGATCCGCGTACGCTGCGCCCGGCTAAGCGGCAGATGCGCGAAGCGCGACTTGCTGATATAGTATTGCGGTGCCTTGTCGGTGCGGAAACCCGTGGGCTCACCTACCTCAAAGCCCTCGGTTTCAGCGAATTTCGCCAAGGCCGCCATGTCTACTCTTGCGGGATCGTAATCAATGCGGACCACTTCTTCGTCGCCAATCCAGCCAGCCTCGGTTGTCAGCACAGCCGGGTGCTGGGCCAGCGAAGTTTCGCCCGACCAGAAACATGGCGTCTCGATGTTGACGCTGCGCGCCAGACCGTAATCGGCCAGAAGATCATCGCGCAAAAGCCGCAGATATTCCGGCACCTGGCGCCCCATCGCCTCAAGCGCTGATACAAGCTTGTCATGAATCGCCAGCGGGTCATAACGGTTGGCCAGCTTGGGGATCAGCGGCGATCCATCGGGCCTGAGAAAGTGGATGACCGGATTGTTCCAGGACGGCTCACGGAACCGGGCCAGAATTTCAGCGTCCCGGCCGGGTTTGTTATTGTGGATGGCCAGCGCGATGAAGTTTTCTTCGATCGCTTCGGCCAAGAGCGGATTGCTCAGTACATCCTGGCCGAAATTCACGCAGGTCGAACAACCCGGTATCTCCTGAAACAGCAGGAGGACTGGAAGATCCTTCTTTGCGGCAAGTGAGAGAGCCACATCGAAGTCACGCTGCCAGACAATTTCGCCAAGTTCGCGGTGTTCATGAAAGGATGTATGTGCCATTCGTGAAATATGGTGACCGAAGCCGAAGATGCCAAGCCCCAACGGCCGTTGGGCATGGCGTCCTGTCTATTGACGGCGCGCACATCATGGCCAGTGTGGCCGCTATCAAATCCGGAGGGGACGGAATGCAGAACAAACACGAGGCGCTGATAGAAGCGTTCGAGAAGGCGGGGGAAGCCCATGCGATGGCGTTCATTCAGGTCGGCGGCGAAGATCCTGATTGGGCGATCTGGTATGCGGGCTTTCTACAGCGACCCCTGAGCAGTATTCTTGGCCGCAATCTGTCCAAGGCCGAAATTGTAACGTGTCTCATCTCGGTCGAGGAAGAACGTCTTGCACGTTTCGGCAAGACCCATCCCTGGCCACTGATGTATGCCGACCATTTCATCGAACGGCTGAGCCTGCCTGACCCCCTGAACGAAACTGGTCTCGCACTTTATTACTATCCTCAATGCCCTTTCTGCCAGCGTGTCCTGCATGCGATCAGGGAGACTAAGGCAAATGTCGAATTGCGTCATGTCTGGGATAATCCTAACTACTATGAAGAGTTGCTGGAGGCGCGCGGGCGCGCCACCGTCCCAGTGCTGCGGATCACGAGCAAGGGGAAGGATCGCTGGATGCCGGAGTCTGCGGACATAGTTCGATACTTGCGTGAACGCGCCATCACAGCTCAATGACCATGATCAAATCAAAACCCACCGCCGATGAGCAGACACGACCAATCCGAGGCCGACGCCGTAGCGACAACTTGGCCACGTCGGACCGTTTTGGCCCCTTCGGCTTGCCTCTGAATTAGGGGCCAGAGCCTTTACAGGTCTTGCGGCGCCTCAAAGGTCAGTCGCAGAAATTTGCGACAACCCCTGAACACTTCTCGGCTTTGCGCAAGGTTTTCAGCCCCGGCATCTGGTAGATAGGATCGAGCATGAATTCATCCGTCTCTGATGTCCAGATTTTGCAAGTGTATTCGTAAGGCGTGAGTCCACCGAGGGTCATGAGCCTTCGCGCGAAGTTGTAGCCTCCGAGAATGTCGGCGAGGTGTGTGCGCAACTGGTTATGGCTGTCGTGGGGTAGCGCCTGACCGCCCGCCTGAAGTTCGTTACCCTCCGGCAGACCGCCAGCGTCGAGGATCTCACCTTGCGCAAACTGCGGGGCCTCAATCGCGTCGTCATGACGCATCTGATCGACGGGGGCTGGGTCGACCGGCTTGAGAGCCTGCTGATCACCGGTCAGACCTGCCTCAGCAGGAGATGGATCGCTTGTGCCCTGGGTCACAAGGCCTGTCGAGACGGCGCAACGTCGTCTATTACCGCGTCCCGCTCATCTTTGAGGCCCTTGCCAAGGGCGTCACGCCCGCATGTTTAAGGCCATCACCAAACTGGACGTTCTGATCCTGGATGGCTTTCAATTGTGGCGGGGCGCGCAGTAGGTTGGGTGTCCTCAGTAGTGAACCTCCTCATGGCCGTAGCTGCCTTCATAGTCGCGCCATTCGACGAAGACAGAACGGTGCCAATAGCTACGACAGTCCGCCGGCACAGCGAGATCTGACGCGGTCGGCACCGCAGAAACGCTACTCCGACGACGACTGTAGTCACCTTGGGAGCCATAGGCGCCCATGTAGACGCTGCTCCAGCTGTTGCAGTCGCCGTGCTGATTTCGACGCTGCTGGTAGGTGATCTCGAAAACCCGGATCGACCGGACGAAATCAAACGCCGGATCGGAGATATCGACATCTGCCGGGTCCTGGACGCGCTGAAGCGTCAGCGGTGTTTCGGGGATCGAGACGAGCGGCACCGGTTCAACGCGAACAGCGATGTCAAATACGCGCTCTATCGAACGCTCTTCCTGCCGGAAACGCGCCCGCATCGGACAGTTCCAGATCTGCAGCGGCGGCTCGATCGGCCAGGGTGTAATGCGGCGGATGAAGACTGCCCGTGCATGGGCGCATTCGGCGGAAGCAGGCCAGCCCCCGGCGAGACACAGGAGGATCGCGCAGTCGACCGGATAGGCAGCCGCCGGTGAGACGGCGGCGGTCGATAGCCCAAGACCAATGAGCAGGGCGGGCAAGTGACGTTTCACGGGAGGTCCTTTCTGACAGGGATGGTGTTGATGAGGCGGGTGTAGGCCTTGGTCGCAGCACGGGCCTCGTCTAGGACTCGGGCGCGCTCTTCATCGAGGCAGGCGATATGTTCCGTGATCAACGCGAAATACGCTTC
Source organism: Rhodobacteraceae bacterium UBA6273 (assembly GCA_002440625.1). Classification (GTDB taxonomy): domain Bacteria; phylum Pseudomonadota; class Alphaproteobacteria; order Rhodobacterales; family Rhodobacteraceae; genus Albidovulum. The sequence continues at coordinate 15,938 of DJUV01000332.1, read as the reverse complement.
GAACTCGGCCGCGATTTCTGCGCGGTACTCGGCCAGGACGTCGACTGGCAGCTCGGTCATCGGTGCTTCGGGGGGCAGACACCGAATCACCTCAGGTTGTGCTGAGGCGGGGACCATAACGAACAAGGCGCACATTACGACGGCGCGTGCGACACGCAGCACGCCCACCCGACGTAAAAGCCGCCCTCGGATCGGTAGCGGAAACAGGGGGCGACTTCCCTTGTTTCGAAGGCAGTGCGAAGTATTTCGGCCATCGGATTTCATCGACACCTTTGATCCTTCTTCCGGCATCCGCCCGCTCTTCTGGCCGACGAGGTGCGACCCTTGTCGATCGCCAACCGGACTTATTTTATCGTGTTTGTCATTTTTACGTTGTATGCGCCAGACTTTCTGTTAGGCATCGCCGCACGGAAAACTTTCCGTTACAACGATCCCCGACAGATCGAACCCGAGGGGAACCCATGACGACAAGAAGACGTGCTTTGCCCGTCTTGCTGGAACGCGATTTCCGCAAGATGGCGGCAATGGAAGGAGCGACTGTTGAGATCGAGTGTGTGTCGGCTCCGGACCCCGAGGGGCGATTTTCCGGCGAGTGGCTGTTCTATGTGGTCAATGCTTCAGGCGAGCGCTTCATGCTGGTCACAGCCCTTGCGCGGGAACGGATCGTCAATTCCCCGATCGGCATGTTCGGCCTCGCCTTCGGCAAGCTTGCCCTCGATCATCTCGACGTGCCTGCTGTCGCTGGCGATGTCCGGCGCGGCATGCGGAGCCTCGCAGGCCGAGGTGATCCGGTGGAATGACAGGGGCGGGCAGGGGACAGCGATCGAGCTCGCCACCATAGATACTTCCGTCCTGCGCTATGACAGACAGGGCAAACTGATCGCCCCGACGCGGCAAGAACCGGAAGAAGAGGCCCGGGAAGGGGAGGGGGAGACAGTCGACGTCTCTTTCAGCTCCAAGGGCGTTGCGGCACTGGCTGAGGTGCTACCCGCGATCCGGCTGATTGCAGCCCGCCATCAGGATGATCCGGCTCTCTTGGCGCTGGACCTCTCACCGGCCGAATGGGCCGCGTTCTTCCAAGCCATGATCAAGGTCGAAAGCAATTACACCCAAGGGGCAGTCAGTCATGCCGGGGCCCTGGGCCTCGCTCAGCTGATGCCCGGGACGGCGGACTACCTCCGTGTCGACCCGGCAGATCCGATCGAAAACCTCGACGGTGGCGCACGCTACCTCCTCGAGCAGATGGCCGAGTTCGGCAGCCTTGAGCTTGCGCTTGCCGCATATAACGCCGGGCCGGAAGCCGTGCGCAAATACGACGGCATCCCGCCCTATGACGAGACCCAATCTCACATCGTAAAGGTGATGGCGGTTTACGACCGCCTCCTCGCCGATCTCTGATCAAAAGGACAAACCAAACTATGCGCACTTCCACACTGGCTCTTCTGGGCCTGACCTTCTGCACCCTGTTGCTGGCTCAGGCTGAACCTGCTCTCGCGCAGGTCGTGTTCACGAAAGCTGAGAAGGTCGCGACAGGCCTTCTGGCATCTTTCCGGGGCGTCCTTGCGACTGCATTCTTTGGTATCGCCTTTGTGGTGACCGGTTTCCTTGCAGCGTTCAACCGCATCAGTTGGGCCTGGGTGGCGTTGGTTGTGGTTGGGGCCTTTCTGGTATTCGCAGGTCCGACCATTGTTGCCAATCTGCGCACCTCTTTCAGCTAAAGGGAGCGCGAGATGGAGAAAAGCGCGGTCATCCTCGGGCTCTCGCGGCAAGCCAAGTTTCTCGGCCTGCCGATGCCCTATGCCATGGCAGTGGGAGCGATGACCGTGCTGCCCTTCATCTTGTTCAAGCCGGTTTGGTGGTTCCTGACCGCACCGGTCTGGTACGGGCTTGCGCGCTTCGCCACAAAGGTGAACCCCAACGGGCATCACGTCTTTGCCGTCATGATGCAGGTGACGCCGCTCGCCATCCTGAACCGGAGGCGGCACCATGTTTCTTGAACGTACGATGCCAAGGAGCAGGGCAGGGCGGCTGATCCCGGCCAGCCCGAAGATCTATGCCCATCTGCCTTACGTCATCGAGCTTGATGACGAGGTCGTCCGCACCCGGGACAATGCGCTGATGCTGTCACTTGAAGTGACGGGCATCGACGGGGTCACGTCAGGCGCGGCTACGGTCTCAGCCCTTCGGGCCGGCTTCGCGCATCTCCTCGACACGCTCGACGAGCGGTTCACCTTCTATCTGCACCGGATGATGCGACCAGCGGACACCGGCATGGTGCCCATCCATGGGCTCAGCTTTGCGGCCGACATCGACAAGGCCTGGGGCAGGGAGCTCACCCGCCGCAACCTGCAGGACTCTGTCCTGATCCTGACAGTGGTTCGGCGACAAGTGGCACCGCTGGCCGTGCCGTTCTTTGGCAGGGCTGCGGCCCGTGTCTGGGGCGAAGACACCGCCCGCCGTCTGGAAGAACTTCGCGAGGTGTCCTCCATCCTCGAGACCGGTCTCGGCATCAAAACCCGCCGGATGAAGATCAGTGACGGCAGTCTGGTTGGCTTCTACGCCTCGCTTCTGACTGGTGAGTTGCGGGCGCATCCGCGCAGCCCGTACTGCCTCCTCGCGGAAGACGCTGCCGGAGCCTCCGTGCTGTTCGGCAAGGGCCTGGTCGAGATCGAAGAGGGTGCGGCCAAGCCAAAACTTGCCGCCGTCCTCTATGTCAAATCCTATGCCACTGCGACCTGGCCCGGAATGCTCGATGCGCTTGGGGCCGCGCAGGATACGATCATCACGCACAGCTATACGCCGATTGAACGCGGGAGCATCGCCGAGCGGGTGAAGCGCCGCGTGGCTCAAATGTGAACCGCGCCGGGTTTGCCGGAGGCTCCAACTCCTGAGTAGGATGGAGCATCATGAGCAAGACAACGAACAAGTTTTCCCCTGAAGTGCGCGAACGTGCCGTGCGTCTGGTCCTCGACAATGAGGGGCAGCATGGATCGCGCTGGCAGGCGGTGATGTCGATTGCCGCGAAGATTGGCTGCGCGCCGCAGACTTTGAATGACTGGGTCAAGAAGGCCGAGGTCGATAGCGGCAAGCGTGCAGGCGTCTCCAGCGAGATGGCTGAGCGGATGAAGGCCTTGGAACGCGAGAACCGCGAGCTGCGTCAGGCGAACGAGATCCTTCGCAAGGCGTCAGCGTATTTTGCGATGGCGGAGCTCGACCGCCGGTCGAAGTGATGGTCAAGTTCATCGATGAGCATCGCGGTGAACACGGGGTCGAGCCGATCTGCAAGCTGCTGCCGATCGCCCCGTCCACCTATCATGAGCATGTGGTCAGGCGTGCCGATCCGGCGCTTCTGTCGGATCGCGCCAAGCGCGACGAGGCGCTTCGGCCTGAGATCCAGCGTGTTTTCGACGCCAACTGGCAGGTCTACGGCGCACGCAAGATCTGGCGGCAACTGCGCCGGGAGGGGTTCGATGTCGCCCGATGCACGGTGGCGAGGCTGATGAAGAGCATGGGTATTCAAGGCATTATTCGGGGAAAGCCGCACAAGACGACGATCCCGGACAAAAAGCAGCCATGCCCGCTGGACCGTGTGAACCGCCAGTTCCGCGTGCTTGCGCCAAACATGCTCTGGGTGTCGGATTTCACTTATGTCGCGACCTGGAAAGGGTTCGCCTATGTCGCTTTTGTCATCGACGCCTATGCCCGCAAGATTGTCGGCTGGCGCGTCAGCACTTCGCCTCATGCCGGCTTCGTTCTCGACGCACTCGAACAAGCGGTCCATGACCGTCGCCCGGCAAAGGGCATGGGGCTGGTTCACCACAGCGACCGTGGAAGCCAGTATCTGTCGATCAAATACACAGAGCGGCTGGCCGAAGCGGGTATCGAACCTTCGGTCGGCAGCGTCGGCGACAGCTATGACAATGCGCTGGCCGAGACGATCAACGGGCTTTTCAAGGCAGAAGTCATCCATCGTCGCGGTCCATGGCGCAGCTTCGAGGCTGTGGAATACGCAACACTGGAATGGGTCGACTGGTTCAACAATCGCCGCCTCCTCGAGCCGATCGGGAACATTCCGCCCGCCGAGGCAGAAGCAAACTTCTATGCTGCTCTGGAAACTGAACCCATGGCCGCGTAACTAACCCAAATCAGCCTCCGGCAAACCCGGCGCGGTTCAAATGCGATCAGCGGAGGACATCGCTGCGACTGTCGAGGCTCAGCTCTTCGAGGCGGCGGACAAGGCCGAGAGTGGCGCGCTTGGCTTTGGTGTGCATCAGATGACGATCACTGTCTTTGCCGAGACGGAAGCAGCCCTCGACTCAGAGGTCGCACGCATCCGCGGCATTGCGCATCAGAATGGCATGCGGCTCGTGCGCGAGGTCACAGCCCTCGAAACCACGTTCTTCGCGATACATCCCGGAAACATGGACTACCGGGCGCGCGACATGACAGTGTCGTCGATCAATTTCGCGGATATGGCTGCCCTCCACGCCGCCGATACCGGGACAGAAAAGGCGCGCCTTCCCTGGGCGACGCCGATCACGGCTTTTCAGACGCTGCAGGGCTCGCTGCACCGTTTCAGCTTCCATGAACCGGGTGATCCTGCCGCAGAGCCGACCAATGGCCACACCCTCGTTCTCGGCAAATCCGGTGGGGGCAAGACCACGACCGTCGCCTTCCTTGCCGCCCAAGCGCAAAGGGCAGGCGGACGGACGATCATCTTCGACAAGGAAGCCGGTCTCAAAATGGCCGTGCACGCCCTTGGCGGTCGTTATGCCGAAGTGCGCGCGGGACGCCCGACAGGGCTGAACCCGCTCGCCACCGAGGCCGGAGAGCGCGGAGAAGCCTGGCTTCTCGATTGGCTGGTGGCGCTCCTCGAGTCCCGCTCCGGCCCGATGACACTGTTGCAGTCCGAGGCTCTCAAATCCGCCATCGCCCAGAACGGCAAGGCGCGTGAAGGTTTGCGGAACTTCCAGAGCTTCCAGGAACTCTTCGGCGATGTCGGCGATGGTCTCGATCTGGCGCAGCGGCTCCGTGAATGGGGGCCGGACGGGCGCTATGGCTGGGTCTTCGGCGAGGCCAAAGAACCGGTGGTGGATTTCGCCAGCCATGACGTAACTGCCGTCGATCTCACCGAGATCCTCGATCTCGGCACCGAACGCACCGCGATCCTCGGCTATCTCTTCCGCCGCATCGAGATGCTGATCGAAGAAAAGCGCCCAACACTGATCCTGATCGATGAGGCCTGGAAGGTTCTCGACGATGAATACTTCGCGAAGAAGCTCGCCGAATGGTTGGTGACGGCCCGGAAGAAGAATGTCGTCGTCGTCATGATGACCCAATTCCCGAGCCAGATCCGTGGTTCCAAAGCCCGCTCGATCCTCGAGGCGCTGCCGAACCAGCTTCTCTTCCCGAACGGCGAAGCGGCCTCAAGCGACTATGACAGCTTCCGCCTGACCGATGGTGAGCTCGACTTTGTGCTGAACCCGATCCCCGGCCAGCGGCTGGTCCTGTCTCGTTCCCCACGCGGTTCGACCGTTCTCAACGTCGATCTGAAGGCGCTCGGGCCTCTGCTGACGGCGCTCGGTGGCGGTCAGGCTGGGCTCAATGCCTTTGGTGCCGACTACGCCGCGCGCCCCAAATTCTGGAAGGAATGATTACTCAATGAAATCAATATATTACATAACCTTGATTATGCGAAAAGCGTTTGCAGGCGGGTGGATTCAAGATTGAAGTGCGACTTTTGAGCAAAAACAATGCTTTGCCCAAAGGAGGATTCGCATGCCCCGCTCTTATGTTCACCTCAGCATCGAAGACCGGCGCAAGATCGCCCGATGGCACGATGCCAGGATGCCGGTCCTGGAGATCGCCCAGCGTCTCGGCCGCCACCGCGCCACGATCCACCGCGAGCTGAAGCGCAACCGCTTTGTCGATGCCGAGCTGCAGCATCTCTCCGGCTATTACGCCCTGAACGCCCAATCCAAAGCCGAGTCCCGCCGTGCAGGACTGCGCAAACTGATCCGTTATGGCGGTCTGTGCAACACCGTCGTTGATCGACTGAAGACGGGTTGGACGCCGGAGCAGATCGCGGGTCGTCTGCGCCTGGACGGTAGTGACCTGCAGGTCAGCCACGAGACCATCTATCAGTTCGCCTATTCCAAAGATGGCCATGCCATCGATCTGTGGCGTCATTTGCCCGAGCATCGCCGTCGCAGGCGAGGCCGTGGAAAGCGTCGTAGCCAAGCCCATAGATTTGCTGATGAATTGTCCATCAAGTGCCGTCCGGAGGTCGTCGACGCCCGCACAGAATTCGGTCATTGGGAGGGTGACCTGATCCAGTTTCGCAAGGAGTTGGGCCAAGCCAACGTGAGTCCCTGGTCGAAAGAGTCAGCCGCTTTACCCTACTCCTGAAGAATGCCGACCGGAAGTCGAAGCCCGTAATGGAGGGCATCATCTCGGGCCTCTCGCCCCTGCCGTTCCACGCCCGGCGCTCGATCACCTTCGACCGCGGCTTCGAGTTCCTGGCCTGGCCGCATCTGCAAGCCGGTCTCGGCGTCGCCACCTGGTTCTGCGATCCGCAGTCGCCTTGGCAGAAGGGCACCAACGAGAACACCAACGGCCGCGCCCGTCGCTATCTGCCCCGCGAGACCAACACGACGGCGCTGACAAACCGCAATTTGGCGGCGATTTGTCAGCGCCTCAACGCCACGCCCCGCAAGTGTCTGGGCTACCGGACCCCCGCCGAAGTCTTCCGCGAAAAGGTGCTCGCCGGGGCTGGTCCCCTGCCCTAAGCTGGGCGTCGGTCAAATGCGCACTTCGGCCTGAAGCCACAGCGCAAAGTAGAAATGTCCCACTTGAGCAAAGTAGAAGTGTCACCCTTCCGGCGTTCTGGCACGTCGCGGGAGATTGGCCGTGGGATGGGTTGTCTTAAGAATCGTCCCGGCTCCTGTGCGATACGGGAGCCGCTCTCCGGCACCTCATACATGCCGGAGAGCGGCGGGGGACGGGTCGAAAGGATGGAGGTTCCCAAGGACCGGTCAGAAGTTGGATCGCCCCCGCCTTTCGCATGTCCTGAACGGATAGGTGGGGGATGCCACGGCATTGCCCCGTACGACAAGCACAGGAGACGAAAGGCAATGCACGATACCATCGGCGTCGACATTTCCAAAGACACACTCGACATCCACCGTCTTTCCGACGGCAAACACATCCGGTTCGGCAATGACAAGGCAGGGCTGGCAGCCATGCGCCGCTGGATCGGCAAGACTCGCGTCCGTGTCGTCTACGAGTCGACCGGGCGCTACCATCGCGACATGGAGGGGGTTCTGGACACCGCGGGCCATGCACTGGTCAAGGTGAACCCCGGTCGCGCGCGCAGGTTTGCCCAGGCTGCGGGGTATGGTGCCAAAACCGACCGCGTCGATGCTGCCATGCTCGCACGGATGGGGGCGGTGCTCGATCTCGATGCCAAACCTGTTCGCACCGACAGCATGCATGAAATCAGGGAGTTGCACATCGCCCGCATCGGTCTGGTCAAGGATCGCACGGCATGCCGCAACCGATTGCATGGCGCGCGCAACAAGGTTGTCCTGGCCCAGCTCCGCGCGCGTCTGAAGCAGGTCGAAAGCCAGATCGCGCAGATCGACACCGAGCTGCAGCGCCTCGTCGCGAACGATCCCGGGCTCGCGCATCGTTTCGGGATCCTGATGTCGGTTCCTGGAATCGGCCCTGTCGCGGCTGTCGCGATGATCGTCGAAATGCCCGAACTGGGCACCTTGGACGGCAAGGAGGCCGCCAGCCTCGCCGGGCTCGCCCCGATCACCCGCGAGTCAGGCGTATGGAAAGGGAGGTCGCGCATCGGCGGCGGTCGACGCGGACTGCGCAAGGCACTCTACATGCCGGCGCTGGTCGCCATCCGGCACAACCAGCAGCTCGGCCAGATCTACCAGCGGCTCTGCAGCGCGGGAAAGCCAGCCAAACTCGCCATCACGGCGGTGATGCGCAAGCTCCTAATCCTTGCCAACGCACTGATCCGAGATGACCGAAAATGGGCCGACGCGGCTCCTTGACCAAGACGGATAACTTCTGATGAGCGAGCACGAGCTTCAGCGCGTGGAAGTTCTTTTCCGGATTCTCGACGGCAGCATGAGCGAAGGCTGTGGCGGTAAGGCCATGAGCATCCGGCAGGTCCGGCGCAGGACTGCGCGACTTTGACACGACGACACCGCTTGTCGTCCAGCATCCACGATATGAGTGCTGCGGGTTCTGTTGCTACTCGTCGTTCGATTTTGACTATCTGATCCATGCTTACAGCTCGATTGAGTGCGTGGCACGGCTTACACATTCCAAACAGTTTCCCATTAAGATTTTCAAGTTGATGCGTGAGTTTTTGACAATGTCGTACAACGGCAATGCTGGAGCGCCTGACCAGTGGGTGCAAGATCCTCGCCGCCGCAGAGCTGCTATCGTTCAAAAGTAGCAACTCGACCATCCTCAAGTTTGCTTCCATCTCGGCTGCGGCGTCAACCGCTGCGAAATGATGAACGTAAGCACGAGTTGATGCACTCGAGCGCCGTACAATCCTTCCACAAGTTCGCGGGCTATTCCGACCGCACCTTCTCCTCTCACGCCTCGGTTCTCAGTGATGCGGCCATGGCGCTCTGGCACGACCTGAATGTGTATCGCGCCACCGGGGGAAACCTGACGAATCCGGACACAGACTTACCGCCGAGCAATGGGGATGATCCTCAGAGTACGCTCTCGAGCCGGAGTAGCGTTCAACCTCTTGCCAGACTTGCTATCGCATGCGATAAGATCAATAGTATATTTAGTGAATCGTTGCTATACTTTGATTCACGAACGTTCCCAGCAATCAGAGTCTCTGTCATGCCGAGTCTTCCAGCAAAACTTGCCCTCGCCACAATTGTTGCCGCCTTCAGTTTTCCGGGCGCAGCAACGAAGGCCGCTGCCCAGACCTACCCGATCGACTGTGCGATCCTTCTGTGCCTTTCGGGTGGCTGGCCGGCATCGGTTCCCTGCGCGCGTGCACGGGCCGAGTTTATCCGCCGCATCACGCCCTGGCCTGTGGAGCCACCGCTTCAGATTTGGCGTTGTCCGATGGGAGCGTCCTATCTGTCCGACAACAAGGGCGGGCAGAAGGCCCGCCTCTATGACATCTTGCTCAGTGGTACCGCGCCCCTGCCCCTACCCCAGAGCCTCGCCAGCGAACCCTCTTGGATGGAAGTTTCTGCGACAACGCCCGCCCCCATCTCACAAGTGGCGCGACCTACGCGGCTGCCTGAAGATCTGATGCCGCTCCTGATTCAGGACCAAGCGGATATCGACATCAGTGGGCCGGCCTTCGACTTCGTGCGCTCGATCCGGGTTTTCGATGTTAGCTACGCCCGGCAGGAATGGAACAGCCGCGAAGGGGAGTGCAGGCGTCGCGCAAGCATTCGTCTTGGTAGCTACGGAGCACAGGGGGATTTCTCATGGGCGGTGACAACAATTGCCACCTTGCCGGAGGCGCATTCCGGACTTGAAGCCTGGGGGCAGGATTGTCCTCGCGTCAATCACCGTTCGGTCTTCGTCGAGTGGCGGGACTCCTTCGGCGACTATGGTTTCGAACAGGTGAACTACTGAGCTTTCTTCAGCATTGTCCGTCTGGCCCGCCGTGCAGCACGAGTGAATCCAGGAACGCGGTTGTCTCTGCTGCAGCCGCGGATTTGGCTTTCATCAGGATCTCCAGGTGACACAGGGGTTCCAGGAAGCTCGCCGCCGATCTCTGTCCGGTCCAGAGCAACGAGAGTTCCCCCGTATTCCAAAGATAAACCAGGCCAACCGCGCGTTTGCGGTCCGCTGCGAGCAGTCGGGCAATGACCTCCGCTTCAAGTCGTTCCTCGATCATCGCCATATCCCGCATAGGTTGTGGACTCTTTCTCCTTTTGGTTGCACTCTGAGGTGACGGAGATCACGAAACGACACGAAAGACGACGAAACGGAGCGAAATCAGAGCGGATACCTCATTGATAAAGAACGGTAAGTATTTTGTTCCCCCGTCGAAGGACGGGAGTGATTTCAAGAAATTGTTTCAGCAACTTTGTACCATCGGTGCAGGCCGGCCTGTGGACCTGGGCGGGTTTCCAGCCGGGCCATGGACCCCCGAGTTGCTTGCGACGGCGATCTCGCAGATCGACGCCAATCGATCCGGGATCGATCTGCGGACAGTTCAGCTCTGGTTTCAGGACAACGACAAGGGGATCAGTTCCGAGAACATCCGTTGGCTGGCACGCGTGTTCGGATGCGACGATCCGGAAGCGACAAGCAAATGGCAGGCGGAGCTGAGCGCGGCACAGGCGCGGCTGGTGGCCCGAAGACGCGAGCAGAGCAGACGAGATATGCATGGGGAAGCTGTATTCGCCCCTGGCACGACACCAGGCGAAACCCCGGGGAGCACACGCGTCGGGCCCAGACGTTCGCTCAGTCTCGCAAGACGATCAGAAGCAGTCTTCAGCCGTCCCTCGCAGCTCGATCTGCCCGCCTTGGTCTTCGCGGGCGCCGTCGCACTCGGGTTTTTCTCGTATTTCCTCGGTGTTCACAGCGTCACCTACGCCCGTGCCGATGGCACCGTCAAACAGGTTGGGTTTCTCTGGGCCCCGAACTGGACCTTCCTCTTCATGGTGTTCATGCCGCTCCATTTCTTTGTCGTCTCCGCATTGCTCGCCTATTGGAAGGCCGATGGGCGTTCAGCCCTTGCGCAGGAGGCAGACCAGGCGGAACTTGGTGCAGCCTGGGCAAGGCAGGTCGAGGCAACCGGTTTCACCTACTGGGCGGTCCTGACGCTCTGCCTGCCCTTCGCTGGGCTTTTCCAGTGGATGGTGACGAGTTTGCTGCCATTGCTCCGGGGCGATCGCGGAAATTTCGCAATGGATTGGGGCGCCATCGCGATTCTGCGTCCCGACATCATAACGGTGCCGCAGTCGATCCTGTTTACCGGCCTTGCCTATCTCTACATGAGCCTGTGCTTCTATCTGTTCTTCGCAGGCCTGATTTTGCTCTATACTCTTGCCGACGATTATCGAGCGTTCGGCAGCAGATCGGGTGCCCGACATGGCCCGGGCGGCACGTCAGGCCCGGCAGAAGCCGACATTAAGCTGCTGAGCGCGACTTTTCGCTCTACCATTCTTGGCATCCTGATCGCCATCTGCATGAAGCTGCAAAGCGCCTATCTGACGAGCTCTTCCGTAAGCATCCTTGCCTGGCTCTCTGCCGATCTGCAGTCCGTTTTCACGGCAAGAGAACCCGCAGATAACCTACGCAGCTTCACCACGCCGACTCATTACAGCAGCCTCCTGGTGACGGTGGTCAGCTGTGCCGTTTTCGTGCATGCCGTCATGCGGTGCCACGAGGTCTGGAGCAATCAGGGCGCGGGCGACGGGAGGCCGCAGCGAGGTCTACTTTGGGTGATGTCTGCGGTTGTCTCGTTGCTTGCCCTCGGATACGCGCTGATCGGAGCTTTTGCTGGTTTTTCGATCTTGCTGGGCTTCGCGCTGCTGCCGGCGACCTATGGCCTGGTCAATCCACAATTCGGGGCCTGGTGGCGTTCCGATCAACGAGGCATTTCCAGTGTACCATAGATGGCTTGATCACAGGGATGAGCGCCGCGCGGCTCGGGGTGACGCGATAAAGACAGCGGTCAATTTCGCTCTGGACACGGAGCTCGCGTTCCCCGACGCGCGATCCGCTGGCTCGGTCACTGCGTTCTGCGAGCTTGCGGACAAGGCCACATCGGACCCTGCCTTCTTCGATGAGCCTCGCTGCAGCAACCTGGATTTCGAGATCGAAGATCGGAGGATCCGGTTTCCGTCGGATATGACCACCGATATTGTCGAGAACAATACCGTCTGGGCGAGGGTGACCGCGAGTGGTCGATCGGATCGGGCGCTTGTGGTCTTTCACCATTGGAATGCCTCTACGCAATATCGTCACCTTGCCTGGTTCTTCGCGCGGCGCGGCCTCACGGTTTTCGAGATTGCCATGCCCTATCACTTTGAGCGCAGCCGGCCCGGCGCGTCCCATGCAGACTACATGCTCAGCCCAAGTCTCGGCCGGACCCTTCAGTCGATGCGGCAGGCCGTCTGGGATGGACGGAAGCTCATCCGCTGGCTGCAGCAGGAGGGCTATCGTGAAATCTCGGTTCTCGGATTGAGCCTCGGGTCCTGGGTCGCGGGACTGATCGCGGCGCATGACAAGGCAGTGTCAAAAGCGGCCCTTCTGCTGACGGCAGGCAGTCTGGCAGATATGGTCTGGACCGGTCGCGCCACAAGATCAATACGCGAAAGCCTTGAGCCGGCGATCGATCTCGCCAGCCTTCGGAGAGCCTGGGGGCCCGTCGACCAAGAACGCCACCTCCGTCGGCTGGCACGGCCCGGGCTCGACCTCCAGATGGTTCTTGCCCTGAGAGACAGGGTCGTCTTGCCGGAGCTGTCCCAACGGCTCTTGCAAGGGCTGAACGATGTCGGCGCAACACCCAGGGTGCTTCAATTGAACTGCGGGCATTATTCACTCTCCATGCCACCATACATATTCTGGGCCGGCGTTGCCGTGGCGGGATTGCTCGGCCACCGGCACTAGGTGATATCGGCCAGCTGGCACAGAACGGACAGCAGCCGTGGCGGGTGGCCGGCAACTATCGCTCTGCCTGTCCGAGGAATCGTGCATAGGCTTCGCTCACTCCCTTCGCCTCTACAAAGGCGCGGGCCCGCTCAGTGTCGAGACAGCGGAAATAGGCCTGGATGTCGCGGAAATAGAGTTCAAAGTCGCGCCGGATGATCTCGTCATAGTCGCGCAGGGCCTGAGAATCGGCGGGCACGAAGGGTGGCTCGGGCGCGAGGCAGGTCTCGGCCTGGGCCATGCCCGCGAGCATCAGAAACAGGGCTATCGCTTGCGCCGATCTCGGCAGACGCAACCGCGGATTGTCCAACTCCCTTATGTTCTTGATCGTTACCATGCCGACGCTTATGCGTGTTCTGCGCTGACAATCTGCCTGGCGCATCTAGATTATATCTTGCGTGTCGATAATATATCATTGTAGATTAGGGCTGCAAGAGCTGCGGCCCAGATCTACGCCTTCAGGGAAAGCGTGATCGGGGTGATGGATTTAACCGAAGAAGCACCAAATGTGGTCACCGAACCCAGATTCCGCGATCTGGCCGCCAGCGGTCATCGCGTCGAGGTCCTGTGCCGGGAGGACGCCTTCCGCAAGGGTCCGAACTGGCACGGCAGCTGGATTCTGCGCGTCGTCAGCGATGACGGCGTCGAGAAGCTTCTGGTCACGGCAAGAACCCGGACCTCGCGCAGCGATATCCGCATCCGCGAAATCAAGACGGTCACCGGCGTCATCTCCTTCCTGCAGGGTATTGGGTTCGGTCATGCCGATGTGCCGCTCGAGGAAGGGCGGCGAACGGTGCACAAGCTCTCGAGCGAAGAACTGGCGCGCATCCGGTCTTAGCGCCGCTCTCGTCATAATCCTGGCATCACCGGCCCCTGCCGAGCTGGTCCTGGTGATGCAGGGCGACGGGTCGCTCGCCCCGTCGCAATCTCAAGACCGCTTTTCGCGCAACTACAATGACGGTATCGGACAGGGATCGGCAGCCGACCCGTTGATCATCACTGGCGCGGACCGGGCCGACAAATCCACGAAGGACCTCCGTGTTGCTGTTGCGGCGCCGGTCCGCGCCCCACACCCCAAGATCCTCGCCGGGATCGAAGAAGTGGCGCTACGCTACGCAGCCCATCCTGGTCTGCGCGCCGCGGGGCTTTCCGTCACCGACTGGCTGACCCTCTACCGCGCCAATATCGAGATCGAGAGCGGCTACGATCCGCGCGCGGTCTCAGCGAAGGGCGCCATCGGGCTCGGGCAATTGATGCCCGACACGGCCACAGCACTCGGCGTCGATGCGGCGGACTGGCGGCAGAACCTCGACGGCTCGGCGCGCTATCTCGCGATGATGCTGGCCGAATTCGGCGATCTGCGCCTTGCCCTTGCCGCCTATAACGCCGGGCCCGAGGCGGTGCGCAAACATGGTGGCATTCCCCCTTACCCGGAGACCGAGGCCCATGTCCGGCGCGTGCTGGCCACCGCAGCCCGGCTGGAAGGAGAGACATGATGACATTCCCCCACATGATCTTGGCCCGCATGACATCGCCTTGTGGCGTCGGCCTCACGGTCCTTCTCATCCTCCTTGCCGGTCCGGCAATGGCGCAGAGCATCGACCTCTCACCGATCCAGAGCCTCCTGCAGGGCATCGTCGATGCGCTGACCGGCCCCCTGGGAGTCGTCATCGCCACGCTCGCCGTCCTCGGCATCTTCCTTTCCTGGTTCTTCAACATCATCGACCTGCGCCAGGCGCTCTGGGTCCTGGTCGGCATCGCCGGGGTCGCCGCCGCCCCCACCATCGTCGCTGCCGTCTTCGGCGGCGGGCCGTAAGGGTCATGGCCATGGCCGAACGCTCGCCCCTCTTTCTCGGGCTCGTCCGCCCGCCAAAGCTCCTCGGCCTGCCGATCCTCTATGCGATGGTATGGCTTTTCGGCGCGGTCATGCTCTTCGTCTGGATCCAGCATCTGGCGGTGATTGGCCTGGCCGCTGTGCTCTACCCGGTGCTCTGGAAAGCCGCCGACTGGGATCCCCGCTTCCTCGATGTGGTGATGACCAGCCTCCAGGAAACCCCGCCGACGCGGAACCGTGGCGTTCATGGAGGCGACAGCTATGCCCCGTGACGAGGTCCTTGATCCCCGCACCGCCCTACCCGGCTGGGCCGCGCGCGAGGCGCGGCTGGCGCAGATGCTGCCCTATGTCAGCCTTGTCGGCGATCTGACGGTGCGCACGCGTGCCAACGAACTTTTCCAATGCATAAGGGTTGAGGGCGTCAACAGCTATACCACCGACGATGCCCATCTCGACAAGATCGCCGCGCTCTTTGCCCGGCTGATCGCGCAGCTGGGGCCAGAGTTCAGCTACTACGTCCATAAGGTCTCGAAAGCGATTCAAGCCGATCTTCTGCCGGTCCGAGGCGATGGTTTCGCTGCAGAGGTCGATCAGGTTTGGCGCCGACACCTCGGCCAGGCCGGCTTGCGTGACAAGACCCTGACGCTGACCGTGCTGCACCGCCCGCCGCCGGGCAGCTTCCTCACCTTCATGAACCGCAGTGCCCCCGAACGACTTCGCGCCGAGACCGAGAAGCGCCTGCGTCGTTTGGGAGAGGCGGTGGGCGTTTTCGCCTCGGGCCTTGCCGAGTTGAAGCCACGCGCCCTCTCGGCCGCCTCGGGCGAGCTTCTGGGGTTCCTCGGTGCGCTGAACACCGGGCGTGAACTGCCGCTCCTGCCCTCGGGGCGACACTTCTATCTTGCTGCCAATGTCGCAAATACCCGCGTGACCTTCTGCGAGGATCACTTTGAACTCTCGGAAGGCACCGTCGGCCACCGTTTCGGCAAGAGCTTTGCCATCGCCGATTACCCCGAGACGACGCGCGCGACCATGTTCGACATGTTGAACCTGCCGGTCGACATGATCGTCACCCAATCCTTCACGCCGATCAATTCGAACCTGATGGCCGGCCGCATCCGGCGGCAGAAGCGCCAGATGCAGGCCTCGAACGACGCGGCGCTCTCGCTCCTCGAAGCACTCGACATCGCCCATGACGATCTCGAAGCCCGGCGCCAGAGCTTTGGCGAACATCACATGGTGGTCACCTTCTTCTGCGACAGTCTCGACGAATTGCAAAGCCTCGGGGCCGAGATCGTCAATGCCGCCGCCTCCGAGGGCGTGAAGATGATCGGCGAACGCATGGCGGCGCGGGCGCATTATTTCAGCCAGCATCCGGGCAACCAGCCAAAGCGCGTGCGGGCAAGTGCGGTCACGAACCGCAACTTCGCGGATTTCG